>DASRJA010000142.1:0-8272 GCA_035649695.1 Mycobacterium sp. | reverse complement strand
GGATTGGCCAGCGCCAGGAAGCGCCGCGGTGTGACACCGTTGGTCTTGTTGGAGAACCGCTCCGGCCACAGCTCGTAAAAGTCTTTGAGGACACTGTCTTTGAGCAACTCGGAATGCAGCGCGGCGACACCATTGATGGCGTGGCTGCCGACGGCAGCGAGGTGTGCCATCCGGACACTCTTGCCGCCGTCCTCACCGATCAGCGACATCCGCCGCAGCCGGGCCTCGTCGCCGGGAAACTTCGCGCGCACCTCGTCGAGGAACCGCCTGTTGATCTCGTAGATGATCTCGAGGTGCCGGGGCAGCGATTCGGCGAACATCGCCAGCGGCCAGGTCTCCAGCGCTTCCGGCAGCAGCGTGTGGTTGGTGTAGCCGAAGGTGGCCTCGGTGATGTCCCAGGCCTCAGCCCAGTCGATGTGACGTTCGTCGACCAGCAACCGCATGAGTTCGGCGACGCCGATAGATGGGTGAGTGTCGTTGAGCTGCAACGCAAATCGCTGAGGAAGGTCCTTGACGGACGCGTCGGCCAGATCGTCCATGATGTGCAGGACGTGCTGCAGCGAACACGACACGAAAAAGTACTGTTGCAGCAGGCGAAGCCGCTTGCCCGCCTCGGGCTCGTCGTTCGGGTAGAGCACCTTGGTGACGGTTTCCGAGTTGACCTCGTCCTCGACCGCCTTGTAATAGTCGCCGGTGTTGAACGCCTCCAACGCAAACGACTTGACGGCGCGCGCGCTCCACAACGTCAGCACGTTGCAGGTGTTCACGCCGTAGCCCTGGATCGGCGTGTCGTAGGCGACACCCTTGAGGACCCGTCCCGGCACCCAGCGCACACGGTCGTGGCCCGCGTCGTCGGTGTAGTGCTCGGCGTAGCCGCCCCAGTTGACCCGGTAGTTGACGTCGGGCTTGGCGATCTCCCACGGGTTGCCGTTGTCGAGCCAGTTGTCGGTCTGTTCGACCTGCCAGCCGTCGTGGATCTCCTGGTCGAAGATGCCGAACTCATAGCGGATGCCGTAGCCGATGGCGGGGCGCTCGAGCGTGGCGAGCGAGTCGAGATAGCACGCGGCCAGCCGTCCCAGGCCGCCGTTGCCCAGACCCGGCTCTTCCTCGCATGCCAGCACGTCATCGAGGTCCTGGCCGAGTTCCGCCAGCGCCGCCCGTACCGCGTCTTCGATGCCCAGGTTGAGCAAGTTGGCGCCAAGCTGCGGGCCCATCAGGAATTCGGCCGACAGGTAGCACGTCACCTTCCTGCCGAGGTCGAGCGACGTCTGCGTCGATGCCACCCGGTTGTCCTGCATCCGGTCGCGCACGGCCAGCGCCGTTGCCCGGTAGTAGTGCTCGGGCCGCAGGGCGGCCGCTGGGCGACCGATCGAGTAGCGCAGGTGGTCGATGATTCCCCGGCGCAACGCGTCGGCGGACAGCCCGGTGCGGCTGCGCTCGTTGGTGGTGTCGGGGTTCTGGACGACGTCGGTCATCGGCGGAGTGTGACAAACGTGGGCAACTGCAAAATGAACGTAAGGAGGATGATGTTGCAATGCGTCGAGAAGTGAACACCGTCGAGGAGCTCCGTGCGATCGTCGGTGAGCCCGACCGCTACGTCGCGAACAAGGTGAAGGACCAGCTGTCGGCGATCCACCGCGACTGGCTGGCTCACTCCCCGCTGGGCTTCATCGCGACGACCGATGCGCAGGGCCGCGTCGACGTCTCACCCAAGGGCGACCCGCCGGGCTTCGTCCACGTCATCGACGAGACCACGATCGCGATTCCCGAGCGGCCGGGCAACAAGCGCGTGGACGGCTACCAGAACGTGCTGCAGCAGCCGCATGTCGGCATGCTGTTCCTCATTCCCGGTCGCGGAGATACGTTGCGGATCAACGGAACCGCGCGGATCCTCGCCGACGCCGACTACTTCGACGCGATGACGGTCAAGGGTAAGCGGCCCATCCTCGCGCTCGAGATCGACGTCGAAGAGGTGTTCTTCCATTGTGCTAAGGCGTTTCTGCGCTCGGACACGTGGGATCCGTCGACGTGGAATCCCACCGCGGTGCCGAGCGTCGCGAAGCTGGCCAAGGCGATCCGGTACGACTGGAGCCAGGCCGAGCTCGACGCGCGCTACAGCGAAGAGAACATGCGCAAGGTGTTGTACTAGATCTGGTTGATGCCGCCGTCGACCGGGATGTCGGCACCGGTCGTGAAGCTGCTCAGGTCGGACGCCAGGAACAGCACGGCGTTGGCGACCTCTTCTGCTGTGCCGTAACGCGCCATTGGCACGATGCTGCGCTGCAGGTTCTCGAACTGCTCCTCGGCATTCGGCCCTGGGATGAGCATGCCGGCGAGGGTGTTGATGCCAGGCGTATAGGTAGCTCCGGGGCTGACCACGTTGACGCGAATCTTGCGGTGCCGCAACTCACTTGCCCAGGTGCGGGCGAACGACCGCAGCGCGGCCTTGATGGCCGCGTACACCCCGATGCCTTCTGTGCCCTTGGCGTTCGTGTTCGAGGAGTTGAGAATGATCGAACCGCCGTCGTTCAGCAGCGGCAGCGCCTTTTGCACGGTGAACACGACGCCCTTGAAGTCGACGTCGAGTTGATAGTCCAGGTGATCGTCGGTGATGTCGCCGATCCGCGCGACGTCGATCACGGCCGCGTTCGCGAAGACCACGTCGATGCGGCGCCCGCTGTCGGCGACCGCGGCGTACAGCCGGTCGAGATCCTCGGCCTTCGCCACGTCACCCTGGACACCGGTGGCGTTGTCACCGAGTTCCTTGACCGCCGCATCGAGTTCGGTCTGGCGGCGACCGCTGATGAAGACGTACGCGCCCTCTTCGACGAACCTCTTGGCCGTTGCCAAGCCGATGCCAGTGCTGCCGCCTGTGATTACCGCTGTCTTGCCCTTGAGAAGTGCCACGAGCCTGCCTTCGATAGTTCTGGACTATTCGGTCAAGAACTACGACGCATAAACCGGCGGTCCTATTCCGTGCTATTTCGAGCCGGTGGGGATCAGCGCGATCATTTGTTCGGCGGCAGCTCTGATCTGCGTGGGCTTGGCACCCCCCTTGTGCAGCGCCTCCTGTCCGCGCATGAAGGCCAACAGCGTCGTGGCCAGGGCGTGTGCATTCTGCTTCTTGTCGATGGCACCGTCGCGCTGCGCTTCCTTGATGCTGTCGACGAGCTCGGCTGTCCACACCGCGTACGCGCGGTCGACGGCACGCTCCACCGTGTCATCGGTGGCGCCCAGCTCGGCGGCGCTCTTGGCGATCATGCAGCCGCGGCGTGACTTGTCGGCGGCGATGGCCTTGACTTGCGCGCGAATGTGGCGGACCAGCCGGTCGTAGGCGCTGTACTTGGGGTCGCGGAGCTGGGCGCGCACGCCGTCGAGGGCGGTGCCGATGTAATCCTCGAGCGCACGCACAAAGAGTCCATGCTTGTCGCCGAACGCCCCGTACAGGCTGCCCTTGCCCAGGCCGGTGGCGGATGTCAGGTCGTCGACCGACGTCGCGGTGTATCCGCGCGACCAAAACTCGTCGCGCGCGGCCGCGACCACATCGCTTTCATCGAACGTGCGCGGACGGGGCATTCATCCAGGCTACGCCGTTATGGAACGAACGGTACGGATCAGCTCTTGACGAGCACTGCGCGGGTGTAGAGCAGGTGGAAACCACGGCGTTGCACGTTCTGCTGCGATTTCGATCCGGGCTGGGTGGTGACGACGGCGATGTCACAGCCTGCGCGCGCAGCGTCGGCCAGCCTCGTCGACAACAGCGCCGTCTGTACGCCATGACGGCGATGCGTCGGCGCCGTCGCCGCACCCGTCAGCTGCGCTACGCCGTCAGACATGCGCATGCTCGCGCCACCGGCGACGACGCCGTCGCGGAATGCGAGATACGGTGTGGCGCCTGCCTGCTCGATATCCCCGATTGCGTTCTCGATGATCGCGCGCGGGAAATTCTCGTGTGAGGGCACCCCCTCGACGTCCGGATCGCTGAAGCCGTCGACGACGACATCGAGCCAGGCCTCGCGATCGTCGCTCAACCGAACCTCGACCCCGGACGGGGCCACCGTCCCCTTCTCGCCGTCCAGGGCGCGTCCCAGCACGTTCTCGAACGACACCAAGTGATAGCCACGGCCCGTCAAGTCCGCACCGATCGCGGGATCCGCAAGGTTGGACAGCTCGATATGCGTGGGCGCCGCACGCTCTGCGAACGCCCGCTCGATCTCGTCGAGAGCGTCGCCGCTCGGCACACCACCGAAGCCGAGGCCCACGATCTTGTTCAGCGGCGAGCCGTCCTCGGCGTAGCACGCCGCGCCGCCTGCGATGGGCATCATGAACGCCGTCGCACCCAAGCGCCGTCGTGCGGCCTCGGTCGCCGTAATGATCATTTGCGTTTCGGCACGTTCGATGCGCTCTGCCAACTCGACGCTGCAGAACGGCGAGGTGTTCATATCCTCATCGAATCAGTGCGGGCGCTGAGGGAATCGCTGGGGGTCCACAGCGGACACCGATGAGCACCACGCCTGATGCGTCACCGATTCGTCAGACGGGTCCGCCTGGCAGCGCAATAGGCTGGCGGACGTGCGGATCGGTCGCAGGGAGGCGGTGGCGGTCACCGTCGGCGTCGTCCTGGTCGTCGCGGCATTCGCCGTCCCGCATCTGCACCTCGGCATCGTCACCCCGCTGATCCACGCCTCCCCCGCGCGTCTCTACAGCTTCGCCGACACCGCGCCGATCTTCGGGTGGTGGAAAGCACACGTCGGCTGGGGCACCGTGCCTGCGATCGTCATCGGCATCGCCGCCGTGGTCTGGGGGCAGGCGGTCGCGCTTCGCCTCCCGTGGCGGGCACTGCCGTGGATCACCTGGGCCACCGCGTGCACGTGGGCGTTCTCCCTGGCGATGATCGACGGCTGGTACCGCGGCTTCGCGCATCGCCTCGAAGCGCGGCACGAGTACTTGCGCCAAGTACCAACCGTCACAGACATTCCCGAGGCGGTCCGCACGTTCGCCAGCAGAATCCCTGATTTCCAACCGAATTCGTGGATCACCCACGTGTCGGGGCACCCGCCGGGCGCGCTGCTGACGTTCGTCTGGCTTGACCGCATCGGCCTGGGCGGCGGCGCATGGGCGGGACTGCTGTGCCTGCTTGTCGGGTCGAGCGCCGCGGCCGCGATCGTGGTGGCGGTGCGCGCCCTGGCGGACGAGAACACTGCTCGGCTGGCGGCGCCGTTCGTCGCGGTCGCGCCGACGGCCATTTGGGTCGCGGTGTCTGCGGACGGTTACTTCGCCGGCGTGACCGCGTGGGGTATCACGCTGTTGGCGTTGGCTGCTCGGCGCACAGTGCGCTGGCCGGTCGTGGCCGCTGCAGGTGCCGGGCTCCTGCTGGGCTGGGGCATCTTCCTGAACTACGGCCTTGTGCTGATGGCCCTGCCTGCGGTGGCAGTGCTGCTCGCGGCGGTGGACTCGCGGGCCGCCCTAAGTGCGTTGGTTCCCGCGGTGATTGCCGCCATGGCGGTCGTTGGCGTGTTCGCAATCGCGGGGTTCTGGTGGTTCGACGGCTACACGCTGGTGCAGGAACGCTATTGGCAGGGCATCGCCAACGACCGGCCGTTTCAGTACTGGTCGTGGGCGAACTTCGCATCGGTGGTGTGTGCGATCGGGCTGGGCAGCGTCGCCGGTGTCGGCTGCGCATTCGACGTCGCGGCGATCAGGCGACGCCCCGGCCTGCACCTCGTGGTGCTCGGCGCGCTGCTGGCGATCGTGTTCGCCGACCTGTCCATGCTCAGCAAGGCCGAGACCGAACGCATCTGGCTGCCGTTTGCGGTATGGCTCACCGCGGCCGCGGCGCTGTTGCCACCGCGGTCACACCGCTGGTGGCTGGCGCTCAACGTCGTCGGTGCTCTCCTGCTCAACCACTTCATCCTGACGAACTGGTAGCCGCCGCATCGCGAGGTAATACAACGGCACACAGGCCCACACGATTCCGAGCGAAATCCACAGGCCAAGTGGGTAATTGCGGTCCAGTACCGTCATATTGTCCGGGCGCAGGCCCGGCTTGCCGTACACCGGGATCGCCAGGAACACCAGCACGACGCTCAAGAACGTCGCCACCGCGACTGGTGGCCACCACTTCCCCGGTATGAGCCTGCGGCCGGCGAAGCCCAGCGCCACGCACACTGGCGCGAACACCATGTCGTTCAGCACGACGCCGACCAACGCCCACACCACTATTCGCGTGATGATCACCGGCGGGTTCTCCCACAGCAGCACTGCGCCATAGGCACCGAGCACCACTCCGAGTAGGACGAGCGCGATTCTCATGGCACGACCTCGATACGGGAGAGCCATTTCGTCTGCAGGACACCGGGCCTGGTCGGCGCGATCAGCCGGCAGGGATACCCGTGGTCCAGGTCCAGCGTCTGGCCGTTGAGTTTCAGCGCGATCAATGTCTTGCCGTCCCTGACATGCCGCGCCGGTAGCACCGTCCGCGAGTACGGCCCTGGCGGTTCCAGCGAGATCATCCGGACGTCCGAGTCGCGTGAGCCACCGACCGCGGCGACGAGGTCGCCAACCACCACCCCGGTCCACTCCGCGTCGGCGCTCCACCCTTCGACACACGCAATCGGTAACCTGTGTGTGGCCTGCGGCATCGCCTGCAAGTCGGCGAGGCTGAATGCCCGCGAAGTCGGTCCGTTCGTCACCGTCAACCGGTAGTCCGGTGACTGCGCGCTGCCCAGCACACCCGCAGCGATCGCCGACCGGTTGATCGGAACGCCTTGCGGCCCTTGGCCCGAACGCGGCGCGAGCACCGACACCTTGCGCAGTAGCGGCACCGTCTGCCCCGCCGTCACGACTGTGGCAAGCGCCACCGCGAGCCATGTAGCGCGCAGCACTGTGCGCCGCGTCGGCCCCACAGAAGCGGGCGTGTCATCGACCGGCTCCCCCAGCGCGCGGCGGAGGATCGGCAGCTTCACGCCGATGTGCACCAGTACTGCCCCTGCGGCCACGTACGCCATCGCGTAGTGACTGGTGGTGAAGAAGAACTTGAACGCGTACCACTGCGCGATGTTCAGCAACCCGGTCGACAGCTGAAACAGCATGGACCCGACCAGCACCAGAATCGACAACCGCTCGATCTGCCGGACCAGCCCACCGATAACGGGCCGCTCGAACAGCTTCGGCCACACCGACCACAGCTTGACGATGATCAGCGGAATGGCCGCAATCCCCGAGATGACATGCAGGCCCTGGGTGACGCGGTACAGCCACACCGGCCGGGTGGGCCAGAAGAACCATGGCTGCGGGTGCTGGATGAAGTGACTGATCAGCCCGGTGACGAAACACACCGCCACTGCGACACCCAAGGCGAGACCGACGCGTGCGGTAATCGACGTGCCGCGCAAGGTGGCCGCCTTCATGTCGCGACCAGGCTGGCCACCACGCGACGGCCGATCGGGTGGACCACCGCGACCGCAAGGCCAACGTCGTCGGCCAACCGTGCCGCGCAATCGATGCCAACGGAAGCCCATGGGAACCACGGGCCGATACGGCGCGACGATTCGAGTCGGACCCAACCTGCATGGATCCCCTTGATGGCCGAGTCGAATTCGGCCACACAGCGTCCTCCGTAGCGCAGTAGTTCGCACGCGCGCCGCAGAATCCGCCGCGGGTCACCGCCGAGACCGACATTGCCGTCGGCCAGCAGCACCGTCTGCCAGCGGCCGGTCCCCGGCAGCGGATCGAACACGTCGCGGCGCAGGGCCGGGGCGCCGCTGCGTCGCGCTAGTGCGATGGCGGTGGCGGACTGGTCGACGCCCAACGCAGGCACTCCCCGCTGGACCAGGTGGGCCACCAAACGTCCGGGGCCGCAACCCAAGTCGATCGTCGGGCCGTTACACAGCCCAACAACGGCGTGGTCGAACCGCGCGTCGGCGTGGCGGCCACCGAGCCAGCTGCGCACCGGCAACCGGTCGACCCGGCCGTTGTCGTGACGGAGCCAGCAGCGTTCGCCGGCGAGCGCCCTGTCGTAGAGGTTACCGAGCATGAGACACACCCCGGGTGACCCGCACGAACCGACTCTCCGGCGCGCATTCGTGCCGAACCACGTCGATGTCGTCGACGCTGTCCACATCCGCCAGCGCGGTAACCAGGCTCACGTTTAACCCAGTGTCGCCAAGTGCCGCAAGCGTTACAGCCCCGGTGTCGGATCGCGACATCGGAATCGTGCGCAGGCAATCGGCCATCGTGGCATCGGTGACGCCGAGCACCCACCATCCGCCGT
>DASRJA010000141.1:0-4847 GCA_035649695.1 Mycobacterium sp. | reverse complement strand
GCAGACCTGGGCGGGATTCGGCGTGGCGGCGGTGCTGCTGTTCGCGGTGGCACCCGCCGTGCTCTCCGACTTCCGGCTCAGCCTGCTCGGGAAGTTCTTGTGCTTCGCGATTGTCGCCGTCGGCATTGGGCTGGCGTGGGGCCGCGGCGGCATGCTGGTGCTTGGCCAGGGCGTCTTCTTCGGGCTCGGCGGCTACATGATGGGTATGCACCTGAAGATCGCCGACGCGCAGTTGCGCGGCACCAGCGTGCCGGACTTCATGCAGATCGCCGGGGTACGCGCGTTGCCCGCGTACTGGGAGCCATTCGCCTCTCCCGCTTTCACGCTGCTGGCGATCGTGCTGGTGCCGACGGTAATCGCGGCCGTACTTGGTTTGGGTGTGTTCAAGCGTCGGGTCAAGGGCGCCTACTTTGCGATACTGTCCCAGGCGCTGGCGGCGGCCCTGGCCATTCTGCTGGTCGGACAGACCAGTGTCGGAGGCAGCAACGGGCTCAACAACTTCCGCACGTTCTTCGGGTTCGCGCTAAAAGACCCGGCGAACAAGCGGATGCTGTACTTCATCGCCGCGGGGGTATTGCTCGTCGTGGTCGCAGTGGTGCGCCAGCTGATGTACAGCCGCTACGGCGAGCTGCTGGTCGCGGTGCGCGACGGCGAGGAACGCGTGCGATTCCTAGGCTATGACCCCGCCAACATCAAGGTGGTGGCATATACCGTCGCCGCGTTCTTCGCGAGCATCGCCGGAGCACTGTTCGCACCGATCGTCGGCTTCATCGCACCATCACAGGTCGGCATCCTGCCGTCGATCGTGTTCCTCATCGGCGTCGCCATCGGCGGGCGCACCACGCTGCTCGGGCCGGTGCTCGGTGCCATCGGGGTCGCATGGGCGCAAAGCCTTTTCTCCGAGCGCTTTCCGTCGGAGTGGACCTACGCGCAAGGTCTGCTGTTCATCGTCGTCGTTGGCTTCTTCCCCGCCGGGCTCGCTGGTTTGGGTGCGTTGTTCAAGCGGATCCGACGCACCAAGGACGCGCCCGTCGTACTCGATCCCGATCCCGAACCCGAGGCCGAAAAGGTCGGAGCCGCAACATGACCACTGCTGAGCTGGAACCGGTCGCCGGTGGCAATGTTGGCATGGGCACCGAATATCTCGAAGTGCGCGGTCTGACGGTTGATTTCGACGGTTTCAAGGCGGTCAGCGACGTCGATCTGACGCTGTTTCAGGGCGACCTGCGATTCCTGATCGGACCCAACGGCGCAGGCAAGACGACCGTCATCGACGCGATCACCGGACTGGTGCCCGCGACGGGATCGGTGAACAAGTCCGGTGCCGAGCTACTCGGCAAGAAGGTGCACCAGATCGCGCGGCGCGGCGTGGGCCGGACATTCCAGACTGCAAGCGTTTTCGAGCAGCTGACCGTGCTGCAGAACCTGGATATCGCCGCGGGGGCGGGCCGCTCACCGTGGACGCTATTGCGCAGGCGCCGGGGCATACTGCCGGCGATCGAGGAAGCTCTGGAGACCACAGGGCTGACGGAGCTGGCCGACAAGCCGGCCGGTGTGCTGGCGCACGGCCAGAAACAGTGGCTGGAGATCGGCATGCTCCTGGTGCAGAACGCCGACGTGCTGTTGCTGGACGAGCCGGTCGCGGGCATGAGTCACGAGGAGCGCGAAGAAACCGGAAACCTGTTGCGCCGCATCGGCGATGAACGCACCGTCGTCGTCGTCGAACATGACATGGACTTCATGCGGGCGTTCGCGACGTCGGTAACTGTGTTGGCACGGGGGCAGGTGATCGCCGAGGGTTCGGTCGCCGAGGTGCAGGCCAACCCGAAGGTGCAGGAGGTCTACCTCGGTACCGCCGCCGCCGGCGCTGAAGGAATACCGGACGAACTCATCGAGGAGAGTTCCTGATGCTGCAGCTTGTCGACGTCCACACCGGCTACGGCCGCTCCGAGGTGATCCACGGCGTCAGCCTCGAAGTGCCGTCCGACGGCGTGGCGGCGGTGATGGGTCACAACGGCGCCGGCAAGACCACGCTCTTGCGTGTCGCCGTGGGGCTGTTGAAATGCACTGCAGGCAAGGTGGTTTTCGATGGCGACGACATCACCAAATTGCGGCCCAGCGCGCGGGTGGCGCGTGGGTTGGCGTACGTCCCGCAGGGCCAGCAGTCCTTCGGGCAGTTGACGACCGCCGAGAACCTTCAAGTCGTCGCCGACGGCCGCAAGAAAGGCAAGCTGCTGATCGATGAGCAGCTCGACCTGTTTCCCGCTTTGAAGGAGCTGCTGACGCGGCGGGCCGGCCTGCTGTCCGGCGGCCAACGGCAACAGCTGGCGATCGCCCGGGCGTTGATCACCAGCCCCAAATGCCTGATCCTCGACGAGCCCACCGAGGGCATCCAGCCGTCGGTGGTCGCCGAGATCGAAGCTGCGATCACCGAATTGACGAAGCGCGGTGATCTGGGCGTGCTGCTGGTCGAGCAGCACATCGGCTTCGCCCTCGAGTCGTCGCAGCGGTATTACATCCTGGAGTCCGGCCGCATCACGTCGTCCGGCACCGGAGGCTCGGCGTCGGAAGCCGACGTCCGCGCCGCCATGGCCATCTGACTTGCCCGCGAGACGCCCGCCCGATCGTATTGAAACCAGCACCCATCGTCCGGCCGCTGCATATGATCACGAACGTCAACAACCGAGGTGGTGTGGGTTGCGCGAACTCGGCTGGGCGATCCAGCGTGATTGCGAATCCGGGCCTGCAAGAACCGGTCAGGCCGCGGCCTCAGTTGTGCGCTCGTTCATCGCCGTTTGCGCGGTTGTGCTCAGCGCTTGTTCGTCACAGCCGACCATGACTTCGCCACCGGTCAAGCCCCCCGTGGGCGGCCAGATCACACCGTTACTCGCGAGCACGTTGTCGATACCACGCTGGTTCACCGGCACCGATGACCGGGCTCACCTGGTCTACGAACTACTACTGACCAACGCCGTCCCCGCGCCGGTCACGCTGAACGCCGTCGAGGTGCACGACGCGGAGTCGGGAGCCATGTTGACCCGGCTGACCGGCGACTCCCTGGACGCGGCCACATCGCTTGCCGCATCGGCCGAAACTCCCACTGTCGCCCTACCGCCCTCCTCCGTCGGCATTGTCTGGATGGACATATCGCTTCCCGACGACAACATCCCGGCAGCGATCACCCACCGCATCACGATCGACCCCACGCCGGATGTGCCGCTCCCTCCGGAGGAATTGACGTTCGCCGGCATGGCGACTGAAGTTGAACGCCGGCCTGCGGTCGTACTCGGCCCCCCGCTGGCAGGCGCCCGTTGGGCAGCCCTCGGCGGCTGCTGCGACGGGCCACACCGCCGCGCCCTGTATCCGATCGACGGGAGGTGGTATCTCGCACAGCGGTACGCGATCGACTTCAACCAACTTGACGCCGAGAATCGGCCGGGCACAGGCGATCCCACACTGCCGACGAGCTTTCCCACATTCGGTCAGCCGGTGTACGCCGTGGCCGACGGCACGGTTGCCATCGCCGACGACGGCAACCCGGATCTACGGGTCGGCGAGGGACGCGAGGAGCCGACACCCGCAAACGCCGGTGGCAACCGCGTGGTGATCGACATCGGCGACGGCCGCTTCGCCGTGTACGCCCATCTGCGGCAGGGCAGCATATCGGTTCGTCCCGGGGACCACGTTGGTCGCGGCCGCCAGATCGCCAATGTGGGCAGTTCGGGAACTACGGGCGGCCCGCACCTGCATTTCCAGGTCACCGACCGTCCCTCGGTCGTGTTCGCTGACGGGATGCCTTATGTCTTTGACAGTTTCGAGCTGACCGGTCGGACACCACCCCTGGCCGAAGTGCTGCCGTATTACGACACCCTCCAAGCGATTCCCATCAGCACCGACCGCACAGGGGCGCGCCGCGACGAGATGCCGCTCGGCCGTGACGTCGTGACGTTCCCCGCCGCCAAGGGCAGATGATGCGTTCGGCTGTCGCCGTGGGGCAGTGAGCCTGCCATGGCCATCTGACTTGCCCGCGAGCGTCCGTGTCTGCACACGACACGCCGCTGTTTCCGTGCAAACGCGCACGCTCGCCGCCAATGGTCGGCATGCTGTCCGGGATGAGCGCGCCGACCGAATCACGCATCCTTGCCGACACGGGCGGACTCGTCGTCACAGATGACGGCCGACGAGTCCTGGTCTTCGATCGCTGCACGGGTGCGCTGACGGTGTTGGCGTTCGTGCTCGGCGTTATCACTCTCGTCGTCGCTGGCTTCGGCGCGGTCACGCTCGTCGCGGGCGTCCCCTCGAGCACGCTGGGCGCAGCGTTCCTGGCTGTCGGTCTGGCCATCGGAGCAGTGACCTATCTCGTGGTGCGCAAGTTTCGTCGCCGCCGCAGCCAGCCATTGCACGAATGCCGGCCGGTGGCGGTAATCGACCGCAAGCTGGGGTTGTTCAGTTACGGCGGCGGAGCAGTGGTTCCGTTGGATCAAGTGCAGTTTGGACGCCGATTCCAAATCGGTTCGAGCTCACCCAAACTCGTCGCGGTGACGCCTGGTGGCACACACGTCCTCAAGCGCGGCAACCCATTCGACGGCGGCATCGGCAATGTCGACGGATTGCTGACGTCGGTAGCGAAGAATGCTGTGATCTAGAGCACAACGCCGAAGCAATCCGTGCCGCGGCGCGTTTTGCCAATTTGTGACTCAACTCAGTCGACGCTCGGTTTTGCTGGGCATCGGTGCGGTCGGCGCGTTCCTGGCCGTAGATCTCGGCGCCGTCGCCTATGCGAACAAATGGATCGGCCCGCAAGCCGAGTTGACCCGCCAGACCTTTATCGACGGCTTCCGCCGCGT
>DASRJA010000140.1:0-12442 GCA_035649695.1 Mycobacterium sp. | reverse complement strand
TGGTTGGCGGCGGTGTCGGATTGGACGGGTGCGTGTACCGCCCCGCCGAAGTAGAGGTCGGCGATCTCTGGATTCGACAGCACCGACTGGGCGGGTCCGGTGAGCAACACCCGGCCACTTTCCATGACGATGCCGCTGGTGGCCATCCGCAACCCGAAGCGCACGTTCTGCTCGACCATCAGCACGGCCTTGCCTTTGGCCCGCATGATGGCGACCGCCTCGTCTATCACGGTGAGCGACTTGGGATCCAGACCTAGCGACGGTTCGTCAAGAAGAACGAGTTTCGGGTCGAGCATCAGTGAGCGGGCGAATTCCACCATGCGGCGCTGGCCGCCGGAGAGGTTGCCGCATCGGACCCCGGTCTTGTTCTGGACGAGGGGGAACATGTCGAGCACTTCGTCGTAGCGCTGACGCACCAGCGCCCGCTGTTTGCGGATCACGTACGCGCCCATCAGGATGTTTTCCCGCACGGTCAGGGTCGCGAACAGCCCGTTGCTCTGCGGCACCTGGGTGACACCGCGCGCCAGAACGGCGTCGGGCGTCCGGCCTGTGATGTCTTCGCCATCGAGCAGGATACGTCCCGCGCTTGGTTTGAGCAGCCCGCTGACCGCGCGCAGCACGGTGGACTTGCCCGCCCCGTTGGGCCCGACGATGCAGCCGAGTTCGCCTGTATTCACTTCCAGGTCGACACCCTGCAGGACATTGCCGCCGCCGTAACCGGCGACTACGCCTTCGAGCCTGATCATGCTGGATTCCTCTCCACCACAGGGATATTCACGGACCGCGACGGCGCCTCCAGCAGGTAGTCGTCACCCAAATAGGCGTCGAGCACCAGCGGGTCCTTCTGGATCTGCTCAGGCGAGCCCTGCGCGATGACCGCGCCGCGGGCCAGCACCCGGATCGGATCGCACAAGCCGACGACGAACGGCATGTTGTGCTCGACCAACAGGAACGTGGTCCCCTGAGCGTTAAGCGCGCGGATCAGGTCGCCCATCCGCTCGATCAGCGTCGGGTTGATGCCGCCTGCAGGCTCGTCGAGCAGGATCAACTTCGGGTCCAGCATGAGGACCTGGGCGAGCTCGACCAGCTTCTGCTGACCGTAGGACAGCGCCCCGGCGCGAGCATCCCGGTATGCCGACATCCCAACGAACTCGAGCAGCTCTTCGGCGCGAGCGGCCTCCGAACCGCTGACCGCACCCAGCCCGAGCTGGCGCACCGAGAAGTCTCGCAGCGGGGCTACGACGTTCTCGAGCACGGTCATCTCCCGGAACAGCCGGGTGATCTGAAAGGTCCGGCCGATCCCGCGGTGCGCCCGCGACCACGGCGAAAGTCGTTCGATGCGTTCACCGTTCAACAGGATTTCGCCGCGGTCGGGCGTCATCGTGCCCGAGATCAGGTTGAACACCGTCGTCTTGCCAGAGCCGTTCGGTCCGATCAGCGCGGTGATCGAACCCTCCGGCACGGTGAAGCTGCAGTCGTTCACCGCGTGGTTGCCGCCGAAGCTCTTGTGCAGACCACGGACTTCGAGCAGGGTGCGTCCGGTCGGCGCGGGCGGGCGGGCCTCCGCAGGAGCGAGAGGCCGGTCCAGCGGGTTCAGCCGGGCACCGGAAAGGCCAACGGTGCCTTTGGATCTGGTCTTCTCCAGCAGTGCGGCGGCGGTTGGCAGGATGCCTTTCGGCAACAGAATGACCAGCAGTACGAGCAAGCCACCGAAGATCACCAGGCGCGCGTTGCCTCCGCCGAACGTGTCATTGGCGAAGTTGTTGACCGGCTGGATGATGAACGCGCCCAGCACCGGTCCGAACAGCGTCCCGCGGCCGCCCAGGATCACCGACAACACGATCAGCGCGCTGGTGATGATCGAGAACATGCCGATCGGATCGACGAAGGACAGGTAGTAGCCGTACACAGAACCCGCCATACCGACGAACAGTGCGCTGGCCCCGAATGCGAGGAGCTTGTAAACGGGTGCGTTGACGCCGATCGTGCCGGCCTTGCCTTCATCCTCGCGAATCGCGATGAGGCCCATACCGAATTTAGTGCGCCGGATCCACCAGGTCATCGTCAGTGACAACGCCAACAGCACCACCAGAGCCAGGTGGAAGGGCCAATTGCCCCACGGGTCGGGCCAATCCGGAAGGGGCAGCGTCAGCCCGGCCGTGCCGTTCGTGACGGGCACCCATTCGATCGCGACGAATTGCACGAGAAATAGGAAGGCCACGGTGATGATGACGAAGGCCGGGCCCCGCGATCGATAGGTCACCAGGCCGAGCAGCATCGCGATCAACGCGGCGACCACGCCGGCGATGGGCGCCCATAGCAGCGGCTGCACGTCCGGAAACCGGGTGGCCAGGATCGCGCCCACGTAGGCGCCGATGCCAATGAACGCGCCCTGGCTCAGTGAGAGGTACCCGGTGTAACCGGTGATGATGTTCAGGCCGCTGGCCCCGATGGCCAACACCAACGCCAGGATCACCGTGTTCTGCGCAGATGCGCTGGGGGACAATGGGAAAAGCACGATCACGACCGCCGCGACGAGCACAAGGCCGCGGGTGATGAGCTTCTGCATGCGCGGATCGAGCAGCCGGGAGGCCCCCGAAATCGTGGTCATGCGACCGCGTCCTCTCTGAGCCGGGTGCCGAGTATGCCCTGGGGACGGGTGATCAGCACGACGATGATGACCAGGAAAGGCACCGCGACGGGCCACGCTGCCCCGAGATAGTTGGTGGCGGCCATCTCCCCCACCCCGATGACCAGGGCTCCGAGAATCGCGCCGGGAAGGCTGCCGAGGCCGCCGAGCACCACGATGGCCAGCAACCGGGCGATCCACTGGTAGTGCGTGCCAGGCAGGAAGGGATAGATCGTCGACAGCATCGCCCCGCCGGCACCGAGGGTGGCCACACCGATGGCGAAGGTGAGCGCGGCGACGGTCGCCACGCTGACACCGACGAGCAGCGCTCCCCCTTCGTTCGTCGACGCGGCGCGGATGGCCCGGCCGGTCCAGGTGTAGTTCAGCAGGAGGTACAGGCCGCCGATGACCAACGCCGCGATTGCCGCGGTGATCAGCATCGCCTGCGGCACGTACAGCGGCCCGAGTGACAACGACGCGTCTGTATAGGAGGTCCGCACCGCGGTGGAGGTGTTACCCCAGATGAAGCCCATCGCTCCCTCGAGCACCAGCGCGATGCCAAAGGTGGCGAGCACCGTCATGCTCACGTGGGCGCCGCGGACGTGCCGGATCACCAGGACGTATACCAGCCACCCGATCGCGAACATCACGGCCATCACGACGGGGATGGACAGGATCGGATCCATACCGAGGTTGCGCCACAACGTGAATGTCAGGAACGCGGCGAGGATCGCGAACGCGCCGTGGGCCAAGTTGATCACCCGCATGACCCCGAAGATCAGGGTCAGGCCGGAGGCCATCAGCGCATACAGCGCGCCGACCAGCAGGCCGAGAATGAGCGTTTGAACGAGCGAGACCATCGTAGGGGCTCCTAGTGTCGATCCGGTGCCTAGATGACGCCGCCCTGCCAGCGCAGGATCTTGTCGGTGGTGGCGACATCGGTCGGCAGAACAACCTGGGAGACCCCGCCCTGCCATTGGCCGACTAGGAACTCACCCTTGGGGCTGCCATCGGCGTTCCAGCTCAACGGTCCGAGGACGGTCTCAACTATGTTGGCGCGCAACCAGTCTGCGAGCTTGGCCTGGTCGTCGTAGGAGCCGACCGCGTTGACGGCGGCGGCGAGCACCTGGGCCGCGGCGAAACCGTCGGCGGCATCCTCGGGCGGCGTGGTGCCGTACTTCTGCTCGTAGCGCTTCACGAACTCGGCGTTGTCGGCGGTCTTAGCGATCGGGCTGTAGCTGGCCGATGAGAACACGCCCTCGGCGTTTTGCGCTCCCACACCGTCGAGGTACTGCTGTCCGTAGGTGGGCGAACTGCTCTGGAAGACGATCGACGGCTTGTAGCCGGCACGGTTCATCGCACGGATCATGTTGACGCCGTCCTCGAATTGCGCACCCTGCACCACCATTTCGGCGCCTGCGTCCTTCATGGCGTTGACCACCGAGTCGAAATTCTTCGTGGTGGTTGGATATTGGTCCTTGTAGACGGTTCTGATACCGGCCGCCGAGAGAATCTTCTCGGCGCCGTCCACCGCGGGGCCGGCGAACGGGTCGTCAAGTGCGGGATAGGCCGCGGTCTTCGGCCGCTGGTCGGGCGGCAGGTTGGCGATCCAGTGGGCGAACACCTTGGCCTGGTCGCTGGCCACGGCCTGCTGGGAGAAGAAGATGTAGGAGAACCCGCGCGAGAACATGTCGGGCGAGGCGCAGGACGGGCAGACGAACAGCATCTTGTTCTTTTCCGCGACCGCCGATGCGGGGATGTTCAGCAGCGACGATTGGCTGCCCAACAGCAGATCGACCTTATCCTTGGCGATCAGGTTGTTGTAATTGCTGACGGCGGTGTCTTGTGTGGTGGCGTCGTCCTTGACGATGATCTTCACCGGCTTGCCAACCAGGCCGCCGCCCTCGTTGGTCATCTCGACCCAGGTCTCGTAACCGCGCTGCGTGTCCAGACCACCCTGGCTGAACTCACCGGTCAGGGGAAGCGAGGCACCAATCGTTGCGGTGTCGCTGTTGGCGGGGCCGTCAGCGGTGCAGCCCGACGCGGCGAGCGCGATGGCGGCGATGCCGACGATCGCGCGCAGTGCAGTGATCTTGCGCATGTCCAACCTCTCTGTCGAACCGACTGCGGCGTGTGACGCTCATGTTCTGCAATCGATTGCAGTGAATCGTGACACAGCGCTGTGCGGGGTGTCAACGGGTTGCGGCCCGGCCGTCGGCGACCTCGGTCAGGCCGGCGCAGGCCCGGTGGAACCGCGGACGACCAGCGATACCGGCAAGGTCAGCGTCGCGGCCTCCTGCTCGCCATCCTCGATTCCGTGCAGCAGCAGGCGGGCGCCCTCGGCGCCGATCTCCCACAACGGCATGTGCACCGTGGTGAGCGGGGGCCAGAAGTCCTCGGCGAACGGCATATCGTTGAACCCGACGACCGACATGTCCTCGGGGCAGCGCAACCCGTTGGCGCGCAGCCGACGGATCAGACCGAGGGCAACCAGGTCGTTGCCCGCGACCAGCGCGGTGGGACGCTCGCCGTGGCTGGCGAGCAGCTCATCCGCGGCGCGACAACCCGCCTCGATCGACAACGACTGGGCGTGGAGCGTGCTGTGTCGCACACCCGCCCGATTCGCCGCGGCCTCGAAGGCCTCCGCCCGGGCACGCGTTGTGGAGAAGTTCAGCGGACCCGCTACATGGACGATGTGGCTGTGCCCGAGCGTGACGAGATGTGTTACTGCCGAATCGATTCCACTGCTGTTATTGCCCGAGACCAACGGGTACCGACCGCCGCCCGAATCCCGGTTGACGAGCACGACTGGCACGGCTGCCGTCGTCGCCTCGTCGATGACGGTCTGGTCATCGAGTCGCCCGGTGGCCAGGATGAACCCGTCTACCCTGCGCTGCAACAGCGACTCGAAGGCCGACACTTCGACGTCGTCGTGCGAGTCGGTGTTGGCCACGAGGACGGTGTAGCCACGTGGTTGCAGCACATGTTCGATGCCGCGGACGATCGGAGGGAAAATCGGATTCATGAGGTCGGGGATGATCACGCCGATGGTCATCGAGCGACTTGTCCGCAGCCCCCGAGCCATGGCGTTGGGCACATAGCCGAGCTGGCGCGCAGCACGCTTCACCCGCTTGAGGGTCTCGGCGTTGACTTGGTCCCGAGTCCGGGCATTCAGCGCACGCGACACCGTCGCCTTGTGCACCTCGGCCAGGCGCGCCACGTCGTCGATGGTCACCCGTCGCGGCATCCTCGTCATCCTTGCAGTCAGCGAACCCGGCGGCCCGGGTTCCTGTCGCCCAATCTACCGTCCGCGAGGCGAGCTACCGAGGATTCTCTGCAATCGGTTGCGGCGAGTTGCTCCGACCTGCACGGAGCTTCGCCGTCTCGCTACGCTCGACACCCATGACGGTCCGGCGCCTCGAGCCCTATGCGGTGACGATCTTCGCCGAGATGTCGGCGCTGGCCGCGCGCATCGGCGCTGTGAACCTGGGCCAGGGCTTCCCCGACGAGGACGGGCCGCCCTCGATGCTCAAGGTCGCCGAGAACGCCATCACCGAGGGCGTAAACCAGTACCCGCCCGGCCTTGGCATCGCGCCGCTGCGCGAAGCGATCGCCGCGCAGCGCCAGCGCCACTTCGGCACGGAGTACGACCCTGACACCGAGGTGCTGGTCACCGTCGGCGCCACCGAGGCCATCGCCTCTGCGGTGCTCGGGCTCGTCGAACCCGGCTCCGAGGTGCTGTTGATCGAACCCTTCTACGACTCCTACTCCCCCGTCATCGCGATGGCGGGCTGTGGCCGCGGTGCCGTGCCGCTGATCCAGGACGGCCGCGGCTTCCGGATCGACGTCGACGGGCTGAGGAACGCCGTCACACCCAAGACCAAGGCATTGATCGTCAACTCGCCGCACAACCCGACCGGCATGGTGGCCTCCGACGACGAACTTCGCGGGCTAGCGCAGCTCGCGGTGGACGCCGACCTGCTGGTCATCACCGACGAGGTCTACGAGCACCTCGTGTTCGATGGCCACCGCCACATCCCATTGGCCAACTACCCCGGCATGGCAGGCCGTACCGTCACGATCTCCAGCGCGGCCAAGATGTTCAACTGCACCGGCTGGAAGATCGGATGGGCTTGCGGCGCAGCGGATCTCATCGCTGGTGTGCGCGCAGCCAAGCAGTATCTCTCCTACGTCGGCGGGGCTCCGTTTCAGCCCGCCGTGGCCCACGCGCTCAACACCGAGGAGGCGTGGGTGGCCGCGCTGCGGGAATCGTTACAGGCCAAGCGTGACAAACTCGGCTCCGCGCTGGCCGACCTGGGCTTCGAAGTGCATGACAGCTTCGGCACTTACTTCTTGTGCGCCGATCCGCGGCCGCTCGGCTATCACGACAGCACCGAGTTCTGCGCGCAACTGCCGGAACGCGCCGGGGTGGCAGCGATCCCGATGTCGGCCTTCTGCGATCCGGGTGCCGAGCACGCCGGCGCGTGGAACCATCTGGTGCGCTTCGCATTTTGTAAACGCGACGACACCCTCGACGAGGCGATCCGCCGGCTCGGTGTGCTGCGCCGACCTTGACCTTCTGTGACGATGGTCAGGTGGCCGACTCGCAAGACTCGCAACCTGACTTCACCTGGCTGCCCGACCTGGCACTGCGCCCGCTGGGCGGCGCGGTCCTGTGGGCGAACGATGAGACCTTCGCGGAGAAGGAGAACCTCATCAACCAGGGGCCGTCCACATTTCGGCCGGCCTCGTTCGGACACAAGGGCCAGGTGTACGACGGCTGGGAGACCCGCCGCCGTCGCGAGCCCGGGCACGACGCGGCGATCGTGCGGCTCGGGGTGCCCGGCAAGATCCGCGGCATCGTCGTCGATACTGCTTTCTTCAAAGGCAACTACCCGCCGGAAGTGTCCATCGAGGCGATCGAGATCGACGATTATCCGCGCGCCGAACAGCTCGCCGCAGACCCCCGGTGGGAGACCGTCGTCGAGCGGGCCAAGGTGTCCGGCGACACCCGCAACCCTTTCGAGGTGTCGTCGGAAAAACGTTGGACCCATGTGAGATTGACGATTTACCCCGACGGCGGCGTCGCGAGGCTGCGGGTGCATGGTGAGGGCATACCCGACCCGCGGTTCCTGGGTACGGGCCCCGTCGACCTCGCCGCGCTGGAGAACGGGGGTCTGGTGCTGGACTGTTCGAACCGCTTCTACAGCTCACCGCAGAACATCATCTTTCCCGGTGTGGCGCAGGTGATGGGAGACGGCTGGGAGACCGCTCGGCGGCGCGACGACAACAACGACTGGGTGCACATCCGGCTCGCGGGCGCGGGAGTCGTGCGGATTGCCGAGATCGACACCTCCTACTTCATCGGCAACAGCCCCGGCGCGGCCGCGCTATCCGGGTTGCGTCCCGACGGCGAATGGGTCGAGTTGTTGCCGCGCACGGAGCTGCTGCCCGACACCCGCCACCGTCTCCTTGTCGAGCCGAAACACATTGTCGAGCAAGCCCGGCTGGACATCTATCCCGACGGCGGCCTCGCTCGGTTGAGGTTGTTCGGCGACCTCGCATGAGCTATCCCCGCGACATGGTCGGCTACGGCCGTACGCCACCAGACCCGAAGTGGCCAGGCGGCGCCGTCATCGCCGTCCAGTTCGTGCTCAATTACGAAGAGGGCGCGGAGAATTCGGTGCTCGACGGGGACCCGGCTTCGGAAACATTCCTCTCCGAGATGACGCCGGCAGAAGCATTCCCAAACCGGCACATGAGCATGGAGTCGCTGTACGAGTATGGGTCCCGCGCGGGGCTGTGGCGCTTGCTGCGTGTCTTCGAGAGACGCGGGATTCCGCTGACGATTTTCGCTGTCGCCCGCGCGATGCAGCGAAATCCCGAGGCGGTCAAGGCGTTCGGCGAACTCGGCCACGAGATCGCCTGCCACGGGTTGCGCTGGAAGTCTTACCAGCTGGTCGATCGTGATACCGAGCGCGCCGACATGGCCGAGGCGGTCGAGATCCTGCGCGAGCTGACCGGCACCGCACCACTTGGGTGGTACACCGGCCGGGACTCATCGCACACCCGCGAGTTGGTGGTCGAGCACGGTGGGTTCGTCTACGACTCCGACTCCTACGCCGACGACCTGCCGTACTGGGTGCGGGTCAACGACACCGACCATCTCGTGGTGCCGTACACGCTGGACACCAACGACATGCGATTCGCCTCAGCCGCAGGGTTTTCCAACGGTGACGAGTTCTTCGCACACCTACGCGACGCGTTCGACGTGCTCTATGCGGAGGGTCGCAACGGAAGCCCGAAGATGCTCTCCGTCGGCCTGCATTGTCGACTGGCCGGCAGGCCGGCGCGTACCAAGGCGTTAGAGCGGTTCTGCGACCACGTACAGTCCCACGACGGCGTGTGGTTCGCGCGCCGCATCGAGATCGCGCAACACTGGCGGACGGTTCACCCGGCGGAGTAGTCCTTCGGCACAGGCGGCGCAAACTCACTCCGCTTGGATGTGCCGAGGCCCATCGCGACCAGCGACTGCACGGTCAACGTCGCGGCGGTAACGCCGTCGATCACGGGGACGCGCAACTCAGCTGAGATGGACGCGCACATGTTGGCCATTCCCGCGCAGCCCAGCACCACCACGTCTGAGCCGTCCGACTCCACCGCCTCTCGACACGCTTCAGTGACGATCTTGCGGGCATTCGGATCGGTGTCGAGATCGAGCACAGGGAGCTCGCAGGCGTGAATGCCGAGGCAAAACCGGTGCATCCCATAGCGTTCCGCGAGATCAGCGGCCCGGCCCATGGTGCGGGCCAGCGTGGTGACGACGCTGAAACCCCGGCCAAGGTGACTCGCGGTCTGCATTGCGGCTTCGGCGATACCGATCACCGGGCCGGTAGCGAACTCGCGGGCGGCGTCCAGGCCCGGGTCGCCGAAGCAGGCGATCACGTACCCGTCGGCGCCCTGACGTTCACCGCGTTCGACGGCC
Organism: Mycobacterium sp.; assembly: GCA_035649695.1. GTDB lineage: Bacteria > Actinomycetota > Actinomycetes > Mycobacteriales > Mycobacteriaceae > Mycobacterium. Next base: position 2,828 of record DASRJA010000140.1, on the reverse strand, counting down.
TGCAGCACACCCGGCACACCGCGGGCCTCGTCGTAGTGGCTCTCGATCGAGGGGGGTCCGATCTCGGAGGTGACCCCGATGATCGAGACCCCTGGCGCGACCACTGCCCGAGCGCACGCCTCGATCGTGTCCGTCATCGCCTGCGTGGTATTCGGGTTGATCACCCAGATCTGTGTCACGCGACGGGCTGCACGGCCAGCCGACCCCGGGTGGCGAGCGTCCAGTACAGGCCGAAGCCGATCCCGCACCCGATGAACCAGCTGTACTGCGCCGCAGTGTGCATGCCGACGACCGAACCGCCCAGCAGAACCGGGACGACGGCAACGATGGCGCCGACGGCGGTGGCGATCACCGCGGCCGGGTTGTAACCCTTTGTGTACCAGTAGGTTCCGTTCTCATCGAGCGTGAACATGTCGTCGACGATCACCTTCTGCTTGTGCACGAGGTAGTAGTGGGCGATCAGCACGCCGAATAGCGGGCCGATGAACGCACCGAGTATTTCCAGCGTGTAGTGGATGACCTCGGGGTTGTTGTACAGATTCCAGGGCGTGATCAACACGGAGCCGACGGCGGCGATCATTCCGCCCGCCCGCCAACTTATCCGCTGAGGGCTGACGTTGGAGAAGTCGAAGGCCGGTGAGATGAAATTGGCGACGATGTTGATCCCGATGGTTGCGATCGTAAAAGTCAACGCGCCCAACACGATTGCGAAGGTGGAATCGATCCGTGCCACTGTCGCGACTGGATCGGTGATGAGCTCACCGAACACCGGCACCGTCAGCGACGCGGTGACGACGACCAGCAGCGAGAACACCAGGAAGTTCACCGGCAGCCCCAGGAAGTTGCCGCGCTTGACGGCGTCGAACGACTTGCCATAACGGGAGAAGTCGCCGAAGTTCAGCATCGGACCGGAGAAGTAGGAAACCACCAGCGCGATCGCGCCGAGCATCACGGGAATGGAGTCCAGACCCGTGTAGGTCACCTCACCGAGTTTGAGATCGATTGCGCCCCAACCGGCCTGGTAAATCAGGTAGCCGCACAGCAGGAACATCACGACATACACTGCAGGGCCGCAGAAGTCGATGAACTTGCGGATCGCCTCCATGCCGCGCCAGAACACACAGGCCTGCAGAATCCACAGCAGGACGAAGCTGCCCCATCCGAGCAGCGGCAGGCCGAGGAAGCCGTATTGGTTGACGTCGGCGTACGGCGCCAAGCTGGGGAACAACTTGAGCAGGACGACATCGAGCGCCGCCGACGCCAGATATGTCTGGATGCCGTACCACGCCACCGCAATCAGCCCCCGGATGATGGCCGGAATGTTGGCGCCGAGCACCCCGAAAACGCTGCGACAGATCACCGGATACGGCACGCCGGTGGCCTGGCTTGGTTTGGCTACCAGGTTGCAGAAGATGTTGACGATGACGATGCCGATGAGCAGTGCTACCAGCACCTGCCAGCTGGCCAGCCCGAGCGCGAACAAGCTGCCGGCGGTGACGTATCCGCCGACGCTGTGCACGTCGGACATCCAGAACGCGAAGATGTTGTAGGAGGTCCACGTCTGCTTGCGTAGCGGCGCGAGATCCTCGTTCGTCAGTCGCGGGTCGTAGCCCGGCTTGAGGTCTCCGCTGCCGACTGGATGGCCCGCCGCTTCGACGAGGTCGCCGGCGGCGACGACAGCGCCAGGCGGTAGTTCCGAAGTCCGTGAGGTGTCGAGGTCGGTCATGCGCGGACGGTATCCACGCTCTATTTCGCACGTATTGCCTGTGAAATACCCAGCTATTGCACAGAAGATATATTCGGCGTCACCAGCAACCCGGTGTCCGTCGGCAGTGTCGCGATGACCGAATTGAGTCGCTGGGCGTGAATTTCAGCGATCGTGAGCAATTGCTCGACGTCGCCACTGAGGAACACCTCGACCATCTCGCAGTGGTCTTCATGCAGGGTGGCCCGGTCCTCCGGCCCGACGTGCACCATCGACTGCACGGGTTCGGTGACATTCCACGCCGACTCGAGCATGTGCAGGAGTCGATACATTCGCGACGGCCGGGTCAATGCGAGATGGAACTCGCGACTCTGCCGGTGGTATGTGACGGGGTCATCGTCGCGGATTGCCTGTTGCAGAATGTCGTTCACCGCGACGATGGTGGCTCGGTCCTCGTCGGTCGCCTTAGCGACAGAAGCGGCCAGCGCTGCTGCCTCCAATGTCTCTCGGACGATGTACATTTCGCGCAACTCTTGTGGAGTGAGCTGGGCGACGGTGTAGCCGAAGTTGCTTCGATGGGTAACCAAGCCCTCACCGATGAGCGTCTTGAGTGATTCGCGGACGGGAATCTGGCTGACCCCGAACAACTCCGCCACCTCGGCCAACGGAATGGGTGTGCCGGGCAGGACGGCGCCGTCGAGTATCACTCGGCGCAACTCGTCGAGGATGGCCTCCTGCGGCCGGCCAGGACTGTCCACCGTCAGGCGTGCGATCAGCACCGAGCGGCGACGTGGCGGCATCCCGACACGGTAGGGAGCCTATGTTGCGTCGATGTTGCGGGCGATGTCCCAGATGTCGTGGAGCGCCTTGTCATCACGACGTATCGGCGAGAGCGCCAGATCGGTGGCGCCGGCGTCGCGGTAGGACGACAGCTTGCGAGCAACCGCCTCGGGTGTCCCGACGGCAGCCAGGTCTGCTGCGCTCGCCACGTCCTCTCGCGCGATGACTTTCTGATACGACGGGATGGTCTCGTAGAAGGCCAATCGCTCAGCCGCTTCCACTCGTGCGGCATCGGCATCGTCGGACACCAGCACCGGCACGGAGGCGATGATCCGCGGCTTCG
>DASRJA010000139.1:0-3870 GCA_035649695.1 Mycobacterium sp. | reverse complement strand
GGCTGGACCGGCAGCGTCAATCACAACTGGGGCACGCGGCACACGCCGGCTTACGCGTTCGGCCAGGTGTGCGGATTCGACGACGCGCCCGACTCAAGTCTGGAGATCGTGACCGCGCGGGCCGCTGTCGGACCACTGTTGACGCCCGCAGCCACGCTGTTTGTGTTCCGCCACGCCGGCCAGGAGTTCGCGGTCCGCTCGATCCTCGGCAGCCTGCAGACGCATGGCAAGTACAAGCCGTTCTCGTGGGCGTTCGGCGGGCGGGTGGGGGACCAAATGATTGAGGGCGAGATCATCACCCAGCCGGCCGACGTCATCGGGCTGACCTACACGGACACCGACGGCGGCACGAAGTTCTGCTACAACTCGGCGATCGCGACGTGCCGAGTTCAGGTGGCGGGCAAGGCTTTCGAACGCGGCGAGCTGGTGGCCACCCGCCGCGCGATGCTCGAGATCCTCACCGACAAGCAACATGACGAGGTGCCGCTGCTGGCCTAACTGCTTGCGCCGCAACGTAAAGCAACCCCGCCAGCGCCGCCGATCCGACCGTGCTCACGTCGACCCCGCCTGCGATGTCAGCGAGCGGCCCGACGTAGAGCGTTGTGTTGACCGCCAGCAGTCCAAACACCGCGCCGACTGTCCACGCCGCGACGGCAGGCACGTTCCAGCCGCCGGTGAACCAGTACCGGCCGCCGTGCCGGCCCTGTGCGAACGCCTGGAGATCCGTCGGGTCATAGACTTTCGTGCGCAGCGCGCCGATCGCCAGGATGGCGACCCACGGCGTAATGACGGCGTTCAGCGCGACCGTCATCGCGGTGACCGAATCGACCGCGTCGAAGACGAACACACCCAGATACAGTAGTGCGATCGCGACCGCGGCGGTGACGATCGTGGTCTGTGTCCGTTTCAACCGCGGCGCAAGGCCTTCCAGATCCAGGCCACTGGCGTAGACGCACAGCACGCCCTGGCTCAGCCCGCCCAGCAGTGAGATGACCACGATCGGCAGCACATACCAACCCGGGGCGGCCGCCACCAGATCGTCGAGATACGAATCGGTCGGGGTCGTGAACGTCATCGCAGTGAACGCACCGAAGAGGCTGGGCAGCAGGACGCCGACGAACATGCCGACGCCCAATGCGCTGCAGATGCGCCGATTGCTGAAGCGCCGCGCGGAGATTCGGCGGGTGTAGTCACCGATTGTCGGCCCGTAGGAGATTGGCGCCGCCGCGAATAGCACGGCCGACAACGCCCACGTCTGCCAGAAGCCGCCGAGCATGTACTCGCCGGTCGACGCGTTGGGATCGAAGCCGCCCGCGAACGCGAACACGCCGAGGATCATCAGCGCGCCGACGACGGGCACCACCACCTTCTGCATCGCGACGATGGTCGCGTGGCCGTACAGCGCGACGGTCACCATCAGCGCCGCAACCGCGGCGTACGCGACGGCGTGCACCACATCGTTCTCGGGCGTGCCGAGCAGTCGATGCCCGGCCGCGACGATCGCGTCACCGCTTGTCCACACCGTGACCGCGGCGAAGCCGAACGCGATGAGCAGTGCGATGCCCGAACCGATGAACCGGCCGCGGATGCCGAAGAACGCGCCGCTGGACACCGTCATGTTCGTGCCCGTGCGTGGGCCGATGATCGCGGTGGGCAAGACGGCCAGGGTGCCGACCGCGATGCCGACGGCCATCGAGGTGACCGTCTGCCAGAAACTCAGCCCGAACAGGATCGCGAACGCACCGAACACGACGTTCGTCCACGTGAGATTCGCGCCGAGGAAAACCGCGCCGAGGTTGCGCGGCCGCGAGTCTCGGGCGTCTTCGGGGAGGTACTCGACGCCGGCGTCCTCGACGGCACCGATGCGGTCGGCGGTGAAGGTGGTCTCTGGGCGAGGCAGGGTCGCGGTCATGGCGGATCCTTGTTGATGGATAGATCAATAGTGTTGATGTAGTGTTCAATAAGGATCGGCATTCGTCAATAGGAGGACCGAAATTGACCGTCGAGGCGCGTGACGCGAAGCGGAAGCTCCCAGCCGAGCGGCACGGCGAACTGCTGGCCAAGGCCGTCGAGATCTCCGCCAAGGAGGGGTTGTCCGCAGTCACGCTGCGCCGCGTCGCCGCCGACCTCGGTGTAACGCCCGGCCTGGTCAGCCACTATTTCTCGTCGGCCGAACAGCTGATCACCGCCGCGTTTCAGTCGGCGGCCGTGGCCGACCTCGATGAGGCCCGTGCGCGGGTCGACACTGCGCGGACCGCAGTGGCCAAGATGGATGCGCTGATGGACTACGTGCTCGACGACTCCAGCGACGACGCGAGCGCGCTCTGGCTGGAGGCGTGGAGCCTGGGTCGGCGCAACGCACCGCTGGCGGCCGAGGCCAAGGAGCTGACGGATGAGTGGTTGGCCTGTATCGCTGGCATCGTGCGGGCGGGCGTCGCCGAGGGAGCGTTCCACGTGGCTGACGTCGACGTGGCGGCGCGCCGGCTGTTGACGATGATCGACGGGCTCGGCGCGCAGAAGGTCGTGCGTGCGGTGCCCACCGATGAGGCCAAGCACATCGCCCAGTCGTACTTCGCGTCGGAGCTCCGCGTGGCAGGGTCGACGTCATGACCGCGCAGCCCGGGTTTCCGGATCTCGACGGTGTCGAGCACCGGTACGTCGACCTGCCCGGGCTGCGGATGCATGTCGCCGAGGCAGGCAGTGGTGAGCCCCTGCTGTTGTTGCATGGGTTTCCGCAGCACTGGTGGGGGTGGTACAAGGTGCTGCCGGCGTTGGCGCAGCACTATCGGGTGATCGCGCCGGATCTGCGAGGCGCGGGCTGGACCGATGCGCCCGCTTCCGGTTACACCGCCGAGCAACTGGTCGCCGACGTGGTCGCGCTGCTCGACGCGCTGGAACTCGACCGCGTACGACTGATGGCGCACGACTGGGGCGCGCTGGTCGGTTTCCTGCTCTGTCTGTACCACCCGGAGCGCGTGGAACGGTATGTCTCGCTGGCGATTCCGCACCCGTTCGTGAAGTTCAGCCCGCGCCTGTTGGCGGCGGTGCCGAGGCTGTGGTTTCAGAACGCGATCGCGACGCCAGGGTTGGGGCCGTATCTGTTGGGCAAGGGGCGACAGCCGATGGCGACGTACCTGCTCGACCATTACACGTCCGATCGCAGCGCGTTCACGCCGCGCGACCGCGAACTATTTGTGGCGCCGTTCCGCGATCCCGCTCGCGCGCATGCGGGTTCGGCGCTGTATCGCCACTTCATCGTGCCGCTCGTCCCGCGGATCATGTCCGGCCATTACCGGAAGATGCGCCTGACCACACCGACGCTCATTCTGTACGGCCGCGAGGACCCCAATATGAACACCACGATCCTCGACGGCCACCAAGGCTATGCCGACGACTTGACGCTCGAAGAGGTCGACGGCGCTTCGCATTTCATCGCCGACGAGAAGCCTGGTGTGGTGATCGAGCGGGCGTTGGAGTTCTTCGCCTAGACGCCAGTCGTCGACCCTGGCCGCACGATCATCAGGACTGTGACCACCACCCACAGCAAGTTGAAGACGCCCGTTGTCATGGCCAGCCTGGTCACGACCACGCCATTTAAGGCGGCGCGTTGGTCGGGCAGGATGCTCGCGACGAGAACGAGGGCGGCCACGGCTGTCAGCGCGATCGAGACAAGCACCCAAGCTTGACTCAACACGCCCATTGAAACCGCCGTCGCGATACCCAACGGCGGAACCGCCACACCGACGACCGCGTACGTCTGGCAGATGCGGTACAGCACGTTGGCGACGGGGCCGCCCTCGCGTGCGTAGCGGGGAAACATGCTCGCCGCGACGGCAATTGGGCCGACGGCGAGGATGGCGACGATGACAT
>DASRJA010000138.1:0-22527 GCA_035649695.1 Mycobacterium sp. | reverse complement strand
CGCCGGACACCAGTTCGGCGGCTTCGTGCCGCGTCTGGGTGACGGACGCGCCCTGCTGCTCGGCGAGATCGCCTGCCAGGACGGGACGGTTCGCGACATTCACCTCAAGGGGTCCGGAGTCACACCGTTCGCGCGCGGCGGCGACGGGCTCGCGGTGGTCGGCCCGATGCTGCGCGAGTACGTCATCAGCGAGGCGATGCACGCGCTTGACATCCCCACCACCCGGTCGCTCGCCGTTGTGGCCACGGGTCGCCGCGTCCATCGGGACACGCTGTTGCCGGGAGCCGTGCTCGCGCGCGTGGCGAGCAGCCACGTGCGGGTGGGCAGCTTTCAGTACGCCGCCACCGCGGGCGACGCCGACCTGGTGCGGCGGCTCGCCGACCACGCCATCGCCCGGCACCATCCGAATGCCGCGGAGGCGGAGAATCCATACCGCGCGCTGTTCGAGGCGGTCGTCGCCGCCCAGGCGTCGCTCATCGCGCAATGGATGCTCGTCGGGTTCGTGCACGGCGTGATGAACACCGACAACATGACGATCTCCGGAGAGACCATCGACTACGGGCCGTGCGCATTCATGGAGGCCTACGACCCGGCGACGGTGTTCAGCTCGATCGACAGCTGGGGCCGATACGCCTACGGCCAACAGCCGGCGGTGGCGGCGTGGAACCTGGCCCGGTTCGCCGAGACGTTGCTTCCGCTGTTCGCCGACGATCTCGACGACGCGCTCGCTCTGGCGCAGGAGTCGCTCGACGGCTTCCGGCGGCACTACGTCGACGCATCGATGGCAGGCATGCGAGCGAAGCTCGGGCTGCGCGACGTCGACGACGCCGTCGCGACTCCGCTGATCGCTGAGCTGCTCGAACAACTCGAGCAGAGCCGCATCGACCACACGTCCTTCTACCGCCTGCTCGGCCGGGCGGCGCGCGGCGACGTCGAACCGGCGCGCGGACTGTTCGTCGACCTTGCCGCGTTCGACGGTTGGCTCGCCCGCTGGCGGGCGCTGATTCCGGACGCGGACGCGATGGACCGGGTCAACCCGGTGTACATCCCACGCAACCACTTGGTCGAGGAGGCCCTCGCCGCCGCGACCGACGGCGATGTCGATCCGCTCACGCAGCTGCTTGCCGCCGTGACCGCGCCCTACGACGAAAGACCAGGATTCGACCGCTACGCCGAGCCGGCACCCGAGGACTTCGGCGCCTACCGAACCTTCTGCGGCACCTGACCACACCTGTCACAACTGTGTTGGGGCCCTGGCAAACCGGCTGTTCGCCCATGGTGTTGACATTGCCTGCGAAAAGCTCGGTTACGGCGCATGGCAGAAGAACTTCCCGCGCAGCGTACGGGACCGGGCACCTGGGCTGCTCGTTGAGATGATGCGCCGCAAGGCTGACAGCGCCGGGGGTAATCGCCGCTACGAGTACAACCCCGACACCACGGCCCTGTCCCAAACCTGCCTGTGCGGGAACCGCAAGAAGAAGACGCTCTCCCAGCGGGTTCACCGCTGTGAGTGCGGCGTCCTCGAACATCGGGACCTGTTCTCCGCCTACCTGGGACTGCATGTCCACAGGCGGACTGATGGTCTCGACCGGATGGACCTGGGGGCAGCCAACCATGGCTGGCTGCTCCGCCGTCAGGACGTTGATGGGTCGCCGAGGTCCGATCGGAAAGCATCAATTAACCGGCGAGGCCGCAGACATCCGCCGTCGCGGAGGTCAGTGGCGCGCATCAAGGCCCGCAGGGCCGCGAAGCGACAGAGCCGGTCGGCGTGAACGTCCACCGCCAACCGGCCCGCGGCGTTGCCGACATGAGCAACGAGACAGCCGATTGGTCCGGGGAATCCCCAGCTTCGTGTGCGCGAAGACGTCAATCAGTAGTGGTAGGTGTCCGACGGGGCCGGCATGTGCACGGGCTCGTCGTCGAACTCGGAAACCTGGATGCCGTAGGAGCGAGCCAGCTCGAGGATCTTGGTGGCCCTGGCGATGCGTGGCAGATCCGACCCGTTGCGGATCTCGCCTCCGTCGCGCTCGAATTCGGCGAAAAATTCTCTAGCCCAAGCGATTTCGTCCTGCGACGGCGAAAGTCCCTCATTGACGACTACACACTGGTCGGGCGTGAGGCAGATCTTGCCGGTCATCCCGAACTCGACGGAAACGGCCGTGGCCTCGATGAGCTTGAGCGGGTTCGAGCCGATGGTCGGCCCGTCGATCGCGCTGGGCAGATGGGCCGCCTTGGCCGCGATCGTGAAACGGGAGCGTGCATACGCGAGCGTGGCCGGGTCCTCGCCGAAGCCGGTGTCGCGGCGGAAGTCGCCGATGCCGAATGCGAGCCGGAAGGTCCCTTTCGCCGCGGCGATCTCGGTGATGCGTTCCAGCCCCCGCGCCGTTTCGACCAGCGCCACGAGCGGAACGTTGGGCAGACGCTTCGCGGTCTCGGTGACGTGGTCGACCGACTCGACCATCGCCAGCATCACGCCGCCGATCGACGTGCTTGCCAGTGCCTTCAGGTCGTCGGCCCACCACGGGGTGCCGAAACCGTTGACGCGGACCCAGTCGGAGTTTCCGGCCTCGAGCCAGCGCACGACGTTGTCGCGGGCGGCGGCCTTGTCCTTCGGGGCGACCGCATCCTCGATGTCGAGCACGACGATGTCGGCGCGCGAGTGGGCGGCGGCCTGGAATCGGTCGGCATGCGCGCCGTTGACCAACAGCCAACTCCGGGCGAGTACCGGGTCGATCCGCTTGCCGACATCGGCCGGATCGGGCGCGTGGGTGGTGACCTGTTCGGACATGCCTAAACGGTAGCGACATGGTCAATCGGGCTCCGCAGGTGGTAAACCTCCGGCATGGCTGAGCGCGTGACGTTCGGAAGCTCGACTGGGCCGAGCCTGGCGGGAATCATCGACCGGCCAGCCGGGGAACCCCGCGGCTGGGGCGTCTTCTCGCACGGGTTCACGCTTGGCAAGGACTCGCCTGCCGCCGCTCGCATCTGCAAGCAGCTCGCGGAGGACGGCATCGGCATGTTGCGATTCGACGCGCTCGGGTTGGGCGACTCGGAGGGCGACTGGGGCGACGGTTCGTTCACCGTCAAGGTCAACGACGTCGTTCGGGCGTGCGAGTTCATGGCCGAACAAGGGACGCCCGCCGACATCCTGGTCGGCCATTCGTTCGGGGGTGCGGCGGTGATCGCCGCGGCCCGGCAGGCGCCGGGTGTGCGGGCGGTGGCAACGGTCGGGGCGCCCGTGGACCCGTCGCACGCCGAGCAGCACTACGACGCGGTGGTGGACCGCGTGTTGTCCGAAGGCAGCGCCGAGTGGATGGCTGGCGGGCGCACGCTCACGCTCAAGCGTGCGTTCGTGGAGGACGTCCGCGCGGCAGCTCTGCACGACAAGATCCGCGGCCTGCGGATGCCGCTGCTGATCCTGCACTCGCCCACCGACAACACCGTCGGCATCGAGAACGCGAGCGAAATCTTCCGCACCGCGCGTCATCCGCGGAGCTTCGTCTCCCTGGAGGGTTCAGAGCACTTGTTGACCGGACCCGGCCAGGCCCGTCGGGCAGCGCGAATCATCGGCGCATGGGCGGACGCATATCTCAGTACCGAATAGCCGCGGCGGCAATTATGATCTTGGTTTGGTCGGGTGCGCCGCTGGGTACCCGGCGGCATCTGCGGAGCGGGCACCGGAGCCTGCGCCGGGTCGGGAACTATATGGGGCGGTGAGGTTTTGATGAGCGCAATGGATCGACTTTTCGGTGCGGCGGTGGTGGCGACCTCGGCGCTTCTGGGCACTGCGATCAACATTCCCACCGCCTCTGCTGAACCATGCCCCGACGTCGAGGTGATATTCGCACGCGGCACGTTCGAGGCACCGGGTGTGGGAGGCACAGGACAGGCCTTCGTCGATGCCCTGCGCGGTCAACTCGGCGACAAATCTATGGATGTGTACCCGGTCAATTACCCCGCGTCGCTGGATTTCGCGACGGCCGCCGATGGGGTCGTCGACGCGAGCAACAAGATCCGCGACGTCGCCGCGAGCTGCCCGAGCACGAAGATGGTGCTCGGCGGGTATTCCCAGGGGGCCGCGGTCGTCGCCTATACGACCGAGGACTCAGTGCCCAACGGCTTCACCCTTCCGGCCGGGCTTACCGGCCCGATGGCGCCGGAGGTGGCGAAGCACGTCGCCGCGGTGGTTCTGTTCGGAAAGCCATCGAGCGGGTTCCTGCAGATGATCTATACCGGAGCGCCGCCGATCACGGTCGGCCACCTCTATGCGGATAAGACCACGGACCTGTGCATCCCCGAGGACAACGTCTGCTCGCCCACCGGCAACGACAACGGTGCGCACAATCTGTACTCCGTGAACGGGATGGCGGTTCAGGCCGCGGACTTCGCGGCGCGTCGGGTGCTGTCGAACGGCCGGGCGGCATAGCTAGCCGTCGAGCTCACCGAGGATGCCGCGCTCGATGGCGGCTCGAGCACGCTCGGGCAGCACAATCAGCCCGTCGAGTTCCCGCGAGGCAAGCGCGTAGGCACGTTCGCGCTCCTGCAGGGTCGCGCCGGCATCCACCGCCACCCGCAGAGCATTCCGCGCACGGGTGAGACGTTGCTGCTCAGGTTTCGTGAAATCGTTGCGCCGCCTGCGAATCGCCTCGCTCTCAGCGACATCGAATGCCGTCACATAGTTCTCGACCGCGTCGAGGTACTCACGGGCGGCGTCGCCGTCTTCGAGAAGATCTTCGGCCTTGGCCGGCCGTAGCAGGTCGGCTCGCAGTTTCGCCCGATGGAAGCGCTCGGTGAGCGGGTTACGCATGTCGGTCATCAGCGGAAAGTCGAGCAGCTTGCCGATGTCGAGTTCGTAATCCAACCACCGGGTGTCGGTTCGGTCATGCTCCTTGACCGTGCGCGAGATGGCCCGCCACTGCGCCGCCTGGGTGTTGGCCTGGGGCACCGATTCGTCGCCTCCGTGTGCCTGACGCTCCCGGGCAGCCGAAACCGCTTTCATACCGGCGACGACCAGGCCGATCACCGGCACGATGACGATCAGCAACTCGACGAGTCGGACGAGCAGCAGCCCCATCAAGCCAGGATGCCACCGCTGCGGCTCCAGAGGGTTCGAGCACCATCACAGGGATCTCGCGGTCGCCCAGTCGCGTTGGACTTCTTGACCGGCCCCGTGCCAATCGGTCTCGTACCGCTGGGACGGCTGCGAGGGATTCGGTTGCATGCCACCGACATGGACCGAACGTGGGGAAAGGGCAGGAGATCCATGGGCGGGCAGCCGAATTGCTGATGGCTGCGGTCGGCCGCCCAGCCGTGCTAGATGCGCTCGACGGGGTCGCGTGGGTGCTTGAAGCGGTGCGCTGACCTCGCCGCGATGACGCGGGTGGCAGAAAGGTGTGGCCCGCGTCGGAAGAGTGAACAAGCGCAGGTAACCCTAGGCCAGGCGTACTTTGAGAGTGGCCGACATTCGCGTCGTTCGACAGCTGGAGGGAAAATTTGCAGTGACCGACCGCGACGACGCCTTGCGGCGACAGCCTGGGTGGACGGGTCCGGAGGAGTCGGACCACGACCCGGAGACAGGACCGCCCGGGCCGGCCGAACCGTCGCCTTCCGCCGACTCGGCGTTGCCGCGCAGGCCTCCGATGGATTTCGTTCCACCAGAGCCGCAGGAACGCGCGGGCGAGCCCACACGCGCGGACGAGCCCCGGCCGTTCTCCACGGGACCGCATCGGTTGCGGGCCGAGCCGCCGCCACTACCACCTCAACCTGAAGGCTCCCGTCTGGGTCCAGCAGAGGGCCCGCCTCTCTTCGTTGACCCTGATCGATCGCGGGGCAGCTTCCGCGAACCGCCGCAAGTAGGTCCGCACCCACAGCCTCCGGCGCCCGGCGCGCTCCAGAACGCTCCGCCCGCTGCCAGTCGCGTCGAGACAGGCGAGGCGGGAGGGCAACTCGGCTCGCAGGTACCGCGTGCACCGCAGCCGGCGCAACCGCCGCCGGTGCCCGGCGGGTGGACAGGTCAACGGTTTCCGGGTCCCCGCCACGGGCCGGATACCGGTGCGCAGCCTGCGCCGCCCGCCTCGTATGCCGAAGGGATCCGCGTCGACGAATTGTGGCCCGCGCGCCGCGTCCCTCCGATCCGCGGCTGGCGGCTGGCGCTCTACAAGGCCACCTTCGGGCTGGTCCATGTTGGCCCGTCTGCCGACGAGATCCGACTAGCCGAGTTGGAGGCGAGGATCAAATCGGTGCTGCGCGGCCACTATAAGGTCGGCGTGATGGGCAAGGGTGGCGTCGGGAAGACGACCGTGTCCGCCTGCGTTGGGTCCGTGTTCGCGGAGCTGCGCTACGACGACCGCGTGGTGGCTATCGACGCCGACACCGCGTTCGGCAAACTGGGCAGCCGCGTCGACCCGAAGGCTCCGGGTTCCTACTGGGAGCTGGCGTCCGACCAGTATCTGGAGTCGTTTGCCGACGTGCGCGCCCGGGTGGGCAACAACGCCGCTGGCTTGTTCGTCCTGGTCGGGGAGGCCACACCTGCTCGCCGCCGCGTCCTCGACCCGGCGATCTATCGGGAGGCGACGTCGCGGTTGGACCGCTACTTCACGATCTCGATCATCGATTGCAGTTCCACCATGGACTCTCCTGTCACACAGGAGGTACTGCGGGATCTCGACGCGCTCATCGTGGTGTCGTCACCGTGGATCGACGGCGCGGCGGCCGCCGGTCAGACGATGGACTGGCTGGCATCCCGCGGATTGATAGGTCTGTTGCGGCGCACCGTGATCGTGCTCAACGATTCCGATGGGCATGCCGACAAACGGACTCGGTCGATCCTGGCTCAGCAGTTCGGCTCACACGGTCAGGCGGTTATCGAGGTGCCGTTCGACGGGCATCTGCGGCCCGGCGGTGTCATCGACCGCACGACGGAGTTGTTGCCCGCCACGAGGCGTCGCTTCGTCGAGATCGCCGCTACGCTCGCCGAGTATTTTCCGACCCAAGACGATCGGAGCCGGGAGAGAAACTGACCGTCCCGCCTGGCCACACCAGCGAGCTTCGCGCTGCCGAACTTGTCGGACTGCTAGCACTGAGAAACCAGGTGGCCGCCACCTGGAGGACGGTCGGCTTCGTCGGCCTTCAGACGCCCCGAACACGACCCTGGTAACGCGACGCTTCAAGTTGCGCAGCGCCGCCGGTGACGAATCGCCCGCTTGGCGCCGTTTGCGGTAATAGGCACGTCCCGGCCCATCCATGCGAACTTGGGTAACCGCGATGCGCTGTATCGCGGCGTTGAGCTGACGGTTGCCCGAGCGCGTCATGCGCAGGTGACCATCTGTCGCTCCCGATGAGTGGGGAAGCGGTGCGACGCCGATGTAGCGCGCGAAAGCCGCTTCGCTTTTGAAACGACTCGCATTGGCGGTCTCACCAACGATCTTCGCTGCGGTGAGTCTCAATGACATTGCGCGGCTAACGCAGGAAATCAATGCGCTGGAGAAACGGATTGTCGAACACGCGGTTTATGCGAAACACGTGCTCGCCACACCGGGATGCGGAGAGCTCGTCACAACCGAGTTCGGCCACCAATCCGGGCAATTCGGCCAGCCACGCCGCGACCGGTTCACGGTTTTTGGCGAATATCAGTGGCTTGAGGTTTCTCGACCGGAGGGGGTCAAGTTCATGTATCCGCCACTGCACTCTGTTGGTCGTAGCGGTGCGCTGCTCGACCAGCACGTCCCTGCGCTCCGTGAGCAGTCGGAAGTCTCGCGACACGGGATCATGCTGTGCCCCAGGCAAGTCCGGCTCTCGCAGCGCCGCGCGTGCGATCTCGGTCGCGTCGATCGAGTCCGATTTGCCTCGGGTGCGAGCGGAGGCACGGGTATGGGCCATCAGCTTCGTCGGTACCCGCACCACCGATTGCCCCGCGCTCATTAGCTCTTGCTCCAGGCGGCCGGATACGGTTCGCACATCCTCGATTGCCCACGTGAGTTCAGGCCCGAACTTCAACCTCGCGCATTTCAGCGCCGAAGCGTTGCCTGCGCTTGTGGCCTGCACGGTCTTCTCGCCAAGTGGCTGTCCTCGGCTGTCGATCGCCACGCAGGTGTGTGTTCGTTTGTGCGGGTCCACGCCGATTGTTCGGCCCGCCCCTCGCTTTCTAGGGGCGGGCCGACTTCTTTCGATAGAAGCTGTATGCGGCGGGAGCAAAGCGGCGTACCTTTTCTGTATGAGTGCAGGTCAGACGTCATGACAGCCGCTCTGATTCTTTTTGTCGGTCTGGCGCTTCTTGCTGGACTGGTCGCAGTGATGGTGCGGGTCGACCGAGCCCACCGTCGACTTGTCGAACGCAGGCGCGAAGCCTGGAAGGCCGAAGGCGAGATTGGCGCCGGCCCAGACGACTTCCTCGGCCGTGGCTTTAACGTCGGCCACTGACCTATTGAAAGGCCTTGGCTTTCCACGTTTCGGCCGTAGGTGTTGGCGATAGCTCCAGCAGCTAATTTGCGCAGGCGTTTGAAACCTCAGGTTCGATCCATCGACCTAGGATCGCGAATGTGCTGGGCGACCTGGTGCAGACCACGGCCGGTAGGTGGATCACCAGACCACCCACCCGCTGCCCAAACGGGCACCCACTCGGCCCGAATCAAGTCCTCGTCGGGCACGTCGCCTGCGTGGGACACGGCGGAGGCGGACACGTCAGCTGGCACTGCCGAACCTGCGATGCCGTGACGTACGGGCCACCGCTCAATACCCACTGCACCGCGCTGGAAGGGCCAGCGACAGTGCGGATCTCCAGTGCTTCGCAACCCATGCCAAGGAGTGACGATCGCGGTCGGCTGCGTCATACCGCCACCGACAGGCTGTTGGCGGGCTGGAGCCAGGCCGCGATGTTGCGGACGTAGTCCTTGAAGATCTCTAGTCGGAACGGGTCGGCCTTGATCTGATTGCCCTGCGGCTCGGACACGAATGATGGTGCCCCGTAATCGAGATCCCAGTTGTAGTCGGCGAAGTGGTGGAAGGTCGATTCGGCGACCGCCCGGCCCATCGGGCGGCCATCCGGCGTCAGCTCCCCGTCGAGCACGACCGCGAGGTTGAAGTGGCGGCCGGTCGCAGTGCTGCGCCCCTGCGCGATCGCGGTGGCGAAGGGACCGTTCGCCGACACCATGCCCTCGTGCGGGTGGGCGGGGAACCATTCGATGCGCCGGCTGGGGGTCCGGTTTGTGCGCAGCAGCTCGTGCACCGGTCCTTCGATCAGGACTGGCTGATAGTCGCCGTTGGCGCCGGAGTGGTAGTTGGGCCACGAGATGGTCGGGGTGTCTTGGTCGTCGCACATCGTGCTCGGATCGACGCTCTTGTCGTGGAATTCGTTAACCACGCCCAGCGACCCGAGCCGGTTCAGGCAGCAGCCCAGGTCCTGATGGTCACGGGCGGTAAGCACCCCGCCGCCGTTCTCGCGGAACCTGCGTACGGAGTAGGCATCTGCGGCCGTGAGGCCATCGCCGAGGTCGACGGCCATCAGCCACAGCTGGTCGTACTCCATCTCGTCGAGACGGCTCAGCACGCGGTCGGAGCCGTCACTGCTGACCCGGTTGCGTGCGGTCACGTCGTGGCCGGCGGCCCGCAGCTCGTCGGCCAGCAGCGAGAATCGGCTGATGTCCCAGTCGTCGGCGCTCTCCGTGATTGTCGTTTGCAGCAAGATTCGTGACATCGGAACTCATTCTCCTACAAGGGTTTTGACATGTTTGGCTCGGCGGGTACGCGCAGGTGCTTGCGCGCGGCAAGTTCCTCGTCGTCGACGAGCGTCAGCATCGGCTGACCTGAAACGCAGAGCATCGTGACTGTGAAGCGGCACCTCATGTCGTCGCGGTTGTTGGCGTCCGAGTAGTGGATGACGTCGCCGCCGGGTTCCCAGAACGCTTCTCCGGCTCGGACCACGCGCGGCGGCTGACCTTCCAGCTCGAACAGCATTTCGCCTTCCAGCATGTAGCCGAAGGCCGGGCCGGCAGGGTGCCGGTGTGGGGGTGCACCCGCACTGCCCGGTGGGTAGTCGATGACAACGGTCATCGCGTGTGCGTCCTCGGGGATGAAGGGCGGTTGCGCTTCCTGCACAACGGTCAACGCGTTTTCCCATTCGGCGTCATAGTCTTTCGACATCGGTCGTTCCTCCTTGGTTGGATGTCAGATGGCCGCGCTTCCGCCAGTCACCAGCGCTGTCTGATTCGTTAATTCCATTGCACGCGACCCGGTTACGCGACGTCCGCGAGCGCGATGCGCAGCCGTCGCCGACCTCGGGACACCCGCGACATGACAGTCCCGTGGGGTACGCCCAGAATCGCGGCGGTCTCCGCGTAGGTGTATCCCTGCACATCGGCGTAATACACCGCCTCCCGGAAGCCGTCCGGCAACGCCTCCATCGCGGCTTTGATATCGCTGTCGGGCAACGCATCTAGCACCTCTGCCTCCGCAGACCGGAGCCCAGCCGGTATCCGCGCCGCACTATCGACCAGGTCGCGCTCAGTGATCCCGTCGACCGAGACCTCCGATAGCCGGCGCTGTTTGGATCGGTAGGCGCTCACCCACCGGTTGTAGAGAATCCGGAAGAGCCAGGCCTTGAGGTTGCTGCCCTCCCGGAAGGTACGGAATCCGGCGTACGCGTGCAGCAGGGTGTCCTGCAGTAGGTCTTCGGCGTCCGCGTCGCTGCGGGCCAGTCGCCGAGCACCTCGCGACAGGACTTCAAAGAGGGGTTCCGCTTCGCGGGCGAACTGCGCGGCGAGATCCTGATCGGACTTGGACGGGGTGGAGACGGACGTGAGCGTCATGGGAATCCTCCAAGTGCTGCGGTCGGGTCGAAATCAGACTCGCGGTTGGCGAGCAGAAGCGAACCCTTGGAAGTCCGTAGTCCGTAGTCAGTAGTCCGTAGTGGACGACAAAGTCGCTGGTCGGGCTGGCTTAGCTGGCCCAGGACACGGTGCGAAGCTGCCTTCGCGAGGTGATGCCCAGCTTGACGAAGACCTTTCGCAGATGCCATTCGACGGTGTGCGTGCTGATGAACAACTGCGCGCCAATCTCCTGATTGGTCAGCCCATCGCCGGCAAGACGTGCGATCTGCGCCTCTTGGGCCGTCAACTCGTTGCCCGAGCTGACCGCCTGCTTGCGCACCTTCTCGCCGGTGGCGACCAGTTCTCGGCGCGCGCGTTCCGCGAAGGCCTGCGCACCCATCCGGGTGAACATCTCATGGGCCTCGGTGAGGTGCCGGCGGGCGTCGACGCGCCGGTTCATGCGGCGCAGCCATTCACCGTAATGCAGGTGGGTGCGAGCGAGATGTACGACGATGCGGGTGCGCGCCAAGCGTTCGATCGCCTCGGTGTAGAGGCCGTCAGCGACGTCATCGTCGGACAGCAGGGCTCGCGCATTTGCCAGGGCACCGAGGCCCCAGTCCGTCCCGCTGGGGCTCGTGCGCTCCTCGAGCCGCTGCGCGGCATGTGCCGCGGTTTCCCTGTCACCAGTACGCGTCGCAGCTTCGATCAATTCGAAGAGACACCAACCGTGGAACCCTAGTTCTTCGTATTCGCACGCGTCGCGGGCGGCGACGAATGCTTCCTCGTATCGGCCGAGCCCGTTGTAGAGAACCGCGCTGAGATACCCAGTCAGACCGAGCACGCGTCCTTCACCCCTCGCAGCTCCGTCTGCGGCGGCTGCCTCGATCAACCCAACGGCGTCGGCCGAAGTCCCCCGCCAGGCAGCCAGAGTCAGCGAGTGGTATCTCAGTGGTGCATAGTCTGTCGCTGCGGTGATCGAGGCTGCCTCTTCGATAAGTGTTGCCGCCGTGGCAAACTCGCCCGCGAGCACGTGGACGCCGGCCCGGTAGCCGAGTGCTGGTGGGAGTACAGCAAGTGCACCGGCGTCACGAGCCTGCTGGACGGTATCGGTGGCCAGTTGGTGGTAGATCGCGTCGTCCCACAGTTCGCCGACGGCAGATTCCTCCACGATGGCCAGGCCCAACGACATCCACCGCAGAGCCTGGCCGTCATTCTGTTCCGCTTGACTGCGCATCAGCTCCAACGCGGTGCGCAGCGGAGCGGAACCGGCACTCGCACCGCCGGTGATCCGCTTCGCCATGGCGGCCAACAGGAAGTCGATTGGCCGATGAAGATTCGGTGCACGGTCGACCACTGCGCTTGCAGCCTCCGCCACCGTCGCGGTTGCGCCCGGCTCACCAAGGCGCCCCGCATACATGGCCGCGGCGAGTGCTTCCAGATACGCCTCCCTGGCTAGGTCGTCGTCGAGCGTGTCGAGTCGCTTGGCGGCGTGAAGCAATTGCGACGCGGGCTCGAGAAGTCGGGGCGAGTGAGCATCACCGCCGCGGCTACGGGCGAACTCCATTTGGGCTCGTAACCGAGCGACCTGGGCGCGTTGGAGGTCGGACAGTGGCCCAAGTTCCGCGATCGCGAGGAGTTCGTGCGCCGCTGCGGGGTCCGCCGCATCTCGTTTGGCCTGAGCCGCCGCGAGCGCCCTGGCGCCGCGTTGGGTGGAGTCCGATGTCAACGCGGTTGCGCGCTCAAGGAATGCCGCCGCAGCGGCGATGCCGCCTCTGCTCTGGGCTCGGTCGGCCGAGACTTCCAGCTCCGTGGCCACCGCATCATCGGGTCCCGCGGCAGCATTCGCAGCATGCCATGCCCGACGGTCGGGGTCCGACTGCGGATCGGTTGCGTCGGCCAACGCCCGATGGATGGCCCTGCGTTCGGTCAGATCGGCCGCGCGGTAAGCGGCCGAACGCATCAGTGGATGGTGAAAGCGCATGCGCGGACCGAACTCGATCACTCCCGCAGCCTCGGCCGGTGCCAGGGAGTCGACCGGAATCCCCAATTGCGCAGCGGCGCGCAGAAACAACGCGGCATCGCCAACCGGCTCGGCCGCGGCGACAAGTAGCAGGCGCTGGGTCGGCTCGGGGAGGGACCGAATGCGGCGGATGAAGTCGTCCTCGATCGCTGCGGCCGACGAGCGTTTGCCCGAAATCCAAAACCCGCCGGCCAGCTCGGTCGCGGAGACGCTTCGCGGCACCTCCAGCAGGGCCAGCGGAATGCCACGCGTCTCCGCGACGATGCGGTCCCGTACCCGCGGGTCGATGCCGCCCACCATCACTGACTCGAGCAATTCCCGAGCATCGCCATCCGACAGGCCTCTGATGACCAGTTTCGGCAGCCCGGCTAGCGCCTCTGCACCCGCATCGCGCGCCGCAAAAACCAATGCAACCGGCTCGGCCAACAGACGCCGCGCGACGAAGGCAAGTGTCTGCACCGACACCTGGTCGAGCCACTGCGCGTCATCGATGATGCAGAACAAGGGTCGGTCGTTGGCAGCGGCGGCGATCAGGCTCAGCACCGCCAAGCCGACCAGAAACCGGTCCGGGGCCGCGCCGACTCCGCGGCCGAATGCGACGTTCAGCGCCTCGCGCTGTGGTTCCGGTAGCTCGTCAAGGTGATTCAGCAGCGGCGCGCAGAGCTGTTGCAGGCCGGCGAATGCGAGCTCCATGTCGGACTGCACGCCGACGACGTGAACGCAACGAAACGCTGAGGCCAGCTCTGCGGTGTAGTCGAGCAACGCGGTCTTGCCTACGCCCGCCTCGCCACGGAGCACCAGTACTTGGCTGCTGCCGGATTGTGCGGTCGATAACAGACCCCGAAGCGTCTCGCATTCGCTGTCGCGACCGCGAAGACGTGGCCCCCGACCCTCGCTCGACATAGGCTCCACCGCGTCTGTTTGCAGTGAACCCTACCGGTCGACCGGTCGCACATCGTTTTCGTCCTACCCCTCGACGAACGTGACCGTTTCGTCGAGCGAAGCCCTGCCGGTGCGGGGGTGGCTCACCGTGACGTCCTCGTACCCGATCGACATGCCACAGAAGAGGACGAGCTCGTCGGGCGGCGTTACGAATTCCGCGACGGTCTTGCGAACCTTCGCCCACGACATCTGCGGGCAGCTGTGCAGCCCTTCGGCGCGCAGCAGCAGCATGACGGACTGCAGATACATCCCGAGATCGGCCCACTGGGGCAGGCCCAAGTCGCGGTCGATGTAGCAGAACAGCGCGGCGGGCGCGCCAAAGCAGTCCCAGTTCGCGATGGCGGCCCGCTGCCGGGCCTCCCAATCCTCGCGCGCAACGCCGAGTGCGCTGTATCGCTCCTTGCCGAACGCGGCACGCCGCTCCGCATACGGGGATTTCAGTGCAGGCGGGTACATCACGTACTCCGACTCGTCCCACGGGTCGCCGGCGGCCACGCGTTCGACGGCGAGCTTCTTGAGCTGCGCCAGCGGCGCGCCGGTGACCACGTAGATGTGCCACGGTTGAAGGTTCGACCCCGACGGTGACCACGCGGCCGCACACAGCACCCGCTGCAACACCTCGTGCGGGACGGGCTGGTCGGTGAATGCGCGCACCGCCCGGCGGCTCGTGACCGCCCCGTAGACGTCCAAGATCGTTTCTCCTCATTTCATGCCCGGATATCGGTCCGGTGGCAGGTGGGACCAGCCACGCTCTCTGCTTGGCGCGTACCCGAAGGCCGCCTGAAACCCGGTGCTCCCGCTCTTATCTCGCGACTGGACCGGACCGTGACACAGGGTCCCGCTCAGTGAATTAGCTTCGTGCCCAGGTGTTTTCAACTACGCTTTGGCGGCAGCTTCGAGGATCCAGTCCTCGAACCGAGTATCGAACAGCCTCGCGCCCTCGCCCGGAACCAGGGTGCGCTCTGCGATGTCGATGCCCCAGTACTGTGCTTTGGGATCAGCGACGACCTCGCGGGCATCCCCGCGAGCGGTCAGCGCGGTCCTGATCAGGTCGGGAAGCAGAAACGCCTCTGGCCCACCGATTTCGGTGATGCCGTTCACCGGAGCATTCACCGCGGCGATGGCGAGCCCTTCCGCGACGTCGGCAGCGGCCATCGGCTGGAAGTAGGCCGGTGGCATCCGCACCGTGTCGCCGACGGTCGCGGAGTCGGCAAGGGTCTTGAGGAACTCGAAGAACTGCGTCGCATGCACAATGGAGTAAGGGATGGGACCGCCGCCGATCAGCTTCTCCTGCAGGAGCTTCCCCTGGAAATACCCGCTCTGCGGGGCCAGCTGATCGGTGCCCACCACTGAAAGGGCGACATGGTGGCCAACTCCGGCATCCTTCTCGGCCGTGAGCAGATTCGTGGTCGCCGTGCGGAAGAACTCGATCGCCGCGTCGTCGAGCGTCGGCGAATTCGAGACGTCGACTACCACCGAGGCACCCGCGAGAACCTCTGGCAGGCCCTCGCCCGTGAATGTGTTCACACCGGTCGACGGGGCCGCGGCGACGGCGTCGTGACCGTGTTCGGTCAGGGTATGCACCAACTTTGAGCCGATCAGGCCGGTGCCACCGATTACGACGATTTTCATGATGCGCCTTTCGTTGTGTCTATGACTTACCTGACCGCCAGAACGGCTGGCCGATCGCGAACTCATCCCGCCGCCAAAACTTTTTTGAGGAGCTGCAGTTTCAGCAGGAAAGCGGGGGCAGCGCGTCGACGCGGACCACACCCGCGATCGACTCGGACTTGCCCGGGCCCCGCAAGTTCAACGCGATCGTGCCGCCGTCCGCATGCGCGACTAACTCGCGCAGGTACGTCGCCGCACCCGAACGGGTGTCGACGACGGTCGTGCCGGTCTGGAACGACGTGTCGCTAGGACGACCTTTGGCGATGACCCGCACGACACCGGATCCCGGCGACCACCATGCGATACCGGTGCCGCCCTGATCCAGCCCGATCGCCCATGCGTAGGCAGTGCCGTCGGTGGCGAGGATCACCTGGTCTTGACCGCGGCGGAGGGCCTGGGCCTACTTGATCCCGACCACCATCGAGTCGGGGCCGACCAGATGCTCGACATAGCTCTCGCTGAAACCGACGTCGGCCATCCAGCCTCGACAGTCTGGTCCGGTGAAGTCGAACCCGAGTCCTTCGATCAGCATGTTGAGACTCATCAGGAGACCAAATGCGTTGTGGCGCCGGTCGTCATCGATGATCGCTTCGTAGACGATCAATGCGCCGCCGGTGGGCAACGCATCGTATGCCTTCTGCAGGAGGAGGCGCTTCTGGTCCAGCTCCCAGTCGTGCAGGATGTGGCCCATGATGAGCACGTCGGCGCTGGGCAGCGGGTCGTCGAAGAAGTTGCCCGGCGTGAACCGGAGGCGGTCGGCAAGGCCGAACTGGGTGACATAGGAGTTGAAGATGGGTTCAACGGGCGGCAGGTCGAAACCACCGCCGGACAAATGGTTGTGGGCCGTCGCGATCGCGGCCGGGACCGCTCCTTGCGCGCACCCGATGTCGATCACGCTGCCGTAGTCGCGCCAGCGGAACTTCGCGGCGATCGCGTCGCCCGCCGCGCGGCTGAGCCCGGTCATCGCGCCGGTGAACTGGGCGAGTTTTTCGGGGTCGGCGTACAGCGTCTCGAAGAAGTCGCCTCCCGTCTTCACCTCGCTCTGCGGCTGGCCCGTTCGCAGACCCTCGGTGAGCGACCCCCAGAACGTGTACAGGCGAGCGTTCGACATCTCCAGTACTCCGCCCACATATGTGGGCTTCGCGGGATCCAGGAAGAGGTCGGTCTCCGGAGTGTTTGAGTAGCGGCCCCCGGTGCGGTCGAGCATGCGGAGCGCGACCAGGGCGTCGAAGAAATCTCGCGCGCCGCGCGGATGCAGGCCGAGTCGCTCGCCGAGTTCGTCGGCGTTCAATGGTCCGGCCTCGCTGAGCGTGCCGAAGACTTTCAATTCGACAGCGCTCAGCAGCGTCTTCGACGCCCAGAACCCGAACCCCAGTTGCATGATCCCGCGGGTGTCAAGGCCGCCGTTTGCTCGGCCGTCGACGGCGTGGTCGGTCCGCTCATCTGAAATCCCCCCGCCGCAAAGCCCGACTACGGCGTGAACCTATCGGTGCCGCGATCAAATCGCGGTGAAATGCGCTATCCGAACTGGCCGACCTCGTAGTCGCCTGCCGGTTGCTGGATGATGACGTTCCCGCGGTTGAAGGCGTTGATGAGCGCGATGAGCGACACCAACGCGGCGAGCTGATCCTCGTCATAGTGCTTGACGGCATTCGCCCAGGCGTCATCGGTGACGCCGCCGGCCGCATCGGCGATGCGGGTGCCCTGCTCCGTCAGCTCAAGGGCAGCGCGCTCGGCGTCGGTGAACACCTTGGCCTCGCGCCACGCCGCGATCAGGTTGAGCCGTGTTGAGGTCTCCCCGGCGTGCGCGGCTTCTTTGGTGTGCATGTCGAGGCAGCCACTGCAGCCGTTGATTTGGCTGGCGCGGATCTTCACCAGTTCTTGCGTGGTGGCCGGTAGCGGCGAGTCCGCAACCGCCTTACCTGCCGAGACGATGTACTTCCAGATCTTGGTTCCGACCGGGTTTTCGATCATGTTCAGCCGAGCTTCCATCGTGAACTCCTGTGGCGTTGTTAGTGCGTACACCCTTGGGACACCGGATCTCAGCGAGATGTGACAGCCACGAATGTGACCCCCGTCACTGTCCAAGCTGCGGTCCGGCCGGAGGTGAGCGCACCTACGGCGTCGCCGGGGGGATGTCGGTCGTCCCGGCGGCGGCTGCTCCTTCGCGTAGCTCGGTGAACGCGGCAACGAGGGCTTCGGTCACGTCGTGGGTGTCGCGGAATGTGCAGTCGTCGGATAGCACCGAGATGCTCATTTGGTCGACGTAGCTCCAGACGGTGACGTTCAGCGCGGAACCGGCGGCAAGAGGTCCGACTGAGTAGATTTCGGTCACGACTGCACCGGCTATGCGACCGCGTTCCCGCGGCCCCGGGACGTTCGACACGATCACGTTGAACAGTTGGTTGGGCGCCTCACGCCGCGACGTCCACCGGAACACCATGCGGGTCAGTGCCGGTGGGACGAACTCCAACCATTGACCCACCAGGGTCGGACCGAGCAACTCGTGATCCTCTTTTGCAATCCGAGTTGAGGTCCGGATCAACCGGAGGCGCTCCATCGGGTCGTCGATCTGGACAGGCAGCGATACCAGCATCGTGGCCAAGGCGTTGCCGGTGATCCGGTCCGGTGAAACGTTGGTGGCGGTCGGCACCGAGGCGATGAGCGGCCCGTCGGCGGATTCACCGTAGTTCAACAACAGCCGGCGCAGACCCCCTGCGGCAATCGTCAGCACCACGTCGTTGATGGTGACGTCGAGCTTCTTGCTGATCGCTTTGACATCGGCGAGCGGCAGGGTAGCGCTGGCGAAAGTCCGCGCTGGTGAGAGCTTGTGATTGAGGAAGGTCGGCAGCGGATCGAACCGGTCGGCCAGGTCAGGGTGCCGATGGCGTTGCCGCGAACGCCGCTGCAGTCGGTAGGCACCAACCACTCCATCGCGGATCGCAGACGGCAACGTGCGCAGCCGCGTTACGTGGTCGCGTACCGCGAACTTGAGGAGTTCGGCTGTCGCTGGCGGGGGCGCGGACGGCAGAGGTTCCTGCTCGAGCGGTTGCGAGCCAGGCCACTCCATTGCACGCGCCATGAGATTCGCTGACGCGACACCGTCTGCCAGGACGTGATGCACCTTTCCGATCACCGCGATGCGTCGCTCGGCGAGACCCTCGGCAAAATGCAACTGCCACATCGGGTATCGGCGATCCAGTGGTGTGCTGGCGACCGCACCGACTACGGCGTCGAGTTCTCTGCGGCCACCCGGGGCCGGCACGGGAACCCGCCGCAGGTGGTAATCGAGATTCACCTCGGCGTTTTCGCGCCACATCGGACGATGCAGCCGCCACGGAGTGCCCACGAGCTGGAACCGCAACGGATCGAGGACCGGGAGTCTGCTGCGGAACACCTCGCGGAACGCCTCGAATGTCGGCTCGCCCTGGAACCCCTCGGTGTCGACGACCGCGACCTTCAGGGTGTGTTGGTGGACGTTGGGAGTCTCGCTGGACAACAGCAGTACATCCCAACCACTGAGTCGTTTCACCGGCCGCTCCTCCCTAGAACCGGTGGCATAGGTTTAGTTACTTAGCGGTGCGTTTTCCATAGCGCGAGAACGGAAGTCGGCGTTGTACCGATTCAATGGCTTGCCGCAGACCGGGGACGAACGCGGCCGGCTGTAGGGTGCACCCGCTATGGCCGGCATCGACTGTCACCATCTCCGCTTCCGGTATTCGATTCGCCAGCCACTTCTGCCGCTGAACACCAAATGCCCGATCCTTCATCGTCACCACAACCGCTGTGGGCACGTCGATCTCGCTGGCCCATGCCGTCGAATCGAACCGGACAACTTCGGCGATCGCGCGCGTGATGCCTCCCGGCGATGTCGCGCGGAGTTGGCCTAGGACCCATTGGTGGTCGCGAAAGAGCCCGCCCATCACTCCGGCTGCAGGCTCACAGCGACGCGGCGCCGGGCTGAGGGTCTCGATAAGGGCCGCAAACATTCCCGTGGCCACGCGTTCATAGCGGGCGCGACTGACTGCGGCCGCCGCGGCGCACAACACGAGCCCGTCGACCCGATCGCGGTGGCGCTTCCAAACCAGCTGAGCGATGAGCGATCCCATGGAATAGCCGACTGGCACGAAGCTCGAGATGTCGAGGACGTCGGCCAATGCGGCTACATCGTCGGCACAGTCCTCGAGCAGCATGCGCGGTGGGGAGATGCCTTGCCCGTGGCATCGCTGGTCGAAGATGACCACTCTGCCGAACTCACGCACCATGTCCAGCGCGGGATACCACGTCATCAGTCCGGTGCACGCCAGCGAGTGCAACAGGACGTAGGTCGGCCCGTCGGAGGGTCCCGAATCGAATACGTAGGTGCTTCCTCGCCCGGGAAGGTCGACAACTGCGCCGTCCGGAATCTGGCCGACTGGGGCCAGCGCGGGGACCTTCGGTAACCGCGGCATCGGAAGGCGGGGAGACCGCCCGACGCTATCGATGTGGGCCATTAGAACACGTCCCAGAAGAACGTCGGTCACGCACGGCGAAACCACGAATGGACCGGTTCATGCCATCAGTGTTTCCGCACGCCCGCGGCTCAAAACCGACGCGCAACGGTGCTCAAGCGGGACGGATGTTCCTGTTGTGATGGAAGGCGTTGTCGGGGTCGTACTTCGCCTTGACCTCGGCGAGCCGCTGGTAGGTGTGATCTCCGTACGCCTCCTTGAGGCGGCAGGCGTCATCGTCGGAATCGAGGAAGTTGACGTAGACACTGTCTGTGCGATGTGGCTGAAGAGCATTGAGAAATGCTCGGGCCCAAGCAGTTTCGGTGGAAGCGTGGTTCCCGGACTCTTCGGGGAGCCACACCGCGTCGATGATGATGTTGTGTGCCACGTCGCGACTCCCGTAGGCGGTCGCGTCGTCGGGCACGCGGGCGACGGCGCCACCCATGTGGAACATCGCTGAGTACGACCGCGGCGAGGTGGCGGCATACGCGTGATCGGCGACGACGTCGATGGTGTAGTCGGAGAGGCCGGCAAGGTTCGTGGACTTCCAGTAGTAGTGCCACCCGTGGAGAACGGTGTCGTCGAGGGCGCCCTGGAAGCCCGCGTATTGGGTGGGCGCCAGCAGGTCCACGAGCGGTGCCCCAAGCCCGCGGAGGGCCCGCACCGCCCGCTCGCCGTCTTCGACGGCGCCGACGTAGCAGCAGGCGACGGCGATGGCGGGACGCCAGTGCAGGTCCTCCGGGATGACCGGCAGCGGAGGGATGGTGCCGAGCCTCACGACGGTGCCGAGCTCGTCGGACGCTTCGGCGGTGAAGTCCCGGTAGAAGCGCAGCACGGCGACGGTGTCATCGGCCGCCCAGAAGATCGGTCCAGCCATCACGGTCGGGCCGACGGGGTGCAACGCGAAACGGAACGTGGTGACGACGCCGAAGTTGCCGCCGCCGCCTCGCAGCCCCCAGAACAGGTCGGGGTCTTCGTCCGCGGACGCCCGGATGATGCTGCCATCGGCGGCGACCACCTCGGCGGCCAGCAGGTTGTCGATGGTGAGCCCGTGCTTGCGCATCAGAAAGCCCAGGCCACCGCCGAGGGTCAGCCCGGCGACACCGGTGTGGCCGACGATGCCGCCGGTGGTGGCCAGACCGTAGGTCTGCGTCTCGTGGTCGACGTCGCCCCACAGCGCACCACCCTGCACCAGGGCCGTGCGGGCGACAGGGTCGACGCATACGGCCCGCATCGCCGAGAGGTCGATGACGATTCCGTCGTCGCACACTGCGCTTCCGGCCACGTTGTGGCCCCCGCCCCGGATGGCGATCTCCAGGTCGTGGTCGCGGGCGAATCGCACGGCCGCGGCCGCATCGGCGGTCCCGCCGCATCGGGCGATCAGTCGGGGGCGGCGGTCCACGGCACCGTTCCATACGGCCCGGGCAGTGTCGTAGTCGGCGTCGTCAGGCGTGATTAATTGGCCCCGGAATCCGTTGATCTCCATCGCGGTTGCCTCCTCGTATCGAGGCTCATCACACCGCTGTAGACCGCGGCCGTGAAGTCAAGAATCTGGACTTCCCCGCCGAGAGCAGGTTTGTGACACTGGTGTCGTGCGGACTTACGGCCAGTACTGTCCCATTGCACGCGGCGCCGAGATCTTCGCCGAGCGCTGGACGCCGCTGATCATCCGCAATCTGTACCTGGGCTGCGGAAGCTTCAATCAGATCCTTGAGGGCGCACCCGGGCTATCCCGCACGCTGCTCTCGCAGCGGCTCAAGCATCTGGAACGGCTCGGCATCGTCGAGTCGGCAACCAAGCCAGGTGGGCACGGACGGCATTACGAGCTGACACCCGCGGGTCAAGACCTGTTCACGGTATGTAAGTCGCTTGGCGAGTGGGGTGCGCACTGGCTTGAGATCGCGCCCGAGCACCTCGATCCGTTTGTGGCTCTGTGGTCAATGTGCAACATGCTCCGTCGAGACCGTCTCCCCGAGCGACGCGTCGTCATCCGCTTCGACTTCACCGGCGGCCCACGCACCGAGCGTTACTGGTTGTTGATCGAGCACGGAGACCCCGAGATCTGCAAGACTTGCCCCGGCCTTGACGAGGATCTCTACATCACCGCGGACGCCGAAGCTTTTGTGAAATGGCATGCAGGCCAACAAACCTGGGCCGAAGCCACCCGCGACGGGCGCATCCAACTCCACGGCCCCACGTGGCTCGTACGAGGATTTCCCACTTGGAACGCCCGCAGTGGTTTCGCCCACATCAAGCCAGTCTCCCGACCTGCGGCGAGCCTGGCAGGCTGACGTCTTGGCGTTCAGCCACCTTCACCCGAGAGGCGCTGGCGCAGGGTCGCCGCTTTCAGCGTGAGGTGGTTACGCTCGGCTAGGTTCTGCGCCTGTGCGGCTGCCTCCACGTAAAGCTTTGTCGCCGTGTCGATATCGCCGGCCCGCTCGTGAAGGTAGGCGTCCGAAGCGGTGTACCGCGGGAGCGTCGGGTCGAGTTCGGCGAGCGCGGCAAGCCCCGCCTGCGGTCCGTCTGCCTCACCGACGGCGACGGCGCGATTGAGCCTCACAATGGGGCTGTCGGTGAGCCGGACGAGCTCGTCATACCACTC
>DASRJA010000137.1:0-3342 GCA_035649695.1 Mycobacterium sp. | reverse complement strand
GTGCCGGCGGGTCAGACCAGTGCGACCTTCACGGTCAACACCGCTGCCGTCACGGCAACCACGCCGGTCGTCATCACCGCGTCGTCGGGCGGCACCACCGTCAGCGAGACGCTGTTTCTGGTCGTCTCCAGGGCGGTCTCCTCGGTGGCCTTGAACCCCGGCAGCGTCTCCAACGGCAACCCCTCGACCGGAACCGTGACCTTGCGCGCGGCCGCGCCGACGGGGAATGCGGTCGTCGATCTCGCCAGCAGCAACACTCTCCTGGCCGTGGTGCCGACCACCGTCACAGTGCCAGCGGGTCAGACCAGCGCCACGTTCACGGTCAATACCGCTCCAGTCTCCACAACGGCGACCGTGGTGATTTCCGCCACCTACGAGAATGTCACGCAAAGCGCCACGCTGACGCTCACTCCGTCGGGATCCCCGGGAGTCACTCTCTCCACGCTATCGCTCAACCCGACCAGCGTGGCAGGAGGCAACTCCTCGACCGGAACGGTGACCTTGAGCGCCGCGGCCCCTGCCGGAGGAGCCGTCGTGTCGCTGTCCGACAATTCGAGCGCCGTGAGCGTGCCGGCCAGTGTCACGGTGGCCTCAGGGGCGACCAGCCGCACGTTCACCGTCACGACATCTTCGGTGACGGTCTCCACCTCGGCCACGATCACGGCCTTGATGGGAGGGGTGTCGCGAACGGCCACATTGACGGTGAATCCCGCGCCGCCGCCGGCCCCGTCGGCGCCGAGCCTGCTGAGTCCGGCAAATCAAGCCACCGTCTCGCAGCCGATCACGTTCGACTGGACCGATGCGGCGAACGCAACGACCTATAACATCCAGATCGACAACTCCAGCAACTTCACCACGCCGCTGACGTTGAGCCAGACGGTCGGGGTGTCCCAGGCGACGATCACCGGGCTGCCGGCGCAGCAGCTCTGGTGGCGCGTGCGGGGCATCAACTCGGCCGGGGTGGCGGGTCCGTTCTCGCCGTCGCGCCGGTTCACGGCCCAGACGGCGCCGGCCACGGCGAGCCTGTCGGCCCTGAGCGTGAGCCCGAGCTCCGTGGTGGGGGGTGCCGCGGCGCAAGGCACGGTGACACTGACGAGCGGGGCACCGAGCGGGGGCGCTGTGGTGAGCCTGAGCAGCAGCTCGGGCTCGGCCAGCGTGCCGGCGAGCGTCACGGTCGCCGCGGGAGCGACGACGGCGAGCTTCACCGTCAGCACGAGCACTGTCGCCGCCAGCACGAGCGCGACGCTCACGGCGACCTACAACACGGTGAGCCGGACCGCGACGCTCACCGTCACGCCGCCGCCTCCTGCGGCGAGCCTGTCGGCACTGAGCGTGAGCCCGACGAGCGTGACCGGCGGCAACACGGCGCAAGGCACGGTGACGCTGACGAGCGGGGCGCCGAGCGGGGGCGCCGTGGTGAGCCTGAGCAGCAGCTCGAACTCGGCCAGCGTGCCGGCGAGCGTCCTGGTCGCGGCGGGAGCGACGACGGTGAGCTTCACCGTCAGCACGAGCACTGTCGCCGCCAGCACGAGCGCGACGCTCACGGCGACCTACAACACGGTGAGCCGCACGGTGGTGCTGACGGTCACGCCGGTTCCCACGGGTCCGCTGCCCGCGCCGACGCTCAGCAGCCCGGCCGCCGACGCCCGCTTCCTGCCGGGTCAGAACATCGTGTTCGACTGGAGCGACGTGACGGGTGCAACGAGCTACACGATTCAGATCGACGACCAGGACACCTTCCCGGCGCCGCAGATCGTGAGCCAGACGGTGACGCCGTCGACGTATTCCAACAGCACGCTGCCGACGCGCCAGATGTGGTGGCGCGTGCGAGCCAACGACTCGGCGGGCAACCCGGGCACCTGGTCGTCCGTCCGACGTGTCGAGGTGAAAAACTAAGGCGCGTCGCATTCCGTCCGATCGGGAGGTCCTCATGAACGTGAGACACCCTTCTCTGATTCTGCTCGTCTTCGGCCTCTTGGCGGTCACCCTGTTCAGCCAGGCCGCGAGCGCGGGCCCCCCCACCGCGACATCTGCCACGCTCCGTTTCGGCCGGCTCCCTCTCGATTCTGCATCCTCGATGCTGGCCGGGCTCCCGGCGGACTTCGTCGAGAACCGCGGCCAGTGGGATGGACCGGCCAGGTTCGTGGCGTGGAAGGGAGCCACGGTCGCGAGCTTCGAGAGCGACGCCATCCGACTCCGCGTCGGTAAGGATCGATCGAGCTCCATGGTCCTGGCCTTCGAAGGCGCCGTGAGCAAGGACGCACGGCTCATCGGCGAAAACAGGCGGAGCGGCTACTACAACTTCTTCCTCGGGAACGACGCCACGCGGTGGCGATCGAATGTCCCGGCCTACAGCGGCGTGCTGTACCGTGAGATCTACGACGGCGTCGATGTGCGCGTGCGCGAGGAAGGGGGACGGCTCGAATACGATGTGCTGCTCCTCCCGGGAGCCAATCTCGAGCAGGTCGTCATACGCGCGGACGGGGCATCTCGGCTCGCGCTGGAAAGCGACGGCTCGTTGACGCTGGATACCCCGACCGGATCGGTCCGGCAGACGCCACCGAGGACCTCGGAGGTGCTCGAGTCCGGTGAAACGCGGGCCAAAGCGTCCCGGTTCCGGATCATCGACGCACAGCGCTTCGGCTTCGAGGTTCCCGACCACAATTCTCGGCTCGCCCTCGTGATCGACCCGGGGCTGGAGTGGTCCACCTTCCTCGGAGGCTCGAACCGCGAAGAGATCCACGGGCTGGCGCTGGCACGCGATGGTTCGGGCGACGTGGTGGTCGCGGGACACACGTGGTCCAGCGATTTCCCGACCGCGCCGGCAGGCAGTCTCGGCGCGAGTCCGTTGATCCCCTTCGTGGCGCGGCTCAATTCCACCGGGACCGCCCTCGTTTACGCGACGCTATTCGGCGGCACCAACGGTAATGTTTCGTATGCCTTCGGCCTGACCCTCGATGCCACGAGCGCCCCTGTCGTCGTCGGCGAAACCAACGCCGCCAACTTCCCGACGACTCCTGGCGCGTTTCAGCCGACATTCAACGAGCCCTCCGCGACGATCAATCGAGGATGGGATGCCTTCGTCACGCGATTCAATTCCTCGGGCAGCGCGATGGTGTTCTCGACGTTCCTGGGCGCGGCTCCGATCTTCGACCCGAGCCTCCCCGGCTCGCAGAGAGGCGGGGACGAGAGCGCCCGGGTGGTCGTCATGGATGCCACCGACTCCGTCATCGTCTCCGGCTACACGACATCCGAGAATTTTCCGACCACGGCCGGAGCGTACGATCGGACGCATTCGACGCTGACTGTCCCCGTGCAGGGTGGAACGATCAGCTCGCGGAT
>DASRJA010000136.1:0-23074 GCA_035649695.1 Mycobacterium sp. | reverse complement strand
GTCGGCGACATCGCGCGCGAACTGTCGAACCGCGTCGTAGTCGGGGCCACGGCTGATTGGCACCACGACGTGCAGGCCGCGCGACCCCGTCGTCTTCAGATACGACGTC
Organism: Mycobacterium sp.; assembly: GCA_035649695.1. Taxonomy (GTDB): domain Bacteria; phylum Actinomycetota; class Actinomycetes; order Mycobacteriales; family Mycobacteriaceae; genus Mycobacterium. Next base: position 22,965 of record DASRJA010000136.1, on the reverse strand, counting down.
AAACCGAGATCGTCCAGGACGTCCGCACAGGCGCGGGCCGCCGCCCGCACAGGCGCGAAGTCGGTCGTGGTGGGATCGAGGTCGATGACGATCAGGTCGGGTACGTCGAGGCGGTCACGCCGCGACAGCCAGGCGTGCGGGGTGACGCAGTTCTGGTTGGCCAGCCACACCAGGGCGTCGCGGCGGTCGGCAACGGGATGCACGACGGTCCCGCCTTCCTTGGCGACCTCGGCCGCACCCATCCAGTCCGGCATTGCGCCGCCGAAGTCCTGCTGGACGAAGCCGTGCTGATCAATTCCGCGGGGATACCGCCACAGCGTCAGCGGCCTCCCTTTGAGATGCGGCACCATCACCGCGGCCACCTCGGCGTAGTAGTCGACCACATCGCCCTTGGTGATGCCGTCGTCGGGGAACAGCACTCGGTCCGGATGGGTGATCTCCACCTTGACCGGCATCAGCGCGTCTCCCTCACCACGTCGTCGGGGCTCTTGTCGGTGCGCAAACCGACATATCGCGGGTGGCGCAGCTTGCCGTCGCGGGTCCACTCGCTGAACGCCACCTGCGCCACCAACGTCGGACGCACCCAATGGGCACCCGGCTCGCGGGCAAGGCCCTTGGTGATCGGTGGCGCCTTCTGGTCGGTGGGCGACAACCGCTCGTGCAGGCCGCGAAGGGTCGCGGTGTCGAAGCCAGTGCCGACCTTGCCCGCGTAGACCAGATCGCCGTCGTCGTGGTAGCCGAGCAGCAGTGCGCCGAGCCCGATCCGGCTGCCCTTGGGGCTCGTGTAGCCGACGACCACGAATTCCTGGTCGCGGCTGCACTTGAACTTCAGCCAGTTCGTCGAGCGCCCGCCCTCATACGGGGAATCCGCATGTTTGGCGATCACACCTTCGTCGCCGCGTTCGCATGCTGCGCGGTAGGCGGCCTCGCCGTCCTTGACCCGGTGGGTGGTGTAGCGCAGCGGATCGGCGAACTGGAACTCGTTGCGCAGCAGCCGTTTCCGCTCGATCAGCGGCAGCTGGGTAGTGTCGTTGCCGTCGAGGTGCAGCAGATCAAACACGTAGTAGAAGACAGGTATGCCGGAGGCGCGGGCCTGGTCCGGATCGGTGATGCCCGAGCGGCCCTGCAACCGGCCGAAGCTGGTACGCCGGCCCTCGAATGCCACGATCTCGCCGTCGGCGACGAACCGTGGGGTGTCCTGGCTCGTAAGTGCCTCAACGATCTCAGGGTAGGTTCCGTTGAGCGACAGTCGGTTTCGGGACATCAGTCGCACATGCTTGCCGTCGCGGAACGCCAGCCCGCGCACCCCGTCCAGTTTGCGTTCGAAGATCCACTCCGGATCGGAGAAGCGCTCATTGGTCAACGTGGCCAGGGTCGGTGCCCGCCACTGGGGAACCTTCACGACAACTCGTCGAGGGTGCGGCCCGACAGCACCGATTCCGGTTGGCTGCGTACGGGTTTGCGTCGCGCGTCGGCGTCATCGTCGGCCTTCTTGACCAGCAGCCATGCCTCGTCCTTACCCTGGCGCAGCCGGGTGAGCGCGTAGCCGCCGTGGAGCTTCTCGCCGTCCAGCTGGAACGACAGATGTCCGCGCTCCAGCGCCTCGGCCATGTCGCGCTCGGTAGTGTACGTGCCGCGGTCCCAGACGATGACGCGGCCGGCGCCGTACTCGCCCTTCGGAATGATGCCCTCGAACGTTTCGTACTCCATCGGGTGGTCCTCGGTGCGGCGCGCGATCCGCTTGTCCTTCGGATTGGTCGACGGCCCTTTCGGCACCGCCCACGACACAAGCACACGGTCGATCTCCAGACGGAAGTCGTAGTGGTCGGTGCTGGCGGCATGGTGCTGGATGACGAAGCGGGGCTGCTTGCGGGCCCGGCGACGACGTCCGCGTGGCTCAGGGCTGCGGCCCGACCGCCGCTTGTTGCGGTACTCCTTCAAGGTCATAACCGGGGCATACCCGCCCCGGATACGCGCTACGCCCCGCGCCAGGTCAGCGCCATGCCGTTGTCGGCAAGCCAGCGATTGAGGTCATAGTCGTGCCTGGACAGCCCCTCGATCGCGCTCACCGCGGTTTGCACCGCGTGTTCACCCGTTTCTGGGGTGAGCAGGCCGTGCCGCACGGCCGTCAGCAGCTCGTCGACGTCCGACAACTCCACGCCGACGTCGGTTCGGACGACAAGATCCAGATAGTGGTCTTCGGCATGCCATGCGGTCGCGCCCGCGGTGTACAGGCCGACGTCGAGGTAATAGTCCTGGTCGAGTTCGTAGCCGGGGTTGAAGTGGAACACCGTGGCGCGCAGGCTCAAAGAGGGCAACAGCCATGACTCCATGTAGTGAAACTGCGCCCGGCCCGGCGTCGGCCGCGCCATGTAGAGGCCCCACGGCTCGACGGTGTAGACGTCGACGGCCCGCACGATGCCCTTCGGATCGGTGTTGGTGCGGGCGACCAGGTCGAATGTTTCGTGCTTGGGAGCGTGGATATCTCAGCATAGGCCGCCGGTTGGATCACTCCACCGGTCGGCCGTGCCATGAAATGGCAGTACGCAGCGTCGCCTCGAGCGCGCGATGGACGTCGCGCAGCGGCCGGATGTCGCGGCGGGCGCGGCAGAGCAGGATCGCGCCTTCGATGGACGCAATCACGAGGGTGGCCAGTCGCCGGGCATCCGTGCGGCCAACGCCCGCGCGGAGCAGCGCGTGTGCGATGAGGTCCTGCCAGCGGCCGAACGCGACGGCCGCCGCTGCGATGGCGGTCGATCCCGCGTCGGCCTCGGCCGCGACAGCAACGATCGGGCAGCCGGCGCGAAAGTTGCTGTCCTCTAGCACCTCTCGCCACGCGTCAATAAACATGCTGAGCGCGACGAGCGGGTTGCCGGCCCGCGCGGCGCGTTCTATCCGTCGCTCGATCACCGCGGCGGCCCACGCCACCGTGTCGGCCGCAAGCTGTTCCTTGCCGCCAGGGAAGTGGTGGTAGATCGAACCGCGTGGCGCGCCGCTGTGCTCGATGACGTCGCGAAAGCCCGTGCCGCTGTAGCCATGCTCCCTGAACAGCAAAGCGGCGCTTTGGATCATCCGTTTCCGGCTATCGCTGGTTATGACGGTCATCATAGTTTAGGCTCGCAACTATGCCAAGTGTCATAGTCGACCAACAGGACCACGTTCTTCGGATCGGACTCAACAGACCCGCAAAACGAAACGCCTTCAACGTCGAAATGCTGGACGAGCTCGGCCGCGCATACGAGCGCCTGGAACGCGACGACGACCTACGCGTTGGCGTGCTGTACGCCAATGGCGACCACTTCACCGCCGGGCTCGATCTCGCCGAAGTCGGACCACGCCTGATGGAAGGGTCACTGGACTGGCCGGACGACGCCCGCAATCCCTGGCGCAACGACGGACGACCGTGGACAAAGCCTGTCGTCGCGGCGGTTCAGGGCTGGTGTTTGACGCTCGGCATCGAGCTCTTACTGGCCGCCGACGTTCGCATCGCCAGCGCGGACGCGCGCTTCGCGCAGCTCGAGGTCCAGCGCGGCATCTATCCCTTCGGTGGGGCGACCACGCGGCTGCCGCGCGAGGCGGGCTGGGGCAACGCCATGCGCTGGCTGTTGACCGGCGACGAATTCGACGCCCCCGAGGCCCTGCGAATCGGGCTGGTGCAGGAGGTCGTGGCACCGGGCGACCAGCTCGACCGCGCCGTTGAACTGGCAGAACGGATCGCTACGCGGTCGGCGCCGCTGGCGGTGCGCACGACGCTCGCCGCCGCCCAGCGCGCGAACCGCGAGGGGGAGCAGGCCGCCGAGGGCCGGTTTGTCGACGACGTCGTGGCCTTGTTCCGGACGAAGGACGGGGCCGAGGGCATGCTGTCGTTCATCGAACGTCGTCCCGCCCGCTTCATCGGGGCCTAGCCGCGGGAATCACGCATGTCGGTGCCGGGTTCTACCCTGGTGAACATGGCTTTCGCTACCGAACACCCCGTGCTAGCGCACTCGGAGTACCGCGCCGTCGACGAGATCGTCCGGGTCGGCGGCCGCTTCGAGGTGGTCAGCCCGCACGCGCCGGCCGGTGACCAGCCGACCGCCATCGAGGAACTCGAGCGCCGCATCAAGGCGGGAGAGCGCGACGTGGTGTTGCTCGGCGCGACCGGCACCGGTAAGTCGGCGACCACCGCGTGGCTGATCGAGCGGCTGCAGCGGCCCACCCTGGTGATGGCGCCGAACAAGACGCTGGCCGCACAGCTGGCCAATGAACTGCGAGAGATGTTGCCGCACAACGCCGTCGAGTACTTCGTCTCGTACTACGACTACTACCAGCCCGAGGCGTACATCGCGCAGACCGACACTTACATCGAGAAGGACAGCTCGATCAACGACGACGTAGAGCGGCTGCGGCACTCGGCGACGTCGAGCCTGCTGTCCCGCCGCGACGTCGTTGTGGTCGCGTCGGTGTCCTGCATCTACGGCCTCGGCACACCGCAGTCGTACCTGGACCGCTCGGTCGAGCTGCAGGTCGGCCAGGAGGTGCCACGGGATGCGCTGCTGCGGCTGCTGGTCGACGTCCAGTACAACCGCAACGACCTGGCGTTCACCCGTGGCGCGTTCCGCGTCCGCGGCGACACCGTCGAGATCATCCCGTCGTACGAGGAACTGGCTGTGCGCATCGAATTCTTCGGCGACGAGATCGAGTCGCTGTACTACATGCACCCGCTGACCGGCGACGTGGTGCGCAAGGTCGATTCCCTGCGCGTTTTCCCGGCCACGCATTACGTGGCCGGACCGGAGCGGATGGCACACGCGATCTCGACCATTGAGGCCGAACTCGAGGAGCGGCTGTCCGAACTGGAGGGCCAGGGCAAGCTGCTGGAGGCGCAGCGGCTGCGGATGCGCACCAACTACGACGTCGAGATGATGCGCCAGGTCGGGTTCTGCTCGGGTATCGAGAACTACTCGCGCCACATCGACGCTCGGCCTGCGGGTTCGGCTCCGGCGACGCTGCTCGACTACTTTCCCGAGGATTTCCTGCTCGTCATCGACGAATCGCACGTCACGGTGCCGCAGATCGGCGGGATGTACGAGGGCGACATCTCTCGCAAGCGCAACCTCGTCGACTTCGGCTTCCGGTTGCCGTCGGCGATCGACAACAGGCCGCTGACCTGGGAGGAGTTCGCCGATCGGATCGGGCAGACGGTGTATCTGTCAGCGACGCCCGGACCCTATGAGCTGAGCCAGACCGGCGGTGAGTTCGTCGAGCAGGTCATCCGCCCGACGGGCCTGGTCGACCCGCAGGTCATCGTGAAGCCGACGAAGGGCCAGATCGACGACCTGATCGGTGAGATTCGCAAGCGCACCGAACGCGATGAGCGGGTGCTCGTCACCACGCTGACCAAGAAGATGGCCGAGGACCTCACCGACTATCTGCTGGAGATGGGCATCCGGGTTCGCTACCTGCACTCGGAGGTCGACACGTTGCGTCGCGTCGAACTGCTACGCCAGCTGCGACTCGGAGACTACGACGTGCTTGTCGGTATCAACCTGCTCCGGGAGGGTCTCGACCTGCCGGAGGTGTCGCTGGTGGCGATCCTCGACGCCGACAAGGAGGGCTTCCTGCGGTCGGTGCGCAGCCTGATCCAGACCATCGGCCGCGCCGCCCGCAACGTGTCCGGCGAGGTTCACATGTACGCCGACAACATCACCGACTCGATGCGGGAGGCGATCGACGAGACCGACCGGCGCCGGGCGAAACAAATCGCGTACAACGAGGCCAACGGCATCGACCCGAAACCGTTGCGCAAGAAGATCGCCGACATCCTCGACCAGGTGTACCGCGAGGCCGACGACGTCGAGGTCGGCGGCTCGGGCCGCAACGCCTCGCGTGGCCGCCGCGCCCAGGGGGAGCCGGGCCGGGCCGTCAGCGCGGGCATCATCGAGGGGCGCGACACCACGAACATGCCGCGCGCCGAACTCGCCGACCTCATCAAGGATCTGACCGAGCAGATGATGGCCGCCGCAAGGGATTTGCAGTTCGAGTTGGCGGCGCGCATCCGTGACGAGATCCATGACCTGAAAAAGGAACTGCGCGGCATGGACGCCGCGGGCCTCAAGTAGTCAGTGCCGGTGCTAGGTGCTCGGCCGCCATCAGCGTCGGGAGATTCGTGTTCGCGCTGGGGATGGTCGGGAAGATCGACGCATCCACAATCGACAAACCCGTGACCCCATAGACGCTTCCGGCCGGGTCGACCACCGCCATGTCGTCGTCGGGCGGGCCCATCCGGCAGGCGCCGACCGGATGGTGGTACGTGTTCAGCTGGTCGACGATCGCGGATCGCAAGTTCACACCCTGCTCCGACATCAGCGACCGGGTATCTGGCGCGGCCGCCTGGATGTATCGCGCGAGGGGCGGGCTCGTGAGGAGCTCTCGGGCCAGTTCGACGCCAGCGACGACGCGGGGCAGATCCGCGCGATCCTCGAGATGACCCGGGTCGATGTCCAACGGCGCCAACGGATCTGCCGCCGTCAACCGCATGCGCCCGCGCGACCGCGGTGTCAACAGCGCGACCAGCATGGTGAGCACGGCACCGTCGTCGGCCGGTGTCGGCCCGCTGGGAAATAGCTGCAAATCAGGCGCGGCGTCGGTGCCGGTGCGAGCGGTGAGCACCGTTTGTCGCACTGGCCGTGCGCGTTCCCCGTCAGTGCTGAACGTCATGCGCAGCAGCGGGTGGTCGTGCAGGTTCTCGCCGACACCCCGCCGATCCGCAACCACCGGAATACCGAGTGTGCGTATGTCTTCGGCCGGGCCGATACCGGAGCGCAACAGGATCGCCGGGCTGCCCAATGCGCCAGCACTGAGGATCACCGAATCAGCGTGGATCTCTGCGCCATTGGCCAGGCGAACACCGCGGGTTGAACCATGGTCGAGTAGGACGCGGTCCACGGTCGCGTTCGCGCGAACCCACAGATTCGGCCGTGTCCTGGCAACCCTGAGGTATGTCAGTGTGGTCGACTGGCGAACTCCGTTGATCTGGTTCAGCGGCAGTGCACCAGCACCAACTGCCGACGGTCGGTTGTGGTCATCGACCGACGGATGTCCTTGTGTCGCAGCGACGTTCAGAAACGCTGCGTGGACGGGGCCGGCGACGTGACGGCGGATCCTGACCGGACCGGCATCGCCGTGCCACGCCCTGTCGCTGTAATCCATATCGCGCTCGAGCCGGCAGAAGGCGGGCAGCAGGTCCTTGAATGACCATCCGTCGATCGCCCAGCTGTCGTACACCGCGGGGTCGCCGCGCAATGCCATGACGTTATTGGTGGCCGAGCTGCCGCCGACGACCTTGCCTGCGTAGAGGGGTATTTCGCGGTGCAGGCCCGACGGCGTGCCGGTGTGCTGCCAATCGAATGCGGTGGCGGTCGAGTCCTCCGCGTCGATGATGTCCTGCGGCTGGGTCTCGACGCCGGTCCCGAAATCCGGCCCGGCTTCGATCAACAGCACCGTCCGGCCAGGATTTTCCGTGAGCCGAGACGCCACCACCGCTCCCGCGGATCCGGCCCCGACCACAATGACGTCGGCTTCGTTTCTCGGGTTCATGGCTCCAGCCTTACCGATCTCTATGCCGGTTTCCAGACAAAGTAGGTAGGCGGTGATATGGTAAACGTCTTATGGAGTTGCGGCACCTGCGGTCCTTCGTGGCCGTGGCCGAGGAGCTTCACTTCGGTCGCGCAGCCGAGCGGCTGCACATCGCTCAGTCGCCGCTGAGCCAGCAGATTCAGCGACTCGAACGGCAGGTCGGCGCGACGCTGTTCGAACGCAACCGTCGCAAGGTCGAGCTGACGGAGGCGGGCCACGCGATGCTCAGGCACGCCCGCGAGGCCTTGGCGCAGGCCGACCTTGCGGAGAATGCCGCCCGCACCGCGGCCGCCGGCCGCGCGGGATTGCTGCGCGTCGGATTCCTCGGCTCCGCGGCGCTGGCCATCCTGCCGCGGATCGTTCCGCCGTGGCGGGCAACGGCGCCTGACGTCGCGCTCCGACTTGTCGAGGGGTCGAGCGGCGAGCACATCCGTGCGGTGCACGACCAGCGGCTCGATGTCGCATTCGTTCGGCCACCGGCGACGACGGCCGGACTGGTCGTGTATCCGGTGTGGCACGAGCCCGTCGTCGCTGTGCTGCCGGCCACAAGCGACTTGTCCCGACGAGAACGATTGCGGCTCAGGGACTTACGGGATCAACCGTTCGTGCTGTTTCCCCGCGATTCGGCGCCCGATTTCCACGACGAGCTGACCCGTGCCTGCACCCGGGTGGGATTCACGCCAGCGGTGGCGTACGAGTGCACCGCGATGCCGACGGTGGTCGGCCTGGTCGCCTCCGGACTCGGTGTCGCGCTGGTGCCGCGGTCGATCAACAGCATCGGGCTCGACGGCGTCGTGTACCGGGAACTGGCCGACGCGCATCCCGAAGCGCGTATCGCAATGGTGGTGTCGACGACCAACGATCGCCCGGCGGTACGGCATTTCATCGACAGTGTTATAAGACTTGACCTCAACAGCGGTTGAGCTCCTAACGTGAGCGGCGTGACCGACACCGCGACGATCATCCGGGGTAGCTGGCGTGAGCTGCTAGGCCCGAAGAACCTCGGGGCCTCCACCGTGCTCGCCGGCGGTGTCGCGCTGTATGCGACGAACGAATTCCTCACCATCAGCCTGATGCCCAGCGCGGTGGCAGACATCGGCGGTCAGCGGTTCTACGCGTGGGTGACCACGGTCTACCTGGTTGCCTCTGTCGTAGCGGCGACGACCGTCCACTCGCTACTGATGCGGCTTGGCCCGCGGTGGTCATACCTGTTGGGTCTCAGCGTGTTCGGCGTGGGCAGCCTGACATGTGCGGCCGCGCCGACCATGGAGATCATGTTGGTCGGGCGCACCGTGCAGGGCGCGGCCGGCGGCCTGCTCGCGGGGCTGGGCTACGCGGTGATCAACACCGCCTTGCCAAGCACGTTATGGACGAAGGCCTCGGCTCTGGTGTCGGCGATGTGGGGTGTCGGCACGCTGGTCGGTCCGGCCGCGGGCGGGCTGTTCGCCCAATTCAGCTCGTGGCGTTGGGCGTTCGGGATTCTGGTGGTGTTGACCGCGGCGATGGCGATTCTGGTACCCATCGCCCTGCCCGCGCGACGCGCGGCCGACGTCGAAGACACGCGCACACCGATTCCCGTGTGGTCACTGCTGCTGCTTGGCGCCGTCGCACTCGCCGTCAGTGTGGCCGGGATCCCGCACGACGTTTGGGCGACCACTGCGTTGTTGGCTCTCGGAGCGGCACTCGTCGCCGTGTTCGCCTACGTCGACCGCCGGCTGACGGCGTCCGTGCTGCCGCCGAGCACCTTCTGCTCCGGGCCGCTCAAATGGATCTATTTGACCCTCGGCGTGCTGATGGCCGCCACGATGGTCGACATGTACGTGCCGCTGTTCGGCCAGCGGCTGGCCCACCTGACGCCCGTCGCGGCCGGATTCCTCGGTGCAGGGCTCGCGATCGGCTGGACTGTCGGCGAGATCAGCAGCGCGTCGCTGAGCAGCGAGCGGGTGATCAGGCGGACGGTGGCGGTCGCACCGCTGGTGATGGCCACGGGGTTGGCTCTCGGTGCGCTGACCCAGTTCGCGGATGCGGCCCTGTGGTTGGTCGCGGTATGGGCGGCGGCGCTGATGATCACCGGGGCCGGGGTCGGTATTGCGTGGCCGCATCTATCGGCGTGGGCGATGTGTTGCGTCGACGATCCGGCCGAAGGGCCGGCGGCGGCCGCGGCGATCAACACCGTCCAATTGATCTGCGGTGCCTTCGGCGCGGGACTGGCGGGCGTGGCGGTGAATCTCACGGATACCGGAGATGCGACGCCGGCGCGGTGGTTGTTCGCCGTGTTCGCCGTGCTGGCGGCGTTCGGCGCTGTGGCTTCGTTCAGAGCACAGGCAGCAGGCGCCGCAGGATCGTAGCCGAAGCGGCGGCGGCCTGATCGACGAAAGCGGTGAAATCGAAGAGCGCGTTGCCGCCCGCGAGGTCGGACAGGGCACGGACGACGAGCCATGGGATGCCGAACGCCTCGCAGACCTGCGCGACGGCGCCGCCTTCCATCTCGATCGCCTGGCCCTTGAGCTCCCTCAACAATCGTTCACGGGTGGTCTCGCAGTTGAGGTACTGATCGCCGGACAACACTGTGCCGTAGACGATTTGGCCTGGTATTGAGAGCCCCTCGAGCCGCTTCCTGACGCGGTCGAGAAGTCCGGGATCGACGGGGTAGCCGAGTCGGTCAGTGGGGTTGATCACCGGTGCGTAGCCAGGCTGGTACGTCCGCACGCGTTCGTTCTCCAGCACACCCGCGTCGTGTTGAATGACGAAATCGGCAACCACGATGTCGCCAATCTCCAGTCGCGGATCCAGCCCACCGGCTACGCCGGAGAAAACGACTGTGCGGCACTCGAATCGGTCGGCCAGCAGCGTGGTGACGAGCGCGGCGTTGACTTTGCCCATCCCTGAGCCGGCCAGCACCACGTCATGCCCGTCGATCGTGCCGGTATCGAAGACGGTGTGCGCCGCCTCTTCGCTGCGGGAATCGGCGAGGTTTGCACGCAGGTGCGCGAGTTCTTGGGGGATCGCGCAGATCAGTCCGATGGTCACAGTAGCCATTAAAGGCCATGGTCTGCCTTGACGACCGCACCCGCTCGTTCGCCGATCACCATGCAGGGCGCCATGGTGTTCCCGGTGGCGACCCGCGGCATGATCGAGCCGTCCGCGATCCGAAGACGCTCAATTCCATACACTTTGAGATTCCCATCGACGACGGAGTGGTCGTCCCGGCCCATTTTCGCGGTGCATGTCTGATGCCAATATGTTTGGGCGGTACCCCGGATGTAGTCCTCGAGGTCACCGCCGCCCAGAATGCCCGGCGCCGTCGCGCGCTTGACGAAAGGCCGCAACGCCGCCGAATCGGCGATCTCCTGACACAATTCGACGCACTCAATGGCCGCCTTCATGTCGCGGGAGTCGGCGAGCATCTTCGTCTGGATGCACACGGGATCAAGTGGGTTGGGCCCTGTCAGGCGGACGCGGCCACGGCTCTCCGGGCGCACCACGCCCGCACACATCGTCCACCCGTACTCCGGGATATCAAATCGCGCTGCAACTTCGGGGGTTGACCACGGCGTTGGCAAGACGCACGCTTGGAGAACGGGCGTGTCCAGCGCCATGTCGCTCTTCCAGAAGAAAGTCGCATACGATTCGGGGCTGGGCGGCGAAATCGGATCCCGATACTCCGTTGCAGGGGACCAGCACGTGGTCCTGAAAGTTCTGACCGACGCCCGGCAGGTGCTGTGTTACGGGGATGCCGAACCGGCGCAGTTCGTCCGCATCGCCAATGCCTGACTGCATCAGCAGCTTCGGAGTATGGATCGCGCCCAGTGACACGATGACCTCGGACCCCGCTCCGACGCGGCGAATCTTGCCGTTGTGATGAAACTCCACGCCGGTTACCCGGTCGCCCTGCATGCACAGCCGGGTTACCAGCGCGTGGGTGAGAACTGTCAGGTTCGGCCGCTTGAGATAGAGCGTAACGTACGCGCGGAAAGCGGACTGCCGCTGACCATTACGGACTCGAACATCCAGAATCGACGCACCCCCGTGGCCTTCCATCATTCGGCCGTTGTTGCTGTCAAAGGACGGCATCCCCACGGATTCAGCACCTTTGACCACGGCCATGGCGAGGCAATGGGGATCGGGGGAGGGTTCGACATGCGCCAGACCGCTCACACCGCGGCGCTTCGGATCCGGTGCACCGTGCCAGTCCTCCATTCGGCGGTAGATGTCGAGCACGGACTCGTAGTTCCATGATTTGTCGCCGGCCTCGGCGGCGAAGTAGCACCAGTCGTTCTGATGTCCGCGGACCCAGGCCATCACGTTGATGCTGGACCCGCCGCCCAGTACCTTGCCCATCGACAGCGGGAGTGACCGGCCGTTGATGTGCGGGTTCGGTTGGGCGACGAAACCCTAGTCGCGCTCGCTACCAATGTTGGCGGGCCATTGCGCGGCTTCCAGCACCTCTGGCACGTCGTCGCTGCCGCCTGCCTCCAACAACAGCACACCCACTTCGGGGTTCTCGGCCATACGGCGGGCCACCACGGAACCCGACGAACCGGCTCCGCAGACGATGAAGTCGTACTGTGCCGCAATCTGATTCGATGTCATGGCGCTCAGACTCGCTGGCTTGGGCCCGCGCTGTCTCTCCCGCTGCCGTGTCTTTGCCGTTCCGGCTAGTAATTCCAGTCCCGGTCAGTCGGGTTCGTCGTCGAGTTGGCGGATCGCCGTCACGCCATCGATGCCGGCCAGCACGGTCGGCGCCGTCAGGATCCCCCTGCCCGACAATGTCAGCATTACTCCTGTGCTTCCCGGGCTGACGCGCTCGCCTGCGGCGTCCGCCGCGAGGTCGGTGAGCTGCCACTGACGCCGGTCGCACGCCTGAAGCAGACGACTCATCACGCCGCGGCCCTCTTCATAAGTGATGTGCATGGTCACCGATCCCGCCAGCCGTGCGGACAGCCGCTTCGCCAGGGGCATGAAGCCAACGATGATGAGGAAGTGCATCGCGGTCACCGTGACCGCCAACAGCAGCATGCCTGCCCCGGCCGCCATACCGATGGCCGCGGATTCCCACACCGCCGCCGCGGTGGTCAGCCCGTGCACCGATCCGCGGCGAAAGATGATGATGCCGGCGCCGAGAAAGCCGATGCCCGAGACGATTTGGGCCGCCACGCGCGACGGGTCGACGATGACGAGGCCGTCCTGGAGCACATCAGAAAAGCCGTACTTGCTGACCAGCAGGATCAGGGCCGCCGCGGTGCCGACGATGGTCTGCGTGCGTACGCCTGCGCTCTTGCCCTGGATCTCGCGCTCCAGGCCGATCAACGAGGTCAGGCCGAAGGCGACAAACAGCTCGACGATCTGTCGCGCGCCCTGTCCAGGGCCGCCGAAGAACGGCGGGTCGGCCAGCCAGACCTGCATGCCAACAAATTAACCCGCCGGGAATGAACCGATGACTTTCGCCGCGCCGCGGAGTCCATATTTCCGAGGCCTGATTCGTTAGGAGACACATAATGCCTACAACTCCCACCGCCTATCCCGAGATCGCCACTCGCGAGGAATGGCTGGCCGCCCGCAAGAAGCTGCTGGCTCGCGAGCGCGAGGTGACTCATCTGCGCGACGCCGTCAACGCCGAACGGCGCCGGCTGCCGATGGTGAAGGTCGAAAAGGACTACGTGTTCGAGGGACCCGACGGAGAGCTGCGGCTGCTCGACATGTTCGAGGGGCGTCCGCAGCTGTACATCCACCACTTCATGTGGATCGACGCGATCGACAAAGGTTGCCCGAGTTGCACGATGGCAGCGGACCTAACCTTCACGGAGAAGGATCGCGCACTGTTGAACGCCAAGGGCGTCACGTTCGCCGCGGTGTCGCGGGCGCCGTATGCCAGCATCGCGCGCTACAACGCCGAGCACGGTTGGACCTTCCCGTGGTACTCGTCGCGCGACAACGACTTCAGCTACGACTACCACGTCACGCTGGACCCGAAGCGGACGCCGATCGAGTACAACTACAAGTCACTCGACGAGTTGCACGCCGCCGGGTTCGGCGACGATGCACTGCGCGGCGACTGGCCGGGTGCCAGCGTCTTCCTGCGGCGCGGCGATGACGTGTTCCACACGTACTCGGCGTTCGCCCGCGGGCTGGATCACTCGGCGCCCGGCTATCCCTTCCTCGATCTGACTCCGTATGGGCGCCAAGAGACGTGGGAAGACTCGCCGGCCGGCTGGCCGCAGGGCGCTGATGCAGTCGGCGTGCCGATGGACGAGCAGTAGCGATCACGCCGATTCAAACGCTGGGCCGGTGCCGGCCACGATGGCAGGGTCATGTCCCGTTGCGGGTGTGGCTGAGTGGCTAGGCACCGGCCTGCAAAGCCGTCTACGCGGGTTCGAATCCCGCCACTCGCTCGCGACACATTACGCAATAGCCGTGCGCGGCTGCGCGCCTTCCCTAACGTCTAGCAGCGATGGATGGTCCACCCTTGCGCCCGGTCGATGCGGCGGCGCAGCGCGACGCAATGACCCGGCGGTTGCATCGCCGGTCGATAGTCAACGGACAGATCACGTTGCCCGCAGTGCCGGGCATGATCGACCAGTACATGTCGATGTGCGAGAGCCTGTTTGCAACAGTGGGCAGACCGTTCACCGCGGAACAACTCGCCCATGTCAAGTCCGTGCTCGAGGGCCAGCTCGCGGAGGCCTATGCGAACTCGCCGCGGTCAAACATCGTCATTTCGTTCGACGCTCCCGTCGGCACAGTGCTCAACTATCACGTCAAGGCCGAATGGTGGACCGTCGAGGGCGCGTACGCGAACTGGATCGGCACGCGCGAGCCACCACTGTTCGGAACCGAACCGGATGCTCGCATATGGGCTTTGGCGACCCAGGCACCCGATGCGGCGACACACCGCGTGCTCGACATCGGTGGGGGAACGGGCCGCAATGCCCTGGCTCTAGCGCGACGCGGCCATCCAGTAGACGTGGTGGAGATGACTCCGAAGTTCGCGGACATCATCCGGACCGACGCCGAGCGGGAGTCACTCAACGTTCGCGTGATCGAGCGGGACATCTTCTCCAGCGACGAAGACCTGCGGCGGGACTATTGGCTGATCCTGCTTTCCGAGGTGGTGTCCGACTTTCGGACCACCCAGCGATTGCGCGCCGTCTTCGGACTCGCCACCCACTGCCTGGTCGCGGGTGGTCAGCTGGTGTTCAATGCCTTCCTCGCCAAACCCGGATATACGCCCGACGACGCCGCACGCGAACTCGGACAACAGTGCTATACAAGCATTTTCACGTCGCAAGAGTTATCGGCGGCGGCGTCCGGCTTGCCGCTGCAGCTGGTCTCGGACGACTCCGTGTACCTCTACGAGAAATCGCACCTGCCCCAAGGGGCCTGGCCACCCACGAGCTGGTACGCCGACTGGGTCAGCGGTCGCGACGTTTTCGACCTCCCCCGCGAGGAAATTCCGATTGAGATGCGCTGGCTCGTCTACCAGAAACCCAACTGGAACCACGGGAATCGGTCCATCACCTGAAAGGTCTGCGCGTGGCCAAACTCGAGCTGTCCCGCGAGTTGTCGGTGACTCCCGAGGAGGCCTGGGCACATGCCTCGGATCTGGCCCACCTCGGCGACTGGTTGGTGATGCACCAAGGGTGGCGCGGCGAGGTGCCCGCCGAGCTCACAACGGGAGCCACGTTCGTCGGCGTAGCCGGCGCCAAGGGATTACGCAATCGGGTCACCTGGACGGTACGCGAGGTGGAGCCGCCGCGCATGCTCGAGATGACCGGCGACGGCGTTGGCGGCACGAAGTACGCGCTGCGGATGACGGTTTCTCCGACAGCCTCCGGCGCCAAGTTCACGTTCAGGCTTGATCTGGGTGGCAGACCGCTGTTCGGGCCAATCGGGGCAGCCGCGGCCCGGGCGGTCAAGGGCGACATCGAACGGTCGATCCAGCGCTTCGAGGCCCTGTACAGCTGAAGGTTGCGGCGCCTCCGCTAATCGGAGGGTGCCGCCGGTGCCGCCCGTTCCCGTCGCACCGAGTGGTGATCGACGACACCTGTCGAGGTAATTTTTGCGGACATTGCCGGACAATGCGATCACAGTGTTGCCGTGCAAACTTGTAATCGCCAATCTCGCGGTCCGACAGCAACGTTCATTCCATAGCTGAACGCGCGTGCGTCAATTTTGCTGAAAGCGCTTCACGTCGGTTCGAAGTCCACAGCGCATATCCAGCTCAGAATCATAGGGATAGGATGAATTTCGCGTTGGTAGTCGGATTTTGCTGTAGTAGTAGGGATTTCATCGTGAATGCGAAGAGGATCGGAGCCGGAGCGGCGGTCGTTTCGGCATTGGCTTTCACTGCCATCGGGATGGGCGCGGGTGTCGCGAGCGCCGATCAACCGCTGCCCAGTACCCCCGGGATGACGTGGAAGCTCGATCGTGGCCATGGGCACGGTCACGGTGGTGATTGGGATTGGGGCGACGGCGACTGGAACGGCGGCTGGAATGGCGGCTGGCAGGCGCCACCGGCCCCGTGCGGTGCCGGGTACTGGGTGCCGCCGGCCGTGTGGCAGTGGGTGCCGCCCGCAGCGTGGGGGTGCTGACGCACTAACTGATTGGGTCGGCCAGTTCCGGATGCGACTCGATCAACTCCAACTCATGCGACACGTCGAGTGACCGCGTCAGTAGCACGTAGACCACCCCTGACACCAGCAGGCCGACGATGAACGCGATGTCGACGTCGCCCATCGCGGCTGCCGCGGGTCCGATGAAGAACGGCAGCACCACGAACGGGATTTCGGCGGCGATGCCGACCACGAAAGCGGTGAGCCCCCGCCACGACCATGCGCCATAGATTCCGTTGGGTATGAACAGGTCCGCGATCGCGTAGTGACCGCGACGGACAAAGAAGTAGTCGGTCAGGTTCACCGCCGTCCACGGCACCAGCAGATAGAGCATGATCAGCAGCGTCGTGTTCAGTGCTGTCGTCGCATTGGTCAGCAGCAGGCTCATGACGAACCAGGCCACCGCCAGCACAATGATCGTCACGACCCTCAGCCGCCGTGTCGGTTTGACCGGACGCAGAGAGTCCAAAGCCGTTACCACAGTGAGCATTCCGCTGTAGGCGTTCAAGCCCATCGTGGCCACCAGCACGAGAGTCGACACGATCGCCAGCACACTGCCCAGGTACGAGATCGCCGAATTCCCCGTCTCGTTGATCCCCGCGAGCGCGTCGCTGGCACCAAGATATGTGGCCATCCAGGCGCCGAGCGGGATCAACCATGCGGGGGAGCCGGCGGCGCCGACGAACACCGACGCGATGATCGCAGTCGGCTTCGTGTCGCGGGGCAGGTACCGGCTGTAGTCCGAAACGTATGGCGCATAGGTGATGTTGTAGGACGCTGCGACGCCGAACTGCGCGAGGAACCCGACCCACGAGAAGCCTCCCGGTGCGGCGGGACCACCCGTCACACCGCCGAACAGCACGCTGACGGTCAGAATGATCCAGAGCGGCAAGGAGATCCAAAACAAGACCCGGAAAGACTTGTGCAACAGGTCGTGTCCGAAGATGGCGAGCAGCGCCGCGATCACGGTGATCGCGGCAGCTACGACAACTGGATTCCACCCGAAGATCGATTGCAGCCCCGACTTGATGATCACGACATCGACGACGTTGAAGCCGACAAACGTGAACAGCGTGCCGATCAGCGGAAGCAGCACACCACGGAATCCGAACTGGGCGCGCGACTGGATCATCTGCGGCAGTCCGAGCACCGGCCCCTGGGTGGCGTGAAACGCCATGAACAGCGTGCCGAATGCTATCCCCGCGATCCCGGCGACGATGCTCCACCACAGCGACAGCCCGAGGCTGGGGCCGACGAAGCCGAGCGCCAGCGTGAACGGCTGAAAGTTCCCGACGAACCAGAATGGCCCTTGGTGGCTGACCTTGCCGTGGCGTTCGTTCTCCGGCACATAATCAATGGAGCGCTTTTCGATCCTGGCGGCAGCGGGGGATTCCACGCGTCACACCATGCGCCGCCGCGGCCCGAGACGCTATGGCGAAAATGTCCAAGGAACGACTCTGTCCTGGACAAAATGTCCAGGACGCGGGCAGCGCACGCGTCCCGTAGCCTCCCATCATGGTGCAGATAGCGTGCTGCCAGATCGAGCCTGTGGTCGGCGATCTGGCCGCCAATGCCGCGGTGATCGAGGCGCAGATCCGTGAGGCGGTCGGTGTCGGCGCCGACGTGATCGTGCTGCCGGAGCTCGCCACATCGGGCTACATGTTCGCCGATGCCGACGAAGCACGGGCGACCGCGCTCAGGCCGACAGACTTCGCCAATTGGTCTGCATCCGTTGATGATGCGCTCGTCATCGGTGGCTTCTGCGAATTGGGCGACGACGGACGGCTCTACAACAGCGCGGTGATGGTCGACGCCGACGGTGTCGTCGCCAGCTATCGCAAGACCCACCTGTGGGATCGCGAGAAGCTGATCTTCACGCCGGGCGATGCGCTGCCGCCGGTCGTCAAGACCAAGCATGGCGCCATCGCGGTGATGATCTGTTATGACCTCGAATTCGGGGAGCTCACCCGACGGGTCGCCCTGGACGAGGCAGAACTCATCGCCGCTCCGGTCAACTGGCCGCTGTTTCCGCGGCCCGAGGGTGAGCATCCGGGAGAGGTCATCACCGCGATGTCGACAGCCAGGACCAACAAGGTCGCGATCGCATGCTGTGACCGGGCCGGCGTCGAGCGTGGTCAGCAGTGGACCGAGGGCACCGCGATCATCGATCCCGACGGGTGGGTCGTCGCCGCATCCGGTCCCGGCATCGCCATGGCCGTCGCCGACATCGATCTGGCGGCCACGCACGACAAGACATTGACCGAGCACGTCCACTTATTCGACGACCGCCGCGTCGACCTGTACTAGCGGGTAAGCGCCGCGAAGATCTCCCGGTAGTACAGGTGCGCCAGGAAGTGACCCCTTCGCGAATATTCAAGGTGGCGTTGGGGATTCGCGAAACGAGGCGCTGCGACCAGCTCGGGTTGACTAATTCGTCGTGGGTCCCCGCCCAGACGTCGACTGGCACCGTGAGGTCCTCGGGAGCGAAACCCCACGACCGCACCCATGCCCGATACTCTTCGACGGCGCCGGACGGTTGCCGTAAGGCTTCGCTGGACATCCGGGCGAACGCGTCGAAGCCTTCATTGCGGACGACCGCGCCGTCAGCCGGCCCCAGCTCGCGCGCGGCCAATCGTCCGTACAGTGTGGGCGAGGCACCTGCTGCGAACCGCATGAACCGGAACCACTGTGCGCCGCGAGCCACGGCGCTCGGCGAGACATCCCGGTCAGAACCCAGTCCATGGTCGGCAGTTCGTCGAACACCCCGGGATCGGTCAGCGGCAGCGCACCCGCGATGATCGCGAGGCGCGTGACCCGGTGCGGCATCGCATGACCCACCGCTGCGGCGTACTGTCCGCCCATCGACCAGCCCATCACTGCGAATCGATCGACGTCGATGCGGTCGAAGAGGTCCGCGACGTCGTTCGCCCAGTCGAGAACCGTGCGGCCAGGCTGTGGATCCGACAGCCCGATACCGGGGCGATCGGGGGAGATCAGCCGCACGTCGGCTTCGGCCGCGACGGTGTTCGCGGCGGCGACGTCAAGGCGGCAGGCCAGACCACCGTGCGCGTTGACGATTGGAAAGCCGCCGTCACTGCCGTACTGCGCATAACCCATCGACCGTCCGTCGGGCAGCCGGACGACGCGATCGACGACGCACTGCACCTAACCGATCATCTCTTACGCTTCAGCCGCTTGGCGGCGAACCGCAGATCCGACACCAGCGCGTGGAACGCCTTCTCGCGGTCCTCCGGCGGCCCACGCAGTACCGACGAGGGGTGTGCGGACACCACGATCTCGGGGTCGAAATCGAGGTTGGTGACGTCGTCGGTCGTCGGTAAGTGCAATGCCTCGCCACGGTGCGCGGTCAAGCGAAAGTCGCTGCCCATCAACGACTTTGCGGCTGTCGCACCGAGCAGCACCACCACATCGGGCTCCACCGACATCATCTCGGCGAACAGCCAGGGTCGACAAGCCACCACCTCGGTGCGGCTGGGTGTCTTGTGGATGCGACGCTTGCCACGTTCGGGCAGCGTGAACTTGAAATGCTTCACCGCGTTGGTGACGTACAGCCGGTCCCTGTCGACGCCGGCCGCGACGAGCGCCTTGTCGAGCAGCTTGCCTGCAGGCCCCACGAACGGCGCCCCGGCCTTGTCCTCCTGATCGCCGGGTTGTTCACCGACGAGCATCATGTCGGCGTCCGGCGCGCCCTCGCCGAATACCGTCTGATTGGCGTCGAGGTACAGATCGCAACCCTTACAACCCTCCGCGGCGTCCGAAAGCGTCTTGAGGTTATGGCTGTCGGGCACGAACTCTGCGGCACTGCGCTTAGCCATGTGAGTCGATTACCCCTTATCGGGTCGACTTCACCACCTGCGCGAAGCTGAACTGCCAGCGTTCAACGATGTGAAAACCCATGTGCTGAGGAACCTGATAGGCCGGCGCCCGCTTCAGTCGGACTCCGGGATCCAATCCCGGCCCGCTCTGGCGTTCAGGCACGGTCGGGTCGCGCTCTGACACCGTCCACAACACGGTGCACAGCCGTACCCGGTCGGCGACGCCCCAGATGCCCAGGTGTGCGTCCCACAAGCGGTTGCGTTGCGAGCCCCGCAATCCGCGGCCGGGGTCGACGAGCTTCTCGTAGGCCGCGGGTCGGGCCGCCGTCAGCGGCCGGATCGGGCCGGGCTTCCACGCCGTCGTGTTGTCCAGGATCAGGCAGTCGCCTGGGGCGGCGTGCGCGGTGATGACGTCGGCGACCTGGCTGAAGTCCATGCCTTCCTTGGCATACGGGCCGCGCTGGTTCAGCAGGTAGTTCGGGGTGGCCGCGAGTGCGAACGCGGCCAGCATTGCGGTGACACGTTCGCGGGTTCGAAACAGGGCCACGGTGCAGACCGCGATCAGCAGGGCCATCGCGGGCGAGGTGTAGCAGAGGTATCGCGGGTAGTAGATCGGCTGTTGCACCACCGAGTACACCAGCAACACCGCGGTCGGCAGCACGATCCACGCCACCGCAACGGCCGCGAGTTGCCGGTTGCTCGGGTCCCACTGCCGTCGCGCCACCAACACGGCCACCAGGACCACGACGGTAAGAACAGCGAACGAGACGCTGTGGTCGAAGTACTGCTCCTTCGCGATATCGAGCACCGTGCCCGCATCGAGCGGCGAAATCCATCTGACCTGGGCGATCTGGTTGCGGCAGAACGCCAGGAAGGGCGCGAGGACCAGCACCGCCACCGTCGATGTCGCGGCCCACCACACCACCGTCGCCCGCTTGCTCGCCACGACCGGCACCACGACCGCATGCACCAGAACCATCAACACGACGAACACGTTGAGCAGGGTCGACACCACCAAGGCCAGCCCGTAAAGCGGCCACAGCGCCGCCGCGTTCCGTCGGGCGGCCGTGACCACCAGCACCGTCAACCAGACCGCGGCCGCAGCCGTCAGCGCATAGGACCTGGCCTCGATGCCCGCCCAGGTGACGCGCGGCAGGATCGCGAAGACGACGCCTGCGCAGACCGCGACCGTGCGCGTCGAAAACTGTTTGGCCACAACGACAACGCCTGCCGCGGCGATCCCGACGGCCAGGCAACTCGACAGCCGCGACCAGAATTCGGTCACGGGGAAGACGGTGAACCAGCCGTGCATCACCAGGTAGTACAGGCCGTGCACGGCGTCGATGTTGTGGACCAGCCGCCACAGGTCGGGCACCGACCGCGTCGACGCGGAGATCGTCGCCGCCTCGTCGAACCACAGCGACGGGCGGGCGGCGCCCGCCGCGCACACCACGGCGGCGAACACGGCGACAATCGCGGGGTCGAACCGTCCGGCCCGAACCCGCGCTCGCTGTTGGACGCGCGCAAGGCGCGGCGATCTGGTTGAAAGATCCACCTGGTCGACCTGACCCCTTTCGGTGACGGCAAAACCCTAACCCGTGCCTACGCTGCGCGCTCGCTAAAGCCCGCTACTGCCGCCTATTTGACGGCGCCGTAGAGATTGGCGGCGACTTCCGTTGCGGCCGTGGCCCGTTCGGTGAGTTGATCTGGATCACGATGGCAATGCCGTTGCGACACGGGCGTTCGGGCGCACGACGGGGTCGGTTCGATCACTTCAGGTGCGCTTGCTGTGTATCCGCCGGTTACCATCGGGTGTCGTGAATTGCGCCCCTGGTCAACAAGCAACGGGTTACTGTCTCGGGTGGCGTTGCAACTGACACTTGGAGGGATTGGATGAGCGGCTATACGACCATCGTGGTCGGCACGGACGGATCGGATTCGTCGCTGCGCGCGGTGGACAAGGCCGGCCAGATCGCCGCCGGGTCGGATGCGAAAGTGGTCGTGGCGACGGCCTACTTCCCTCAGAGCGAGGATCAGCGCGCCGCAGACGTGCTCAAGGACGAGGGCTACAAGATGGCGGGCAATGCGCCGATCTATGCGATCCTGCGCGAGGCCCGCGACCGCGCACAGCAGGCGGGCGCCACGAACGTCGAGGAGAAGGCGGTCGTGGGCGCGCCGGTGGACGCACTTGTCGATCTCGCCGAGGAAGTCAACGCCGATCTGCTGGTGGTGGGCAATGTCGGGCTGAGCACCATCGCCGGGCGGCTGCTCGGTTCAGTGCCCGCTAACGTCGCACGCCGGTCCAAGACCGACGTGCTGATTGTGCACACGACGCCGTAACCATCAGCAACGCCAATCCGATCACCCAGTCTCCGAGACGGTCGTAGCAGGTCGTCCGCGATCCCAGCGGAACCTCCACGACCAACACACCGCGACTGGATGCTGGTAACCACCCGAGTTCGCGGCCCCGTGCGTCGAACGCCGAACTGACGCCGGATAACCCGGCATGCACCGCCGGGTGTCCAACTTCGACAGCGTGCACGGCGGCCATGCTCGCCAATTGCGGTTGGGCCCAAGTGCGTTGGTATGTCGACGTCGAGCTCTGATACGCGAGAAGTTCGGCACCGAGGCGCACCTCGTGCCGCGGCAGGTCTGAGAAGGTCGCCTCGAAGCTGATCAATGGTCCGACGGCCAGAGAGTCCGCGTGAAGCACCGCCGGTCCATCACCGCGACGACGGTCCTCGGCCGCGGCCTTGGTGTGTGAAGTCGCCCAGCCGAGCAGCGGCCGCAGTGGCACGTACTCGCCGAACGGCACCAGCCGCGTCTTCGAGTACGCGCCGCGCGACCCGTTCGGTCCGATGAGGACCGCTGATTTGTAGATTCCGCCCGTGCGGTCACGG
>DASRJA010000135.1:0-3603 GCA_035649695.1 Mycobacterium sp. | reverse complement strand
GCTCGGCCGCCAGGATCTTCGCGCCGCCGAGGACACCCTGCGGCGCTGGATGGCCGCAGCTGCACTGGTGCGGCCCCGTGGTGACGGTGGCACCGTCGCGGTGGTCGCCGAGTCGGCGATCCCGACCGTCCAGTCGTTGATCCGGTGGGATCCGGTGGGCCACGCGGACGGAGAGCTCGACGCCCGCGCCGAGGTCGGCCTGCCGCCCGCCGTGCACATCGCCGCGGTCGACGGTGTTCCCGCCGCTGTGGGTGCACTCCTGGATACCGCCGAATTGCCCGAAACGGCGCAGCTGCTCGGGCCTGTCGACTTGCCCACCGGTGCCCGCAGGCCGCCCGGCGTCCCGGCCGACAGTCCAGTGAGCCGGATGTTGGTGCGGGTGCCCCGCGACGGCGGGCTGGCGCTTGCGGCGGCGCTGCGACGGGCCACCGGCGTGCTCAGCGCGCGGCACGATCAACAGCCAACTCGTGTGCAAATCGACCCTTTGCACATAGGGTAATCCGGACACGGCGACACGCGCCGATCAGGAGGTGGCGATGGGGCGGGTGTTCAAGTGGCTGATCCCGTTGGCGCTCATCGCCTTTGGGCTGCTGTGGCCGCTGGTGTTCCGCGGTGGCGCGCAGGCCGCCGAAGCCGACGACCCTGTCGTCTTCAGCAATTACAAGGCGGACTTCATCGTCGACCGCAACGGCGACATGAACGCCGTGGAGACCATCACCGGGGAATTCCCCGGTGGCCGGCACGGTATTTTCCGTTGGTTCGACATCACCAACCAGAACGTCTCCGGAGTACGGCAGAAACCAGAGATCACGTCGATCCTGCTCGACGGGAAGCCGGTCTCATACCAAATGCTGTGGGAGGGCGGTGAACGGTTCCGTGTCGCCAAGATCGGCGATCCGGACAAGTACCTGTCCTATGGCACCCACGTCTTCGAGATCCGTTACACCGTCCCTGGTGTCCTTGACCCCGGAACCACCGGCGCGGAAAGGACATTCGCCGCAGCCACCGGTCCGTCCGCGGCCTCGCCCTCGGTGTTCTTCTGGAACGTCATCGCCCCGTCCGAAAGCCGGATCGGACGCGCCGATATCTCGGTCACACTGCCCGGCGACGTCGGCCGCGCGCAGTGCTCCGTCGGTTACGGCGTCGGACGTCGCTGCGAAGACCTGACAGTCAGCGGCAACACCGTCAAGCTGTCGACGGACTACCTCCTGCCTCGCACACCGGTCACTGTGCGCGCCGGCGTCGACGTGCCTACGCCGGCGCAGACCAGTGTGCCGTGGCCCTACACCTGGGACCGCATCCTGGGCCAGTCGCTGACCGGTGTGGTGTGGATCGCAGCCCTGACAGTGGCTTTCGGGCTCGGCGCGTTCCTGTGGTACCGCACCACAGTCGAACCGTCGCCCGGATTCCCGCTGCAGTACGCGCCGCCGCCGGGCCTCGGCCCGGTGCAGACCGAGTACATCCGCACCGAGTCCGTCCCGAAGAACGGGCTCACCGCCACGCTGTTCTACCTCGCCGAACGCAGGCTGATCGATCTGCGGCAGGTCAACGAAAAGCAGTGGAACGTCCGGGGAATCGCCGAACCAGGCGCGTGGGCTGACGTCGATCCGGTCAGCGTCGCGGTCGGTTCGGTATTGAAAGTCATGAAGGCCGGCACCGAGTTCGAGGCCAAGAAAACCGTCAAGGCCGGGCAGCGACTCGACAAAGCCAAGCGAGACATGGCAAAGGCGGTCGAGAAATGGGCTTTCGACAGCGGGCTGATGGTCAAGCGCAAGAAGGAAATGTGGGTGCGCACCGCCAACGCGATCGCGTTCATCCTGATGCTGTGCGGCTTCTTCCGATGGGCGTTCCCGACCACGATGTGGGCCCTGCCGTTCGTCGCGTTCTTCCTGTTTTCGATCAGGTCGTGGGCCGACGGCGTCGGCACCCGGCGCACCGAGACGGGCCGCGAATTGTGGTCGCGCGCGGGCGGATTCCACCGCATGCTGGCGACTGACTCGTCAGAGACCCGCTTCGACTTCGGAGCGCGCAAGGACCTCTACTCCGCCTATGTGCCGTTCGCGGTGGCCGCCGGTGTGGCGGCGCTATGGGCGAAGAAGTACGAGACGTCGACGGGAACGCCCGCGCCGCAACCCGATTGGTATAACTCGTCGTCGGCCACCACATGGGGATGTGCCGGCGGCTCCAGTGGGCCGAGTTTCGACAGCTTCGAATCGGCGTTATCGTCGTCGATCGGTGCCTACACCGCGTCGCAGTCCTCGTCGTCATCGTCCGGCGGTGGTGGCGGCGGCTTCAGTGGCGGCGGCGGTGGCGGCGGTGGTGGAGGAGGAAGCGGATCATGGTGAGATTCCTGCTGATACTGGTGCTGGCACTGGCGGTGCTGGTGCTGATCGGTTTCGTGATGGGCTACAACAAGCTTCGTTCCGCCGACGTCCGTGTCGCCGAAGCCCTGTCCGGGATCGATGTGGAGCTGACGCGGCGGGCGTCCCTGATTCCCAGCCTGGTGCACACCGTGGAGACGTTCGCCGCCCACGAGAAGGGCATCCTCGATCATGTGACCAACGCGCGTGCGGCGCTGACGTCGGCGACGACCGGTAAGTCGGTGGCCCAGCGCAGTGCGGCCGAGAGGGAACTCGACACCGCGCTCGCGCCGCTGCTGGCACTCGGCCAGAGTTATCCGCAACTGAACTCGTCGAACAACTTCTTGAATCTGCAGGACAATCTCGCCGACACCGAGAACAAGTTGGCGTTCGCGCGGCAGTACTACAACGACGCGGTGGCCACGCTGAACCGGCTGATCAGCACGATCCCGTGGATGTTCGTCGCACCGATGTCGGGGGTGTCCGAGCGGGAGTACTACCAGACGCCGCGGTAGGCATCCCTACACTGGCGCGGTGCGCATCGTCTTCGCCGGCACCCCCGAGCCCGCGCTGCCGTCGCTGCGCAGGCTGATCGACTCGCCACACCACGACGTGGTCGCGGTGCTGACCCGCCCCGACGCCGCGAAGGGTCGGCATGGCAAGCCGTCGCCATCCCCGGTGGCCCACCTGGCGCTCGAACACGACATCCCGCTGTTGCGTCCGACGCGGCCGAATTCCGACGAGTTCATCGCCGAACTGACCGAGCTGGCACCCGAGGCGTGCGCGGTCGTCGCCTACGGCGCGCTGCTGTCCGAGCGGCTACTGGCGGTGCCCACCCACGGTTGGGTCAACCTGCATTTCTCGCTGCTGCCGGCATGGCGGGGCGCGGCACCCGTGCAGGCTTCGATCGCCGCCGGTGACACCGTGACCGGGGCGACGACGTTTCAGATCGAACTGGCGCTCGACTCGGGCCCGGTCTACGGCGTGGTGACGGAGACGATCCGGCCCACGGACACCGCGGGCGATCTGCTTGAGCGACTGTCGATTTCGGGTGCGGCGCTGCTGGAGACGACGCTGGATGGCATCGGCGACAGGTCATTGTCGGCGGTGCCGCAACCCGCCGATGGCGTCAGCGTCGCACCGAAGATCACGGTCGAATCGGCCCGCGTGCGGTGGGACCTGCCCGCGCATGTCGTCGATCGGCAGATCCGGGCCGTCACACCGAATCCGGGCGCATGGACAA
>DASRJA010000134.1:0-9824 GCA_035649695.1 Mycobacterium sp. | reverse complement strand
CCGGTCTACTTCGGCAACCGCAACTGGGAACCGTATGTCGAGGACACCGTCGCGACCATGCGCGACAACGGCATTCGCCGCGCAGCCGTGTTCACCACCTCGGCGTGGGGCGGTTACTCCAGCTGCACCCAGTACGTCGAGGACATCGCCCGAGCCCGCGCGGCAGCCGGCGAGGGCGCGCCGGAATTGGTCAAACTGCGTCAGTACTTCGACCATCCGCTGTTCGTGGAGATGTTCACCGAAGCCATCGGCGAATCGGCGCAGACCGTGCCGGACGACGCACGGCTGGTCTTCACCGCGCATTCCATCCCGGTCGTGGCCCAAAACCGTTGCGGTGCGGACCTATACAGCCGCCAGGTGTCCCATGCGGCTCGCCTGGTAGCCACGGCGGCCGGCTACGACGACTACGACCAGGTGTGGCAGTCGCGCTCAGGTCCGCCGCAAGTGCCGTGGCTGGAGCCCGATATCGCCGACCATCTGGCGACGCTGGCCGAGGCTGGTACCAAGGCGGTGATCGTCTGCCCGATCGGGTTCGTCGCCGATCACATCGAGGTCGTGTGGGACTTGGACCACGAGCTACAGCAGCAGGCGCGGGACCTCGACGTGGCATTCGCGCGGGCAGCGACGCCGAACGCCGATCCGCGGTTCGCCCGCCTGGCCGCCGATCTGATCGACGAGTTGCGCCACGGCCGCGAACCGGTCCGGGTACCTGGCCCGGATGCCCCGCCGCTGCAGGGCCTTTCGGTCAACGGCGTGGTGTGCACGCCTAACTGCGGTTAGGCCGGATCGGTGCCCTGGTACTCGCCGTTGGTGTAGACGTCGGTCCACTTATTGCCGTCTTCGTCTTTGTAGGTGCACGACGAATGCCTTTCGCCGATGCCCTTGATCACCGTGGTGGAGTACGTGCCACCGGCCGCCCTGCATTCGCTCTTGATCGTGCTTTCGGAGATTCGTTCAGCTTGGGCAGCCGGCGCGTTGACGGTCAATGCCACACCTAGCGCGATCGCGCCTGCGGTGACGATGGTCCAGATCCGGGGTGCTGTTGGTGTGTTCATGCCGGTAAGAGCAGCGAGGCCCTACCGCGGGGACACTTTTACGAAAGCGGGCTAGCGCCAGGCGGAATACAGAATCTCGCTGATCGCGGCCATCCGAGCCGAGCGCACAACGCCGGACAGTGGGCGCAACGCGTCGCTGGCGATCTGGACTTCCGACGACGTCTGTAATCCGATCGGGATCAGCCCCGAACTGACGGTGATGATCGCGTCGATATGCGCTGCGTTCTCGAGCACGCGCACTGCCCGCGACGGTGCGTGGTCGGGCACCCGATGGCCGCGGGTGCCTTCGAGAACCTGCTCGACGAGTCCGCGTGGGTCGGCCACATCGGTGCCCGCGGCGCGGATTGCGCCGAGCGCATCCGCGGCCGAACGGACGGCGGCCCGCAACGCGTATTCCGCCTCGCCGAGATCCAAATACTCAGCGGGCGCCCCCGCCGGCACCGAATACACGGTCCACGACAACGAAGTCGGCTCCGGTTCGAACTCCGACTCGTCCTCTAACTCGTCGTACTCGAACTCCGGGACCAAACCCACTGCGGTCGATGCATCGCGACCGACGATGACGGCCTCACCTGCGGTCACCGCGTCACGCTGGAACTGAGTGCCGGCTGGGAGCCCGCGCACATCCCCGGGCACCGGCAGCGCCACGCCGATCGCAGGGGCCGACAGCCCCGTCCCTGCCGCCGTGCGCGCCGTCTGCAGCAGCGACACCGCGCCCACGTCGTTCAGGTCCGGCCACGGCAACCCGGTGCGGCCGGCCGCCACGGAGTCATACGCGGTGACGGAATGCCTTGGCGCCCATTGCGATAACGCGTCGAGGACGTCGTCAGGCGCGGCAGCGCCTGCGAGCCAGGCGTTGGCCCACACCGACAGGGAGACACTCGGGCACCACATGATGCTCGCAGTGTAGTTGTTAACCGCTCATTGGGTCGGCTACGCGCTAGGCTCTGCGCATGCCCGTTGCGCTGATCTGGCTAATCGCCGCATTGGCCCTCGCCGGGGCGGAAGCGCTCACCGGCGACCTCTTCCTTCTCATGCTGGGTGGCGGCGCACTTGCCGCGGCCGGCTCCAGCCTGCTCGTCGACGATCTGTGGGTGCACGGCGCGGTGTTCCTCGTCGTGTCGGTGCTGTTGCTGGTGCTGGTGCGGCCCGCATTGAAACGGCATTTCATGTCGGGCAAGGGCCTGCCCGAACCGGCAAAGGCGCTGGAGGGCAAGAGCGCGCTGGTGCTAGATCGGGTGGCGCGCCATGAAGGCCAGGTGAAACTCGATGGCGAAATCTGGACGGCGCGCCCGCTGAACGACGACGATATCTACGAACCGGGCGACCACGTCACCGTCGTGCACATCGACGGCGCCACCGCCGTCGTCCAAAAAGTTGTCTAGAGAACGCTGGACAAACAAGGGAGGAATCCGTCATGGAAGGTGCCGTCGCCGGCTTGATCCTGGTTGGGGTGCTGGTGGTATTCGCCGCCATTATCGTGGCCAAGTCGATCGCGCTGATCCCGCAAGCGGAGGCCGCGGTCATTGAACGGCTGGGCCGCTATAGCAAGACCGTGTCGGGTCAGCTGACATTGCTGCTGCCGTTCGTCGACAAGATCCGGGCGCGGGTGGATCTGCGCGAGCGGGTGGTGTCGTTCCCGCCGCAGCCGGTGATCACCGAGGACAACCTGACGGTCAACATCGACACCGTCGTCTACTTCCAGGTGACCAACCCGCAGGCCGCGGTGTACCAGATCAGCAACTACATCGTCGGTGTCGAGCAGCTGACCACCACGACGCTGCGCAACGTCGTCGGCGGCATGACGCTGGAGCAGACGCTGACCTCGCGCGATCAGATCAATGGGCAGCTCCGCGGGGTGCTCGACGAGGCCACCGGCCGCTGGGGTCTGCGGGTGGCTCGGGTGGAGCTACGCAGCATCGATCCGCCGCCATCGATCCAGGACTCGATGGAAAAGCAGATGAGAGCGGACCGCGAAAAGCGGGCCATGATCCTCACCGCCGAGGGCTCCCGCGAGGCGTCGATCAAACAGGCGGAGGGACAGAAGCAGGCTCAGATCCTGGCTGCCGAGGGCGCCAAGCAGGCCGCGGTTCTTGCGGCTGAGGCCGACCGCCAGTCGCGCATGCTGCGCGCCCAGGGCGAGCGGGCCGCCCAATACCTGGTGGCCCAAGGCCAGGCCAAGGCCATCGAGAAGACGTTCGCGGCGATCAAGGCCGGACGGCCGACCCCGGAGATGCTGGCCTACCAGTACCTGCAGACGCTGCCGCAGATGGCCAAGGGCGAAGCGAACAAGGTCTGGCTGGTGCCCAGTGACTTCGGCGCGGCGCTGCAGGGCTTCACCAAGATGCTGGGCGCGCCGGGTGAGGACGGTGTCTTCCGCTACCAGCCATCGCCGGTTGAGGAGAATCTGCCCAAGCCCGAGGACGATTCCGACGAGGTTGCCGAGTGGTTCACCACGCAGACCGACCCGGAGATCGCCAGGGCTGTGGCGAAGGCCGAGGCCGAGGCCCGCACCCCAGTGCAGGGCGCCATCCCTGGGGCGCCCACACCTGCCGATCCTCCGCTGCAGTATCCGCCGCTGTCACAGCAGCGGCAGGACGGTCCGCCGCTGCCGCCTGGGGCCACCGCTCCGATCACCCGCGACGGTGGCGGCGGAGCGCACTCGCTGTAGTCAGCCGGTGATCGCCGGCTCGGTATCGGGAGCCGAGTCGGCGAGGCGCTCGCGGTGATGGCGCCTGTGGATGCGGATTTCGTAAATCAACCCCGCGAAGCCGAGGCTCGCCGTGCACAACGACACCACCAACAACAGTGGGCTGACGTTGCCTGTCAGCGCGTCACCGAGGATCACCACGGCGGCCGTGCCAGGCAGTAGACCGACCAGAGTGGCCAGCGTGTAGGGCAGCACACGCACCGCGGACGCCCCTGCGGCGTAGTTGACGACCGAGAATGGCACCGCCGGGATCATCCGCATCGAAATCACCGCCGGCCAGCCGCGCTCGCGCAGCCGCGCATCGACTGAGTCCACGCGGGAGTGCCGGACCAGCCGGCTCAGCTGCCAGCCGGCAGCGCGCACCAGCAGCAGCGCGATGACGGCGCTGGCCGCGCTGGCCAGCACGGCCAGCGGGACACCGAGATAGGGGCCGAACAGCAGGCCCGCGGCCAGTGTGAACGCGGTGCGGGGGAACGGAAAGACCGTCACCACGATGTGCGCGGCCAAGAACGCCATCGGGAACCACGGACCGACCGAGCGTGCCCAGTCGCGCAGCTGGACCGCGGTGGGCAACGGAACCAGCACCGCAACTGCGACGAGGATCACAATTGCTGTCAGGATGGCGACGAACCTGCGCGGCGGCACGCTGGACGCCGTCGCAACCACCGCCGCACCCAGCGCGCGCAGGGTGCTGACGACGGCTTTCACGTTTACCAAGACTACGGGCCGTTACCCGGCACCACGCTCTCAGCGTCGTTGTGAGTCGGCCGACCGGCGGACGCTGCTGTGATGGCCATCATTTAGCCTGATGGCGTGCAGAAAACCGGTGATACGGATTCCGATATCGCGAGGTGGCGCTCGGCGGTAGCCGGCGTCCTGGCCAAGAGCACCCGGCGCGACGCGGCGGATTTGCCCGCCGAGCCGGAGCGGCTGCTGGATTCGCAGACCTACGAAGGTTTTCCGATCCGCCCCCTGTACACGTCCCTGGACGCGCTGCCCGAGCCGGCGCTGCCCGGGCAGTGGCCGTACGTGCGCGGCGGCGATGCGCTGCGTGACGTCAAGTCCGGTTGGCGGGTGGCCGAGGCGTTTCCCGCCAACGGTTCCTCTGCGGCCGAGGCGAACGGCGCGGTACTCCTCGCGTTGACCGAGGGCGTCAGCGCATTGGTGCTGCGCGTCGGGGGCGTGGCGGCCGAGTTGGACCGACTGCTCGACGGTGTCTTCCTCGACCTGGTTCCCGTCGTGCTCGACGCGGGTGCCGATTACATTGCCGCATCTGAGGCGGTGCTGGCGCTGCTGACCGATCTCGATGACGACCAGCGTTCACGGCTGTCGGTGGATCTCGGCGCCGATCCGTTGACCGCGCCACTGAGCGGGCGACCCGCGCCGAACGTGGCCGATTTCGTCGCGGTCGCCACCAAGGTGACCGGATACGGCGGTGCCGTGCGGGCGATCACCGTCGACGGGCCTGCATTCCACGATCTCGGCGCCAGCGCGTCGTGGGAATTGGCGGGCAGCATCGCCGCAGCCGTCAGTTATCTGCGGGTACTCGGGGACGGTGGCATCGTGCCGGGGGATGCGTTGCGGCAGATCAGTTTCCGCTTCGCCGCCGATGACGACCAATTTATGACAATCGCGAAGCTGCGCGCAGCGCGCCAGCTGTGGGCGCGGGTGGCCGAGGTAGTGGGGGAGCCGGACGCAGGAGCGGCCAGGCTGCATGCGGTCACGTCGGTACCAATGATGGCGCAGCGCGATCCGTGGGTGAACATGTTGCGCACGACGGTCGCGGCGTTCTCGGCAGGTGCGGGCGGTGCCGACACCGTGCTGGTGCACCCGTTCGATGTGGCCATCCATGGCGGCTTCCCCGGTACCGCAGCGAGTTTCGCGCGGCGCATCGCCCGCAACACCCAACTGCTGTTGCTGGAGGAGTCGCACATCGGCCGCGTACTCGACCCCGCGGGCGGTTCGTGGTTCGTCGAGGACCTCACCAAGGGCTTGGCCGAGCAGGCGTGGAAGCATTTCCAGGACATCGAATCCCGCGGTGGTTTCGAGGCCGCCCGCGACTACGTCGCCGGCCAGATCAAAGAGGTGGCCGACGGTCGCTCCGATGACATCGCGCACCGGCGCAAGGCGCTCACCGGCGTCAACGAGTACCCGAATCTCACTGAATCGCCCCTGCCGCAGGGTGATTCCCTTGAAACTGTGGTGCGCTACGCAGCAGGGTTCGAGGCGCTGCGGAACCGGTCGGATGCGTTTCTGGAGAAGACGGGATCGCGGCCGACGGTGTTGCTCTTGTCGCTCGGCCCACTGGCGGAGCACAACGTCCGCACCACGTTCGCGACCAACCTGCTCGCATCCGGCGGCATCGAGGCGGTCACGGAGGATGCCAACGCCAAGATCGCGGTGATCTGCGGTACCGACGCCCGTTACGGCACCGAGGCCTCGACCGCCGTCGATGCGGCGCGCACCGCGGGCGTGTCATACGTGCTCCTGGCCGGCCCCGAAAAGGCCGTGGCCGAAGCGGATTCAAAACCCGATGGCTACCTGACCGCGAAGATCGACGCGGTGACGACGTTGTCGGACCTGCTCACCAGATTGGGGGCCTGACGTGACTGCAACAACAGGCATCGGAAGTTTCGCCGACGTGCCACTGCACGGCGAACGCGACGGAGAACCGGCCACCGAAGCCACCGTCGCCAAGCACGTTGAAGCGGCCGCCGCCGCGCACGGCTACACCGCGGACCAACTGTACTGGTCGACTCCCGAGGGCATCGACGTCAAGCCCGTTTACATCGCCGCCGACCGGGATAATGCGGTGGCCCACGGCTATCCGCTCGACAGCTTCCCGGGCGAACCGCCGTACATCCGCGGTCCGTACCCGACTATGTACGTCAACCAACCGTGGACCATCCGGCAGTACGCCGGCTTTTCCACGGCCGCGGAGTCCAACGCGTTCTACCGCCGCAACCTCGCCGCGGGCCAGAAAGGGCTTTCGGTGGCATTCGACCTGGCCACCCACCGCGGCTATGACTCCGACCATCCACGGGTGCAGGGCGACGTCGGAATGGCGGGCGTGGCAATCGATTCCATCCTCGACATGCGCCAGCTGTTCGACGGCATCGACCTGTCGACCGTATCGGTGTCGATGACGATGAACGGCGCGGTTTTGCCGATTCTCGCGCTGTACGTGGTGGCCGCCGAGGAGCAGGGTGTGCCGCCGGAGAAGCTGGCCGGGACCATTCAGAACGACATCCTCAAGGAGTTCATGGTCCGCAACACCTACATCTATCCGCCCAAGGCGTCGATGCGGATCATCTCCGACATCTTCGGCTACTCCAGCGCCAGGATGCCGAAGTTCAACTCGATCTCAATCTCCGGCTACCACATCCAGGAGGCCGGTGCCACAGCGGATTTGGAGCTGGCATACACGTTGGCTGATGGTGTCGAGTACATCAAGGCCGGCCTCGACGCCGGCTTGGACATCGACAAGTTCGCGCCGCGGCTGTCCTTTTTCTGGGGTATCGGGATGAACTTCTTCATGGAGGTGGCCAAGCTGCGTGCCGGCCGGCTGTTGTGGAGTGAGCTCGTTGCCGAGTTCAACCCGAAGGACGCGAAATCACTTTCCCTGCGCACACATTCGCAGACCTCAGGCTGGTCACTGACCGCGCAGGACCCGTTCAACAACGTCGCGCGCACCTGCATAGAGGCGATGGCCGCGACCCAGGGCCACACCCAGTCGCTGCACACCAACGCGCTCGACGAGGCGCTGGCGTTGCCGACCGACTTCTCCGCGCGGATCGCGCGCAACACGCAGCTACTCCTGCAGCAGGAATCCGGCACCACCCGTCCGATCGACCCGTGGGGTGGCTCGTATTACGTGGAGTGGTTGACGCATCAACTTGCAGAGCGCACCCGCGCGCACATCCGTGAAGTGGACGAGCACGGCGGCATGGCGCAGGCGATCAGCGACGGCATCCCGAAGCTGCGTATCGAGGAGGCCGCCGCCCGTACTCAGGCCCGCATCGACTCCGGACAGCAGCCGGTGATCGGCGTCAACAAGTACCAGGTCGACGAGGACCACGAGATCGAGGTGCTCAAGGTCGAGAACAGCCGGGTGCGTGCCGAGCAGATCGCCAAGCTGCAGCAGCTGCGGGCCGAGCGGGACCAGGCCGCGACCGACGCCGCGCTGGCCGAGCTGTCCAAAGCTGCTGGGTCCGAAGGCAACCTGCTCGAGCTCGCGATCAACGCGGCGCGGGCCAAGGCCACCGTCGGCGAGATCTCCGATGCGCTCGAGAAGGTTTGGGGACGCCATCAGGCCGAGATCCGTACCATCGCCGGGGTCTACCGCGACGAACTCGGAAAGGTCAGCAATATTTCGCAAGCCAACGAGCTCGTTGAGAAGTTTGCCCACGCCGACGGTCGCCGGCCCCGCATCCTCGTCGCCAAGATGGGCCAGGATGGGCACGACCGCGGGCAGAAGGTGATCGCAACGGCGTTCGCGGACATCGGCTTTGACGTCGACGTCGGCTCGCTGTTCTCCACGCCGGAGGAGGTGGCTCGCCAGGCCGCCGACAACGACGTGCACGTCGTCGGGGTGTCGTCGCTGGCGGCCGGACACCTCACGCTGGTGCCCGCGCTGCGCAATGCGCTCGCCGAGGTGGGCCGGCCCGACATCATGATCGTCGTCGGTGGCGTCATCCCGCCCGGCGACTTCGACGAGTTGTACGCCGCGGGCGCCACGGCCATTTTCCCGCCGGGCACGGTGATCGCCGACGCCGCTATCGGGCTGCTGCAAAAGCTGGCCGAGCGGCTGGGCTACGAATTGAACTAGATGACCACTCCGGTCGAAGAACTCGCGGCGGCCGTCCGCAGCGGCGACCGGGCGGCGCTGCCGAGGGCCATCACGCTGGTTGAATCGACCCGCCCCGACCATCGTGAGCAGGCGCAGCAGCTGCTGCTGGAACTGATGCCGGAAGCCAGCAACGCCATGCACGTCGGCATCACCGGAGTGCCCGGCGTCGGCAAGTCGACCACAATCGAGGAGCTCGGGATGCACCTGATCGAGCAAGGTCATCGGGTCGCCGTGCTGGCCGTCGACCCCTCGTCCACCCGCACCGGCGGATCGATCCTCGGCGACAAGACCCGCATGGCTCGGCTCGCCGTGCATCCCGATGCCTACATCCGGCCGTCGCCAACGTCGGGCACGCTCGGCGGGGTAACCAAGGCCACGCGCGAGACGATCGTGCTGCTCGAGGCGGCCGGGTTCGACGTCATCCTGGTGGAGACGGTCGGCGTGGGGCAATCCGAAGTGGCCGTTGCGAACATGGTCGACACGTTCGTGTTCCTGACCCTGGCGCGCACCGGCGATCAGCTGCAGGGCATCAAGAAGGGCGTGCTCGAGCTCGCGGATATCGTCGTGGTGAACAAGGCCGACGGGGAGCACGCGCAGGAGGCCAAGGCCGCGGCCCGGGAGCTGACCGGCGCGATCCGCCTCATCTACCCACGCGAAACGCTTTGGCGCCCACCGGTTCTCACGATGAGCGCGCTACATGGAAGCGGCCTCACCGAGCTCTGGGAAATGGTGCTCAAGCATCGCCAGGTGCTCACCGACGCGGGGGAGTTCGAGGCGCGCAGGCGTGCGCAGCAGGTGGACTGGACGTGGTCGATGGTGCGTGACACCGTGCTGGACCGGGTGCTGTCGAATCCCGAGGTGCGCAGGATTCGGGCCGAGGTGGAGCGTCAGGTCCGGGACGGCGAGCTGACCCCCGCCCTTGCTGCCCAGCAGCTGCTCGATGCCGCTGACATGGGATGACCGCGATTATTCTTGGACGCAAGGTTGGGGCTTTGGCCCGGAGCTAGTCCGTCGCGTCGATGAGCCGGGCGGAGCCTGGCGGGTGAGGTTGTCGGGTTCGTCCGTCGATGTATTGATGATCGGCAAGTGCTCGCGCTGGCCGACATTTGGTCATGACCAACGGATGAGCGTGGAGCACGGCCCGCGCTGTGTCCGGCGCGGCGATCGGTCGGGGTTGTCAGTGTTTGACCCTATGTTGGTGCAATGCAGA
>DASRJA010000133.1:0-5854 GCA_035649695.1 Mycobacterium sp. | reverse complement strand
CATCGAGTCACGGGTGACGACGCCGGCGAGCTGCTCCTCCGTCATCTCGTCCGTCCCGTCCGGGCGCATCGGGAGCACCAGATAGCGCGCCTCGGCGCTGGAATCCCACACCCGGATCTCGACGCCGTCGGGGATGACCGTGCCCATCTCGGCGAGCAGCTTGCGCGGTTCACGCACGGCGCGTGACCGGTAGGCCGGTGCCTTGTACCACTTCGGCGGGAGGCCGAGCGTTGGCCACGGGTAGCAGGAGCACAACGTGCACACCACCAGGTTGTGCACCTCTGGGGTGTTCTCGACGACGACCATGTAGTCGCCTTCGGGTCCCTCGAATCCGAGTTCCCTGATCGCCGCCGTACCGTCGGCGAGGAGGCGCTCCTTGTAAGCCTGATCGGTCCAGGCCCGGGCAACCACTTTCGCGCCGTTCATCGGCCCGAGGTTGTCTTCGAAGTTTCGGACGATGGCGTCGACCGCTTCGGTGTCGAGCAGGCCCTTCTCGACGAGCACCGATTCGATTGCGGCGATCCTGGCCTCGACCGGCGCCAGTTCCGCTGGGTGATGGTGGTCGGCCGTCATTGTGAATCCTCGAGGTAGCGCTCGAACAGGTCGACGTGGATGACATCGCCGTCGGTGCCCGCCTCGCCCCAGAGCTCACGCGAGGCGAACCGCACCGAATACACCGGATCGGTCACGAATCCGCCACCGTGCGCCTCGATGTCCGAGACGTTGTGCGCGCCGTCGAACCGCACGATCGTTCCCCGCTTGCCCTGCACGTAGCGGGGTGCGCGGGTGTGTCCGGGCGGGTGCCATTCGCGGACGCGGACCTCGTCGCCGACGGCGTAGCGCGGCTCCTTGCGCGGCGTGAGGTCATCGGGAAGTAGGCCGCGGTCGGGCCGGGACAGTGGAAATCGGCCGCCGGCGCGGCGCTCGAGCTCGTCAACAGAGGCCGCACCCGCCTCGACGGCCAGCGTGGTGACACCGGTCAACCAGTGTTCGAAGTACGGTGACGAGAGGTAATGCGCAGGGTCCATGCGCTCGATCGAGTGGCGGAACATGCCACCGTTGATCGAGAGCGTGCCGAGGGACCCGATCATGAACCGGAATACACGCCGCTCCCAATCCTCGGCGAAGTACGGCTCGGTTGTCGCGTGCTCGACCGGGCCGAACCCGTCGAGCCCGCCGAGGTCGTGAACGCCGTCCACGTCGAGAATCCTACGGCGATCGATTCGTTGAAGATCGAACTTTCCGCCGGCAACGCCCGTGTTTACGAGGTGCGTGCGCATATCCGTTCGTCTGTCGTCGTCGGCGTTGCCATGATCGGGATCGGGGCGCTGGCTTCTGCGCCGATGGCACCACCACCGGAGCCTCACGCACCGCCGACCGTGTCGCGCGAGGTCCGGTTGACGGCCGCGCCTGCGCTGGGGTCGATCCCACTGGCGTTCATCCGCAATCAGTTTCAGTACTGCAGCCTGATCTGCCCGCACGCGGTCGAGGGTGCGGGCACCGTGCCGCTCGCCGCGGCGCAGGCTCCGGCGACGTTCCTCGGCACGCTCACGTCGACGGGTTCGCCGCTGAAGGCGTTCGGCGCGGCCGCCGCGTCGGTGACCGGACCCGCGAACGCCGCGGTCACCCCGCTGATCAACAACGACGTGTTTCTGGTGGTGCCGAAGGCTTTTCACGCGCTAGATGTCGCCGTCGTCGAGGCCGTCAACGTGGGTGCGGCAGCATTGACGCCGGAAGAGTTCTTACAGGCGATCCAGACAGGGCGCACCAACATTCTCAACGCCCTCAATCAGCCGGTTGGCACGCCGACGACACCCACGGGTGCCACGAACATCGTGCAGGTGGTGGCGGTGGAGGCCATCAATGTCACGACGGCAGTCGCGTTTCAGGCCGGTGAGTTGTTGCTGTCGGGCGCGGTGCAGATCGCCGATGCTTCGGCGCAGGAGCTTGCGAAGACTGGTAATCCGGCGTCCGCCCTGGCGGCCGGGGCTGCGGAGGCGCGCCAGGTGGCCGCCACGGCGAGCGCGCCCGTCGTCTCGGCGGTGAACACCGCGGTGACCAACATCCGAAACTCACTG
The DNA here is from genome assembly GCA_035649695.1 of Mycobacterium sp. GTDB lineage: Bacteria > Actinomycetota > Actinomycetes > Mycobacteriales > Mycobacteriaceae > Mycobacterium. Next base: position 3,776 of record DASRJA010000133.1, on the reverse strand, counting down.
CACGATCCGTTCCCGGCCGTTGCGGAGACGACGGTCAGGACCGACGAACCGAAGAGGGCGGAGCCGCCCACCACAAAGACCGTATCCGAAAGCCGAAGCGGGAAAAAGGATTCGGATCGAGGGATGGTCACAAGCCAGACTAGTGCCGCGTTGGCCGATGTCGAGCATCCGGCCAAGCACGAGCGAAAGGTTCACGACCCGGTGAGCTCCAAGGATGGCCGCCCCGCCAACCGCACCCACTCGAATGCGGGTTAGCCCGACTCGGGTACCGGGAACAACCCTCTGAACGTTTCGGCGATCGCCTCATCGCCGATGAGGCGTAGCTGTCCACTCGTTAGCGCGTCGTCAACGGAGCCATCGGGACCCAGCAGCGATAGCAGTGTGTTCTGGTCGGTCTCGAGAACGAGGTCCGTGCTATCGGCTTCGCCACGATCGATGGCGATTTGGCCGTCGGCGATGCGGACGCGAAAATGCGCGTCCCCCAAGTGAATGCCGACCGTCGCGTCCAGGCCGTCGGCGGCGGGCGGGTGGAAACGCGTCTTCAGTGCCAGCATCAACGAGTCCGCCCCGAGTGGCAGGTCGTAGCGCATGTGTGGGGACTTGTGCACCCAGTGCGCCAGCCCGAGGATGATGTCCTCAAGCTCGGCGCCCCACTCCGACAGCTCATACACCCAGGAGCTAACAGGCGGTCCGAGCCGACGCCGGCGCACGACCCCTGCCGCGCTGAGATCGCGCAGCCGCTGTGTGAGCACGTCCGAACTCGCTCCGTGCAGACCCGCCAGAAGGTCGGTGAATCGCTTGGGGCCAAGCACGAGCTCCCGTACCACGAGCAGTGCCCACCGCTCGCCGATGACGTCTAGAGCCTGCGCGATCGCACATCCGTCGTCGTACTTCCGCCTACCTACCACGCGCCCATCTTACCAGCAGAAATCGGGTACTCGAACTAATCACTTGGTTTTTCCAACTAAAAAGATGTATTGTCCAAGTGTCGGCTCTCGACAACTGACCAAGGAGATGAAGAAATGCCCGTATTCACCATTGATGCGCCTCTCGGGGCGGCTCCGTCGGCGAAGCAAAAGATGATGAAGGACATTCACGATGCGCTCGACGAGGCCTATCACTTCCCCGACACTCGCGGCTGGCTGCGGGAGTACCCGGGCGAGAACGTGTCGCAGGACGGCCGTGTGCTGGCGGAGCCGGTGCGACCGGTGTGCTCGTTGGAAGCGCCCGAGCTGGCCAGCCTCGACGCCAAACGCAAACTCGTGCAAAAGATTGAGGGGGCGATCGGGGAGGCATACGTCGGGGTTGCCAACGTCGACGAGGTGCTCGTCCTCATCAACCATTACCCATTGCGCAACGTCGGCTGGCGGCACAGCTTGCAATCCGACAAGCCGGAGATCGTCGCGGCAGTAGATCAGCTGAACGCCAGCATCGGCTGAAACCTGCTTCGGCGTAGTAATTTTCCGGCACTAACGCCGATACGGGGCCGGGTCTTGCCGCTCGGTCCCGGTATCGCGTTTTCCTACGCTACGGAGCCGAGACCGTCGTGACGGCGGTATGTGCGGTCGCAGTGGTGTCGGCCTATGGTTGCGAGGTGCCGGCGTCGCTGGATCAGTCGGCTGGTTCGTCTGCGGTCGCGGGCTGATCCGTTTCTGGCTGCTCCAAAGACAATGCGACACCGAGGCCGAGGAAGAAGATGATGAACAGCGGCCCGCCGAGGTAGAAATTCATCGCGCCGCCTGGGGATATGAAGCTGGCGGGCGGGCCGATGATCGTGATCGTCTCGATCAGCTGCTCGACGGCGAACACCGCGGCCAGTATCCCGAGCCACCGCGGGAATCGATCATTATTGGCCGCCAACAGAATTGGTGCCGCCACCATGATGTCGGCCACTGTCAGGATCGGCCCCCACATCGTGACGATGTCGGTGATGGTGCGCGCAGTGGCCGATCCGAGCTGGTCGGGATGCAGCGCGAGTCCGGCCGTGAACCACATCGCGATGAACACCTGGACCAGCACAACCGCAGAGCCGATCGTGAACACGTACGCCGACGGGCCTTGCAGCCGATCGCGCGCGTAGCCGAGCACCACAACCAACGCCAGTGACCCGAACGTCACCAACAGCACCTGCATTCGCATCGCGCCGGAATGTTCGTTGATGTGCGAGACGATGTCGTAGCCCGGCTTGTCGATGCCGGGAAGCGTCGGGACCAAAAGCAGCGCAGCGGTGAACAGCACCGCAAACGCGATACCAGCGATCATCGGAATGCGACGATCCATATCAAATCACTGTAGAGGCCGCGGTTATCCACACACGGGATTTCATCCACAGGGCGCGTTGCCGGGACGCCTCACACGGCCGAGAGGTCCGAGCGCGCGCCTACTTTGACGGCATGCGAACCGAATTGCCCGCCGAACGCCTGCAGCGTCGTCTCGGTGGCGACAGTGAGTCGGCTGGCGACGGCGACGGTGAACCGGACACCGCGCTGTCGCGATGGCTGCCCGACTCGACCAAATCCGATGGGGCGGCTGGCTGGATCGCCGCTGTCCGGGCAGACCCCGGCCGCGCCGGCGTCATCGCGTTGGCCGTCGTCGGTGTGATCGCCGTATTGGTGACGGTCTTCACGCTGATACGCGACGAGCCGCCGCCGGTGACGTCGGCGAAACTGCCGCCGGTGGAGATGGTTTCGTCGGCCAGCCCGACGCCGGGGCCCGCGCCGTCCAACGCCGAGGGTCCAGTCGTCGTCAGCGTGGTGGGCCTCGTGCATAAGCCCGGACTTGTCACGTTGGCGCCTGGTGCACGGATCGCCGATGCGCTCACGGCCGCCGGCGGCCCCTTGGATGGTGCCGACCTGATCGGGCTGAACATGGCACGGCGAGTCACCGACGGTGAACAGATCATCGTTGGGATCGTCGCGGCACCCGGCCAGGCCGCAGCGATGGGTAGTTCGATCAGTTCGCCGCCGGCCACAGCCGCACCGACGGATAACCCGTCGGCCACTGGAAACGACTCGGCCCCAGGCGGTTTGGTGGACTTGAATTCAGCCACGGTGGAGGAGCTGGACAAACTGCCGGGTGTCGGTCCGGTCACCGCGGCCGCGATCGTCGCCTGGCGTGACGCCAACGGGCGGTTCACCAGCGTCGACCAGCTCGGTGACGTGGACGGCATCGGGCCCGCGCGGCTGGAGAAGCTACGTGACCTCGTCCGCGTGTGACGGTCCTCGCTACCGGCATGGACCGGTTAGACCTGCGACTGGTCCCGGCGGCGCTCACCAGTTGGGCGGTGACGGCAGCCGGAATCCTCTGGCAGGTAGGCGGTTCGGTGGTGGCCGTTGCCGTGGCGATCGTCGCGACGGCAGCGGTGGGGAGGTGGGGTAGTGCGCGGCGTGAGTGGGATGCGGGGTCCGGGGCGATCGGTGCCGGCATCGTCGCTGTCGCGGTGGTCGGTGCGGGTTTCGCCGTGGCGATTGGGTTGCGTGTTGGCGAACTGCGCCACCATCCGATCGTCGAGCACTACGGAACGGTCGCCCCCGTCGTGGTCACAGCAACCGAGACGCCTCGCTCACTGGGCGGCGGCCGACTGATGTTCCGCGGGTCGCTGCAGCAGATCTTTCGGAGTGAAATATCTGGGCGGGTAGTCGTTTTCACGCGCGGCGCAGAGTTCGCCGACGTGACGGCTGGTCGGCCGGCGAGCTTCCGGGCCCGCATCGGCAGACCCACACGGCGAGATCTGACGGTGGCGGTGCTGTCGGCAACGGGTGAGCCGAAGCTGGGCG
>DASRJA010000132.1:0-11411 GCA_035649695.1 Mycobacterium sp. | reverse complement strand
TCCTGGTCGGCCACGACGGAAGGCGTCCTTGCTTCGGCGGCGTGCAGCGGATGCAGACCGATCCCCGATGGCGTGACAACCTGCTCTTTCATGAGTACTTCCACGGCGACACCGGTGCGGGCCTCGGCGCGTCCCACCAGACGGGGTGGACCGGGCTGGTCGCCGATGTGATCAGGCGACGCCACCACGCTTACCCCAAGGCGTCGGAAGTCATACAGCGCCTGGTTCAGGGAGAGGAGACCGCGTGAGCGCCACCGTCCTTCCGGGTCGTCCCGCCCCGCTCGGTGCGACGCCTGGGCCCGGAGGCACGAACTTCGCCGTCGCGTCCAACGGTGATGAGGTTAGGCTGTGCCTTTTCAGTGCCGACGGCAGCGAGACCCAGTTGCCGCTGCCGGAGCGTGACGGCGACGTCTGGCACGGGTTCGTGCCCGGTGTGGCGCCGGGTCAGGCCTACGGTTATCGGGTCAGCGGCTCGTACAATCGCCCGCGCGGCCAGCGTTATAACCCTGCCAAACTCCTGCTCGACCCCTATGCCCGAGCGATCCACGGCGACGTCCGGTTCGGGCCCGAATTGCTCGATTACGCAACGGATAACAGCGGTGCACCCAGCCCGCTGGATTCCGCGGGTCAGATGCCGCGCAGCCTGGTGACGGCCCCCGCCTTCGCGCCGCTACCGCTAGGGCCGAGGCACGCCCTGGCCGACACGATCCTCTACGAGGTGCACGTGCGCGGATTTACCGCGAAGCATCCGGGCGTGCCACAGGAACTGCGCGGCACCTACGCGGGCTTGGCCCACGAGGCGGCGGTGCGACACCTCGTCGACCTCGGCGTCACCACGGTCGAGCTGCTGCCGATCCACCACAACGTGCCCGAGTCCTTCCTCGTCGAGCGGGGATTGACGAACTACTGGGGCTACAACACGATCGGCTTCTTCGCCCCGCACGCCGCGTACTCGGCCGCGGTGCGGGCGGGTCAGCCCGGTGGCCAGGTCGAGGAATTCCGCAACATGGTCGCCGCGTTGCACGCGGCCGGTCTGGAAGTGGTGTTGGACGTCGTCTTCAACCACACCGCTGAAGGAGGTGCCGGCGGCCCGACGCTGTGTCATCGCGGGCTGGATAACGCTGCCTATTACCGACTCGAGCCGAGTGATCTCAATCGCTACGTCGACACGACCGGGTGCGGCAATTCACTGAACACCGCAGACGCGACAACGCTGCGGATGATCATGGATTCGCTGCGCTACTGGGTGTCCGAGATGGGCGTCGACGGTTTCCGGTTTGATCTGGCGCCGACCCTCGGCCGGGAAGATGGTGACTTCGACCCGTTTTCGGCGTTCTTCGACACCGTCGGCCAGGATCCGGTTGTGTCGCAGGTGAAGCTCATCGCGGAGCCATGGGATGTCGGCCGCATGGACAGCTACGACATCGGCCGGTTTCCGCCCTTATGGAGCGAGTGGAACGGGCGCTTCCGCGACACCGTGCGCGACTGGTGGCGCAGCCACGATCGGCTGCTGCCGGACTTCGCGACGCGCCTGTGCGGATCTGCCGATATCTATGACCGGCCCGACGAAGCGCGCCGACCCAGCGCATCGGTGAACTTCGTCACCGTGCACGATGGGTTCACCCTCCATGACCTTGTTTCGTACGACCGTAAGCACAACGAGGCCAACACCGAAGACAACCGCGACGGCACCGACGACAACCGGTCCTGGAACTGCGGAGCAGAGGGGCCGACGGGCGACACTGGCGTGAATGCCGTGCGGGCGAGGCAGAAGCGGGCTTTCCTTGTGACGCTGCTTCTTTCCGCCGGCGTGCCGTTGTTGCTCGGGGGTGACGAGCTCGGTCGCACCCAGCGCGGCAACAACAACGCGTACTGCCAGGACAACGAGATCACGTGGTTCGACTGGTCCGCGGTCGATGAGGACTTGCTCCGGTTTACTCAGGAGCTCATCGCGCTGCGCCGCCGCCACCCGGTTTTCCGCAGGCGTCGCTACTCCACCGGCAAAGAAGCCGCGGACCTAAGGTGGTTCACACCGGCGGGTACCGAGATGACGACCGAGAACTGGGCTGACCCGAACGCCCTTTGCGTCGCGTTATTTATCGACGGCTCAACCGATCCCGACGTCGGCGTGGACGGCACGCCGATGGTCGACAACGACTTTCTCGTGTTGATCAACGCGTGGTGGGAGCCATTGGCCTTTGCCGTGCCAGGTAATCTACCTGCTCGCCGGTGGGATGTCGTCTGCGACACCTTCGATCCGGCACGGAAAGGCACTGTCGCGCAAGAGCTTACGGTCGGGCCGCGGTCAATCGTGATCTTGCAGTCGCCGCCGAGCTGAGCTTCGGCCATGGCATTACACGGTTGCGGGCGTTGACCTGACGGCCGACGCCCGCAACGGAACGAAGATGGGCTGGACGAACCGAATGCCTGTGCCTCCCGCCGACGAGGCTTCTAGCTGCCGCGGTGCGCCGCCAGGTACTCTTTCGCAGCTTGCGTTGCGTAGTGGATGGCGTGCACCTGGTGGTCGGTCGCCATATGCGCCTGATCCACCGCCGCCAGAACGTCTTTCACCTCGTGAAGCTTGGCCGCTTCGCGGTGGTGCCGTGCAGCGTGCTCGTGGTGTTTTGCCGCACTTTCATGGAGTTTGCTAAGCGTTGACATGGATGCCCCTTCATGGTTGCAGTTTCTGCTCCCACCAATCGTGAGTGCTCGCATACGAGCGGTCATTGTTCGGCGGGCCACCATCTGCCAACGGCGGTTGGCTACCGTCACAACCGAAACTGTGCCCGTATGGGCGTTGTCAACCGGCACTTCATCGCGACAGCGACGTTGTGTCGCAGCACATCGCAATCGTTTACGGCCGAGAGCACTCTTGACTCACTATCACCGACGAGGCTGCATCAATAGAAATGTTCAGGAGTACCAATGAGCGAGACCCGTCCTCAGGCCACCACGACACCCGCTGGGGCGGTTGGTCGTTTCTTCGACGAAGCCGTGTCCAAGAGTCGGTTCTGGTGGTTGCTGCTGATCACCGGCGTCGCCTGGATCGTGCTGTCCATCGTGATCCTGCGCTTCAACTACACCACCGTCGCGGCGGTGGCCGTGCTGTTCGGGGTGTACTGCCTGGTCGCCGCGGTCAATGAGACCATGATCGGGGCGCTGTCATCGTCCACCGGCTGGCGCATCGCGCACGGTCTGCTGGCGGCGCTGCTGGTCGTGGCCGGAGTGGTGTCCTTGGCGAACTTCGGTGCCACCTTCGTGACGCTGGCCGCCATCATCAGCTTCTACTTCATCTTCCGCGGCTGTTTCGACGTTGTCATGGCCTTCGCCGCCAACATGGTGTCCGGGTGGTGGGTGCTGCTGATCTCCGGGCTCATCGAGCTGGGTTTGGGGTTCTGGGCCGCCGGGTCGTGGAACAACTCCGTGGTCGTCTTGGTCGCGTGGGTGGCCGCTGCAGCGCTGGTGCACGGCGTCGGTGAAATCGCCCTGGCCTTCCAGATCCACCAAGGACGCCGCGGCATCACCGCGGTGGAAGGGCTCGCGGATCGACTCGGGGTCACCAACAACCACCCCGCACCCGACACAGCCGTCCCCACTTCGTGACCCACCTGATTCGACGGGCGAATGGTCATGCAAAGGATCGATTATGTCCACGGATGGTGGCTTCTGCGCGCCTGCCGTCGCAATCCGCTGGTGCGTGGCACCGACCGCCTCGAACTGTTGATTATCGCGCTGGGAATCTTCGTTGTTCTGGTCTCCGCCGCCTGTGCGGGGGCGCTGGGCACGGCCGTACACGATGCGCGCAGCCGCGTGTACGTCGCGCAGGCCCAGACGCGGCACACAGTGACCGCCAGAGCCACGGAGGACAGCACAATCGTTCTGCGTGTCGATGACAGCACAGCGACGAGGGTGAACGCCCGTTGGCAAGACAATGGCTCCGAACACACCGGCAGCCTCGACTGGGATCACGCCGTCAAAACCGGTGATCCGCTCACGATTTGGGTGGACCGTAATGGCGATCGCGTCGAAGCGCCCGCGCGGACATCGCAGGCCGGCGCGGACGCGGTCGGCGTCGCCTACGCCGTATGGCAAACAGTGGCCCTTGCTGTGGCCGGATTCGTCTGCTGGGGCCGCAGGCGCCTTGACCGCCGGCGCGATTCGGCTTGGGAACGCGATATCCGATGCCTGATCGATGACGGCGGCGGGCGGACAAACCCGAAATCATGACTGCGCACCGTGCCTGTGCGGCAGTCGATGTCGTCGTCCACAGTTGGTCTCCTCCGGTGTGCACACCGACATCGGCGGTAGCGCGGACTTGTCGGCGACACCATCGACAGCCGTTGCGGCCCATCGGACGATCGGTTTGTCACAAGTAATCGCCGGGCAGCGCCTGCGAACGCTTCACATCGATACGGACAAGGTAACGAGGATGGCGTCTCCACAAATACCAAATGCATTTGCGGACTTCATGAACGTGTTGGTCCTGGTGGGTCTCCCCGAGGGTCCGATCAACCGTGCGTTGGGCCGACATGCGATCGACAGCTCACCTGAAGGTGTAATGGTGAACGTGATCAACGATCTTGCCCGCCTGCCCCGCTACCGCGAAGCCTTGGAATCCCAAGGGAAGCCGGACGCTGTCGTCGACTTGCGGTTGGCCGCAGCTGAGGCTGATGCGGTGCTCGTCCTCACGAGCTACCGCGGGCGAGTTCCCTCGATAGCGCACAACGCAATCGACTGGCTGACACATCGCTGGCGTCGCGATGCAATGCATCGCAAGCCGCTCGCCGTCGTCGGCCGCTCGTCCGGGTACTACAGCGGCGTCTTGTCGCGTCGAATCGCAGACACCCGTGGAGGTTTGGGACCCCGAGTGATCGAGCCGCTGACCGCGCGCACTCTGCACGAAGCGGTCAAGAAGCTCGCCGACGAAGTGTCCGGTCACCCGACCGTCGTACGAACAGGTGCATTTGAAGCTGAGTGGCTGCCGCACTGAACTTCACGGTCAATCGGGGAGAACCCGCCCGAGTTGGCTGCGCGAATTGATGCCGAGCTTGGCGAAGACCTTGCGGAGGTGGTACTGGACGGTGCGCGAGCTGATGAACAACCGGGCGCCAATCTCCGGATTCGACAGGCCATCCCGCGCCAACCGCGCGACCTGCGACTCTTGCGCGGTGAGTCCATGATCGTTTGTCGTTATGGTGCGCTTGCGGACCGTCTCGCCGGTGGCCTGCAGTTCACGCCGCGCCCGTTCGGCGAACGCGTCCATCCCGATCGACTCCAGCATCTCGAGAGCGATACGGAGCTCAGCCCTGGCATCGACCCGCCGCCGCTCCCGACGCAGCCACTCCCCGTAGACCAGGTGTGCCCGGGCCAGGTCTGCCCGGACCCGGCGGCGGGCGAGACGTTCGATCGCCTCACGATAGAGACGCTCCGCGGTGTCCCCTTCGCTCACAAGTGCCCGCGAACGCGCCTCGACACCGAGCCCCCAGTCGGTGCCGCTGGCGCTGGTTGTCTCGGCCAGTCGAGCGAGGGCGTCGGCGGCGATATCGTCGTGTCCGCTGCGCGCGGCCGCCTCGATCAACTCGACCATCGTCCACGTCGGGGCCGTCATCTCCCGCAGGTAACCGGTCGACCGTTGGGCTGCGGTCATCGCTTCCTGGTAGTCGCCGAGCCCGTTGTTCAGCACTGCGTACGCCCAATCCACCACGGTCAGCCCGATCCCTTCCCCGCGCATGGTCACGTCCCTTGTGATCGCATCGATCAGAGCGGTCGCTTCCGCCGTCCTGCCGGCTAGCACGGCGAGGCCGAGGGTGGGGTAGGGCGCGAGCCTGGTGCCGGTCGCCTCGATCGCCGGTTGCAGCTCCTGAATCAGCGCTGCCGCGGCCGGCAGCTCGCCGGCGAAAAGCAGCATGAACGCTCGCGAATTGAGTGCGACCGGCAGCTCGCTGAGCGCCCCAACGGAGCGGGCCAGCTGCACATGGCGATCCGAGAGCCTGTGCCAGCTCTCGTCGTCCCAGATGTGGCGGGCCATGATGCCCGCCACCCAGTGCCAACGCAGCTCCTCGTCGACCGCCATGCCGGTGCCAAACGCCTTGAGCCCCTTTCGGATTATGGGCAGTCCAGCCGCATACCCCACGTTGTAGTGTGCGACAAGTCCATCCAACAGAAGGTCGGGTGCGCGCTGAGTGTGCGTCGGCGGGGGTGCGGTTGCCGCGGCGCGTGCCACTTCCAGGACACCCCCGCCCGTCGCGAGGCGACCGGCGAAGTAGCCCGACGCGAGAGCCTGCAGATAGGTCGCCCGGGAGAGGTCTGCGTCGATCGGCTCGAGCCGCCTGGCGGCCTTCAACAGCAGAGACGGCGCATCGCTTCCTCGGCTTGTGAGGAGCGCGAGTTCCGCCTCCATCAGGTCGATCCGGGCTTGTTGAAAGTCGTCTGGTGATCCCGACTCCGCGACGCCCAACAAATCGCGTGCAGCGTCGAACGCACCCGACTTGATCGTCGCCGACGCCGCCGCCAGCGCGCGTTCGGTGCGTCTCGTGGAGTCGAGGGTCAACACTGTCGCGCGTTCGAGGAATGCGGCCGCGGCGGGCAGGCCGCCTCGGGCACGCGCGCGCCCCGCCGACCGCTCCAACTCCTCGGCGACCTCCTCGTCGGGTCCAGGGGCGGCTTCCGCCCGGTGCCACGCGCGCCGATCTGGATCTTGTTGCGGATCCGTGGCGTCGCCAAGGGCAGCGTGCACTTCACGCCGTTCCCGCGGCGGCGCCGACCCGTAGAGCACCGAGCGGACGAGGGGATGCCGAAACTGCACCCGAGAACCGAACTCGATCAGGTTGGCCTCGACCGCGGGCACCGCGGCGTCGGCGTCGATCCCCATCAGCGCACCGGCTCGCCACAACAGGGCCGGATCACCCAGGGGCTCAGCTGCTGCGATGAGCAAGAGTCGACGGGTCTGAACCGGGAGCGCTTCGATTCGGTGCCGGAAGTTCTCTTCGATACCGCGGGACAACCGCACGGCGCCAAGAAGCCCGAACCCACCCGCGAGCTGTTGCGGCGTCAATCCGCGAGGCAACTCCAGCAGAGCTAGCGGATTACCTTGAGTTTCGGCCAGGATCCGGTCCCGCACGCGGCTGTCCAACGGTCCCGACAGCACGCGATCCAACAACGCACGCGCGTCGACCTCCGCGAGCGGGCCAACCACCAGACCGGGCAGGCCCCCGAGTTCGCCGCTCGGTACGCGAGCCGCGAAAATCAACGCAACCGATTCCGCCATCAACCTGCGCGCGACAAATCCGAGCACTTGCGCCGAGGTGCGGTCGAGCCACTGTTCGTCATCTACGACGCACACGAGCGGTCGTTGCTCGGCGGTAGCGGACAGCAAGCCCAGCACCGCGAGTCCGACCAGGAAGCGGTCTGGTGCCGATCCGGCACTCATGCCAAATGCAATCCGAAGCGCGTCTCGTTGCGGTGGTGGCAAGCGGGGGAGGTTACCGAGCACCGGCGCGCACATCTGATGCAGTCCGGCGAACGGCAGTTCCATTTCCGACTGCACACCAGCGGCACGCGCCAAATGGCAGTCCGACGCCTGCGCGCTCAGATACTCGAGCAGCGCTGTCTTGCCCACACCCGCTTCACCGGAAACCACCAACGCCCGACTCTCGCCAACGCGAATCGCCTCGAGCAGTCCGTCGAGCACGCCGCGCTCGGCGTGGCGGTCAATCAGTTCCATCGCGCGCCTGCACCCGTGAGGTCCGCTGCACGGCAGTGGCGCTAACCACGGGTCAGGCCTGCGCCTCGGCCAGCACGAGCGCGAGCAGGCCGGGGAAACGCGCGTCGAACTCCTCGCGCCGCAACCGGTTGAACCGGCGCGGGCCCCGGTCGGCCTGCTCCAGCAGCCCGGTGGCGCGGAGCACGGCGAAGTGGTGGCTGGCGGTCGCTTTCGACACGGGCAGGTCGAACGACCCGCAGGGCCGGGTGAAATTCGGTTCGGTCGACAGCTCCCGCAGGATCGACCGCCGTACCGGATCGGCCAACGCGTCGAGCGCCTCCTGCAAGGTCACCGTCGCCGGATCGGCGTGCACCAGGTTCCTCGCCACTCCGCGCCCTCCTCTGTTCGATGGTGATCGTACACTGGCGTATGTTCGATAAGCATCTAACACAAGGAGGCACGCCATGACGATGGTGGCGGTAGTGACCGGGGCCAGCCGCGGCGCGGGCAAGGGCATAGCGGTGGCGCTGGGCCGGACCGGCGCGACGGTGTACGTGACCGGCCGCAGCCGAAACGCGGACGATTCGCCTTACGGCGGCACGGTCGGCGAAACCGCCGCACTGGTCACCGAAGCCGGCGGCCGGGGCGTGCCGATGGCCGTCGACCACGGCGATGACGAAGCGGTCGCGGAGCTGTTCGCCACGGTCGGCCGCGAGCAGGGCGAGCTCGACATCCTCGTCAACAACGCGGCCAAGGCCACCGTCGTCCGCGGTCCGTTCTGGACGGAGCCCCCGGCGGTCGCGGATCTGCTCACCGTCGGGCTGCGCTCCCACTACATCGCCGCTTTCCACGCCGCGCCACTGATGATCGCGGGCGGCCGCGGGCTGATCGTGCACACCGGCCACTACGGCGCGGTGTCCTACCACCAGGGGCCCGCCTACGGGGCGCAGAAGGCGGGAGCCGACAAGATGGCTGCTGATATGGCCAGGGAACTGCGCCCGCACCACGTCGCCGCCGTCTCGATCTGGATGGGCGGGCTGGACACCGAACGCGTGCGCGCCCACGCGGATGCCCTGCCGCCGGAGACGCGTGACGTGCGGCGCGAGTCGCCCGAGTTCACCGGCCGGGTGATCGCCGCGCTGTACCGGTCACCCGAACTGATGACGCTCTCCGGACGCACGCTGATCGGCGCGGAACTGGGCGCACACCTGAGTGTCACCGATGTCGACGGCAGTGTCCCGATCTCCTACCGCGATACCCTGGGCGCTCCGCCGGAACCGCACGTCAGCTTGCGGTGACGGTGCATCAGCAGGAGGTTCGGATTTAGTTCTGCAAATCCATGGTCGGTTCGCAGCCCGCTTCTTTCAAGCTGGCGATGTCCTTGAAGCCACAGATCGCCAAGCACAGGTCCAGTTCGGCGAGGAATGAGTGCAGGAAGTGGGTGAGGCTTTCGGCGCCGCCATAGGACACGGCGTATGCGTAGGGCCTGCCGATGCCGACGGCCGTGGCGCCGCGGGCCAGTGCGATCACGGCATCCGTCGCGTCCCGCACGCCGGAGTCGAACATGACAGGCGTCGAGCCGGCCGCCGCCACGATGCCGGGCAAGAGCTCCAGTGTTGGAATTCCCGAATTCGCCTGGCGACCGCCATGATTGGTGCAGTACACGACATCGGCGCCATTGTCGATCGCCATCCGGGCATCATCGGGGTGCTGAATCCCCTTCACCGCGATCGGCAGATTGGTCTGCGACCGAATCCAACGGAGGTCTTCCCACGACACCGGGTGCTGAAAAATCTTCCCGTAGTGCTGCAACGCTGCGGCCTGATCCTCGTGCGGCGGCTTTGCGAGGTGTTTGGTGAAATTCTCGTCGGAGTAGTAGTTCTCCATGCAGAAGCCGCGGAACTGCGGGAAGTTGCCCAGCTGCAGGTCAGCAGGTCGGTAGCCGAGAGCCCACGTGTCGACCGTCAACACCAACGCGGAATATCCGCTGGTTTCAGCACGATTGATGAGGCTGGCTGCCAGCTCACGATCGCCTGGCAGATACAGCTGGTAGAAGTTCGGCGTGGTCCCGGCGTGTTTGATGACATCCTCCATCGGGGCCTGGGAGAACGTCGACAGGGTAAAGGGCACACCGGTGGCGGCCGACGCCTGCGCTGCGGCCACATCTCCCTGGAAGTCAGGCGCGCACAAGCCGATCAAGCCGATGGGGCACATGAAGATCGGGGAGTCAAAATGTTTGTCGAACAACGTGATCGACAGGTCACGCTCGGGCGGGCTGACCATCATCCGAGGAGTGATTCCGTAGCGTGAGTATGCGGCGATGTTGGCGCGCTGGGTCCGGCCGTCTCCGGCTGCCGAGGAGACATACCGGTACACCCAGTCAGGAAGCGCCTCGGACGCCTTCCTCTCGATGGACTGAGAGTCGAACGGGTATCGCGAGTTGACGCCCTTCACGGCGTCCAGATAGACGCCGATCTGGAAGTCACCGAAATTGCTTGGCATGGCGTAACTCCTTGACGTGGTTCGAAATCGGTCTGGCGACGCGTGCTACCGCTTGCCATCAACTTCCGGCGAGCCACTCTTTTTCTTGGCCCGGCTCCGGCAGCACACGTCCGCCTTCCACGGCGAAGCGAGCCGGACTGGGTTGAATGACGACGAGGACTCTCTCCACATCGATCTCAAGCGTCTTGGTAACAGCGGTGGCGATCTCGGTGGCAAGCCTTGTGATGTCGTCCGCGGGGTGGCCTTCACGCACCCAACCCGTGACCAGCACAGGGCTCGCAGGCACGCCGCCGGCGTACAGACCGTCGGCGTCCAACTCGTGAAAGGCGACATTCACATAGGTGCTCGGCACGTGGATCATCGATGAATGAATGCGGGCGATCTCACTAGCCAATGCGCGTTTCGCGTCGGCGCCAAAGGTCGATTCGGCCATGGTGCAGGTGTAGATCGGCATCGTTGCTGCTCCTTCATTCAGGTCAGGTCGGGGTGGCTGCAATTCATCGTCGCGATCTCCTCGGGCGGAGTCGCTGTCCTCGGCGACAACTATCTTGGTTTGCCGATGTGCTGAACCACAGCCGCTGCAGCGCTTTCCACGTTTGGCATCTCACAGGCTTTCGCTGTGGACGTTGTGTGCGGGCACATCGACGTCGGTCGAGTCCTACGCCACGCTCGGAGCGTGAGCCGGCTACCGCGGGAGGATGCAGATGTTTGTGAGCATCAACGACGATATTGTTGAGGTCGATGAGCAGACGACCGTCGCGGCGCTGCTCGACGGCCTTTGCTTGCCGGACAAGGGGATCGCGGTCGCGGTCAATTGGGCGGTGATTCCGCGATCGGATTGGCACGTCCCCCTACAGCAAGGCGCGCAGGTGGAAGTGTTTTCGGCGGCGCAGGGTGGCTGATTCGAAACTGACGATTGCCGGTCGCGAGTTCGGCTCGCGGCTGATCATGGGCACCGGCGGAGCGGCGAATCTCGCCGTGCTCGAGGAGGCGCTGATCGCGTCGGGCACCGAGTTGACCACGGTGGCGATGCGCCGCGTCGACGCGGACAACGGGACCGGCGTGCTTGACCTGCTGAACCGGCTGGGCATCAGTCCGCTGCCCAACACCGCGGGCTGCCGTGGTGCGGCCGAGGCGGTGTTGACAGCACAGCTGGCGCGTGAGGCGCTGGGCACCGACTGGGTCAAGCTCGAGGTGGTCGCCGACG
>DASRJA010000131.1:0-3758 GCA_035649695.1 Mycobacterium sp. | reverse complement strand
CTCAGGTGCTCGCCAGTGATACCGCGCTCGACCATCCCACCCAAGCATTCGCGGGTGTGCTCATCGATGATCGAGACGATCTTGATCGGCCGTCCGTCTGTGGTGGAATCGAACTGGAAGTCCACCGCCCACACCCGATTGGGCGCATCCGCGACGACCGCCGGCGCTGCGGTAGAGGTGCCGCGGCGTTTTCGGCGTCGCCGCTGTGGCACCCGAAGCCCTTCCTCACGCCAAAGCCGTTGGATCTTCTTGTGATTGACGATCCAGCCTTCGGCGCGGGCGTCATGATAGGCGGGCCGGAACCCACGGCGCGGATGATCCTTGGCGTAGGTGCGCAGCCAGTCCCGCAAGGCGGCGTCGGGATCGTCGGGGGTATCGGTGGCGGGTTCGTGTCGTTGGGTGGCGCGGTGTTGCCCGGTCACGCGGCAGGCGAATCGCTCGCTGACCCCCAGCACACGCTGGAGATGACGAACGGCTGCCCGCCGGCGTTCCGGGCTTAGAAGTTTCCCTTCGCGATCTCCTTGAGCGCCGCCTTCTCCAGCTCGGACTCCGCCAAAAGCCGCTTGAGGGTGGAGTTCTCGCGTTCTAGGTCCTTGAGCCGTCTGGCGTCCTCGGCCTTCAACCCGCCGAATTGGTTACGCCAGCGATGATAGGTCGCCTCCGACACGCCCAGCTCCCGGCACACCGCCGCGGTGTCCTTGCCCTCAGCTAGTAGCCGATCAGCCGCCGTCAACTTGCGCACGATCTGCTCGGGACTGTGCCGCTTCCTCGTCGCCATGTTCTTGTTGAGCCTTCCTGCCCACGTCGTGGGCCGCAAGACTCTCATAAGCCACGGATCAATCAATCGGGGTCAGGCCACACCCGGCAGCACCCGAACACCCGCGCCAGCATCGCCTGCTGAGCCGAAGTCGGTTCGATGCGATACCGGTAGCGCATCACCATGACCCGACCCTAAAGCCCACCTACGACAACAAAGACAGCCCAGACCGACCGCCGCGCCCAACACAGCGTGGCGCTGGCCCACGCCCATCTGGTGTTCGTGACCAAATACCGACGCGAAGTGTTCACCAATGCGATGCTCACCTTCTCCCGAGCACGCCCTGCGCAGTGTGTGCGCCGAACTCGATGTCGAGTTCGTCGAGTTCAACGGCCAGGCCGACCACGTGCACCTGCTCGTGGCCTACCCTCCGACGCTGGCGATCCCCGTACTGGCGCACCGACTCAAAAGTCGCAGCGCCTACGCGCTGTACCGCGAATTCACCGCGTCGGTGTCCGCGCCGGCATGCGAAGCACCTCTGGTCCCCGTCCTACTTCGCCGTCTCCTGCGCGGTGCACCCCTGACCATCATCAAGCAATACATCGACGGACAAGCCCGACCACTCTGAACGCCCGGCTACCTCCGGCGGCACACGGGATGGGCTCACCCGGACTGAAGTCGGAGGCTTGCGCCCAAGAACTTGGTCAGTAAAACGTTCACCGACCACACCGCACCCGTTAGGCTTCGCAGAGACCAACCGGTCACGACGACCAAGGGGTGGGACATGATTCGCCTACTTTTCGCCGCCGTTGCGATCGCGGGCGCCGCTGTCTGCACGGCGCCGGCCGCGCTAGCCGACCCCGGCAGCGACAACCTGTACTTCGACAGGCCCGGGCGCTACGCCACCGACGTGCCCGGCATGAACTACGACGCCCACCTCGCCGGGCCGTGCGACAACATGGACTTCTTCACCTTCGGTCGCGGCCCCGGCGGTGAAGCCCTCCAATGCCGGTGGATCGCGAACCAGTGGCCTCCAGTGACCACCGGCTTCTGGGTGGCGACCTACGAGTTGTTCGGCGTTCAAGAAATCGGGACCCCCTGCCCGAAGCCACAAGCGGCGGCCCAGTCCCCCGACGGGCGTCCGCTGCTGTGCCTTGGCGCAGACGGCTGGCAGCCCGGGTTCTTCACCCGTGAAGGTTTCTTCCAGGGCTGACCGCTGCCCTAGGGGTTATCCGGCGTTACGCCGGAGCGTCAGACTTGGCGGCTGCCCGAACGCTTCCTTGTACGCAATGCTGAACCGGCCCGGATGACCGAACCGCCATCGGCCGGCGATCTCCATCACCGTGTCGACGGCCGGATCGGCGGCCTGCAGATCGCGGTGCGCGCGGTCGAGGCGCACCCGACGCAGGTACTCCAGCGGCGTTGTTCCGAGGTGGCGACGAAACGTGTACTGCACCGAGCGCGGGGTGACATTGATCGCCGCGGCGATGTCGTTCACCCCGATATCTCGGTGGGCGTTGTCGTGAATGAACGCGATTGCCCGGCGCAACGTCTGAGGTTGCGCGGCAGACGTTTCGACACCGTTCGGCATTAGCCCGTCGATTACCCGGCAGCCGAGATCCCAAACTCGCCCCTAGGCCGATCGCCGTCCTGACACGATCTGCCCATGACCGAACGCATCGAAGTCCAACGCACCATCGCCGCACCACCCGCCGACATCTTCGCGGTCCTGTGCGACCCGCAGGGCCACGTAGCCATCGACGCATCCGGCATGCTGCAGGACGCCGACGGCGACCCCGCGCAGGCCGTTGGTGACACCTTCGTTGTGCACATGGACCGCGAGGCGCTCAACGACTACCCACTGGGCAAGTACGACGTCACCGTCACGATCCGTGAGTTCGACAAGGACCGCCTGATCGCATGGACGATTCTCGGCCAGATCCGGCCGCAGATCGGCCACATCTACGGCTATCGGCTCGAACCCGCCGACGGCGGCACGCTGGTCACGTCGTTTTACGACTGGTCCGACATCGACCCGCACTGGCGCGAGGCCAACATCTTTCCCGTCGTACCCGAGAGCGCGCTGCGCGCCACCCTGGGCATCCTCGACCGCACCGTGCGCCGCGGATATCCCCGCGGCTAAGGCGTCAACCCAAGGTTGACGAACCAACAGCGTCAACCTAGAGTTGACGGCATGACCGAGCCCGTCAAAATCACCAACCCCGTCCGCCTCGACGACCTGATCAACGCCATCAAGAAGGTCCACGACGAGCCGCTCGACCAGCTGACCGACGCCGTGATCGCGGCGGACGCGCTCGGCGATATCGCCGACCACCTGATCGGCCACTTCGTGGATCAGGCTCGCAAGTCCGGGGCGTCGTGGACCGAGATCGGCAAGTGCATGGGCGTCACCAAGCAGGCCGCGCAGAAACGGTTCGTGTCCAAGGCCGACGCCGCCCTCGACCCGGAGGCGGGCTTCGGCCGATTCACCCCTCGCGCCCGCAACGTCATCGTCGTCGCCCAGAACAAGGCCCACGGCGCGGGCAACGCCGAGATTGGCTCCGACCATCTGCTGCTGGCGCTGTTCGGCGAGGGCGAGGGGCTCGCGGTCAAGCTGCTCGCCGGTCAGGGCATCGATGCCGACAAGGTGAACAAGGCGGTGACGCTGCCCCCGCGAGTCGACGACATACCCGTCCTGATCCCCTTCAACGGAGCGGCCCAGAAGGTGCTGGAACTGACCTTCCGCCAAGCACTTCGGCTGGGCCACAATTACGTCGGCACGGAACACATCTTGCTGGCGCTGTATGAAGCCGAAGACGACGACGGCACGCTGCACCAGCTGGGTGTCGACAGGGATCGCTTCGAGCGCGAGCTCGTCGCGGCCCTCGAGACGTACACCAAAACCTGATCTCACATCCGCTGCCGGTCTCGCGTCTTCATGATGTGGAGGTGCGACCGTTCGAGGATGTGGTGGCCGAGCACGGCGCGACCGTGCTGCGGG
>DASRJA010000130.1:0-7855 GCA_035649695.1 Mycobacterium sp. | reverse complement strand
GCCCAGCTGTCCGTTGACCAGCGCCAGCTGGTTCGCCGCCAGCCATCCCGGCCCGTACCGACGGGCCAACCCGAACAGGAACCGCGCCACCTTGTCCGGCCCGCGGATGACCCTGGCGGCCGTCGGCGCCCTGCGGTTGGCATCGCCGGTGAACGTGACATCGGGATGCAGCAGGCGCACAACGGCTTTCATGTCGCCCTCGGCAAGGGCTGCCATCAGCGAGCCGGCCACCTCGTTGTGGGTGTCGTCGGCCACTGCTGGCGGCGCCGACGCAACAGCGCGCCGTGCGCGCGACGCGAGTTGCCGGGCCGAGGCCTCGCTGACGCCGAGCACGGAGGCGATCTCACCGAAGGGCACCGCGAACCCGTCGTGCAAGACGAACGCCACTCGCTGATCCGGCGTCAACCGCTCCAACACCACCATTGCCGCGAACCGGGCGTCGTCGGCGGCCACCACCGCCGCCAGCGGGTCGTTGCTGTCGAAGCCCGTGACCACCGGTTCGGGCAGCCATTCGCCGACATAGGTTTCGCGACGCTTGGCCGCCGAGCGCAGCCGGTCCAGGCTCAGCCTGCTGACCACCGTCGTCAGCCACGCCCGCAGATCGACGATGGACTCTGACGTGCCGTCCCACCGCAGCCAGGCATCCTGCACGATGTCCTCGGAGTCGGCGACCGTGCCCGTGAGCCGATACGCGACGGCCAGCAGATGCGGCCGCAGCTCCTCGAACTCGTCGACACGCGTACTCGCGGTCATGTGCCGAGTTTAGTTTGCCCATATGGGCCGCCGGTCGGCCGTATATTCCGCACATGGCAGTCAGCGAACCTCCCACTCACGTCACCAGCGACAAGGGGCTGCAGGCCGACGCGCTCGGACTGGTCGGCAACGTCGTCGTCGGACTTGCGTCCGTCGCACCGGCATACAGCCTCGCTGCCACGCTGGGCTACGTCGTGCCGCGGTCGGTGAGAAGTCACCGTCGATGTTCGTGCTCGCGTTCATCCCAATGCTCCTGGTGGCCTTCGCATACCGGGAGCTGTCCCACGACACTCCCGACTGCGGCACCACATTCACTTGGGCCACAAAGGCTTTCGGTCCCTGGATCGGCTGGATCGGTGGCTGGGGGCTGGCCGTGTCGGCAATCATCGTGCTGGCCAACGTCGCCGAGATCGCGGCAATCTTCTTGTTCCGCTTCATCGGCTTGGATTCGCTCGCAGAGAGCCTGCCTGCAAAAGTACTGCTCGGCTCCTTCTTCATCATCGCGATGTCACTCGTTAGCGCACGAGGCATCGTGCTGTCCGAGCGCATCCAAAACATCCTCATCGCAATCCAATTCGGCGTTCTCATCATTGTCAGCATCATCGCGTTGGCCCGGGTCTTCTCCGGATCGGCCGGCGACCAGGCCATCACGCCCCAGCTGAGCTGGCTGTGGCCGTCGGGCCTCGACGCGTCGTCGATAGCGCAAGCGGTGATCTTGTGCATCTTCATCTACTGGGGCTGGGATACGTGTTTGGCCGTCGGCGAGGAGACCCGGGCTCCGACAAGACGCCCGGCCGGGCCGCAGTCATCACCACGCTGATTCTGCTCGGCACGTATGTACTGGTCGCGTATGCGGTGCAGGCGTTCGCGGGCTTCGGCGACGAAGACATTGGCCTCAACAACGAGGAGAACGTCGACGACGTGCTGACCATCCTCGGCGAGCCGGTCGCGGGCAGCCTCGCTGCGGCGCTGCTTCTGTTGACGGTGTCGGTGTCGGCGCTGTCGTCCACACAGACAACGATCCTGCCGACAGCCCGCGGAACCTTGTCGATGGCGGTGTACGAAGCCATCCCGAAGCGGTTCGCCTACGTGCATCCCCGATACATGACGCCGGCGTTCGGCACGATCGTGATGGGCGTGACGGCACTCTGCTTTTATCTCGTGCTGACCTTCGTCAGCCAGAATGCACTCGCCGATTCCATTGCCTCGCTTGGCCTGGCGGTCGCGTTCTATTACGGCATCACCGCATACGCCTGCGTGTGGTACTTCCGGCGCAGCCTGTTCTCGTCGGCCCGAAACCTGTTCATGCGCGGCATCTTCCCGCTGCTCGGTGCGCTGGCCATGACATGGGCGTTCGTCCAGAGCGCGGTGGACATGATCGAACCCGATTACGGCTACACCGCATACGGCCCCATCGGCGGCGTGTTCGTCGTCGGTGTCGGCATGTTGGCGCTTGGTGTCCCACTGATGCTGTTGTGCTTCGCGTTCGGCACCAAACGCTTCTTCCGCGGTGAGACTCTCACGCCAGAAACCCAAGTCAAGGTTCCCGACGTCTACTAGAGCTGGACGAATCGCGGGTAATGAGCCACGACGGCGGCGCCGTCAGAACGCGGATCCGAGGCCGCCATCATCGATCCCTTGGCGTCAGCGAAGACGACGTTGGTCTGCCCGAGTGACTCGGTGTGCGCCGCAACGTCAGTCGCAATAAGGCCCGCACGGCCGATGGAGGCCCTTGCCGCCGCCGGGATGTCGGACTCCGCAGTCACCGAATCGGTCGTCGCGCCGTCGACTTGGAGTCCGACGATGGCGCGCGGCGCAGCGACCGCCGACTCGGCGCCCGCGCCACCGACCGCTCGCAACAACACCTGGGCGAGGATCTGCGGCTGGCCCTGTCCGCCCATCGTGGCCAGCACGTGGCTCGGTGACCGGTGGTGTGTCGTCATCACGGGCATCAGCGTGTGCGCAGGGCGTTTACGCGGCGCGATGACGTTCAGGGAGGCCTCGTCCAGCGAGAAGCCCGTCCCACGATTGTGGAACAAAACGCCTGTGACCGGATCGATCAGTCCAGAGCCGAATGCATGGTAAACGCTTTGAATCAGCGACACGGCGTAGCCGTCACCATCTGCGGCCGCCACGCCGACTGTGTCGCCGTGCGGCACCAAGGCCGGACCTGAAGGCATCTCTCCCAGTTCAGCCAGTTCGTCCAGACCATCATTGACGAGCGCATCGACGTCGACGCTGGCGTGCCGCGGATCGGCCAAATACGACGAACGTAAGGCGTTGCCTCGGTGGAAGACCCGCAGCAGGGTACCGAGGCCGTCGTCGAGCGGATCGGTTATGCCGAGTTCGTCGACGGCACGCAGTGCCCGCAGCAGCAGGAAGCCGTGGGTGTTCGGCGGGCTGGTCAGCACCGTCAGACCGCGGAACGGCACCGAGATCGGCTCCACGGTGTCGGGGTGGAAAGCGGCGAAATCCTCCACGGTCAATGACGATCCGCAAGACCGGAGGTATGCGATCGAGCGCTCGGCGAGTTGCCCTTCGTAGAACGCGTCCGGCCCCTGCTCACGCAACACCGAGAAGGTGTCCGCAAGCGCTGGTTGCGCGAACTCATCTCCCTTCTGAAGGTTTCGACCAGCGGGCCGAAAGACCCGGTCGAAGTCCTCGACGCCGAACAAGTCGGCGTTCTCGGGGTCGGCAATGTGAGAGGCCAGCGACGGAGCCACCGGCGCGCCGTCCCGCGCGGTCGATTCCGCTGCGCGCAACGTCTGGTCCCATGTCAATCGAGCGCCGAAGCGACGCAACGTCTCCCATCCCCGGATCCCACCGGGCACCGTCACCGAGTCCGCGCCGCGCGCGGGCAGCCACCTTCCGTGCCTGGCCCGCAGGCTCGCGACGTCGACCGCGGAGCCCGCCCAGCCGGATGCGTTGACGCAATGAGTCTCACCATTCGGAGTGCGCACCAGCGCGATGAGATCGCCTCCGAGCGCGACGTTGTGCGGATACACAACCGTGAGCACCGCAGCGGCGGCGATCGCCGAGTCGATCGCATTGCCGCCGTCCCGGTAGGCGTTCATTCCGGCCTCTGTGGCCAGCGCATGTGGCGTGGCCAGCGCACCTGTGAACGACGTTGGCGCTGATTGGGTGGACACGGTGAGAAACTCCTTGCTGTAACCGCAGCGGGACAACGGGTTTCGGGTGAACGCGAGCCCGGTCAGTGGATCGTGGACAGGAACGCCTTGGTCCGCTCATGTTGCGGGTGGCCGAAGAGTTGGTCGGGAGCGGCGTCCTCGATGATGCGGCCCGCATCCATGACGACGATGCGGTCGGCCACCTCACGGGCGAACCGCATCTCGTGGGTGACGACGATCATCGTCATGTGGTCCCTCGCGAGTTCCCTCATCACTTCGAGGACCTCGCCGACCATCTCGACGTCCAGCGCGCTGGTCGGCTCGTCGAAGAGCATAACCCTGGGTCGCATCGCCAGTGCCCGCGCGATCGCGACCCGTTGTTGTTGCCCACCCGACAGCTGACTGGGCCTCGATTCTGCCTTGTCCGATAGACCGACGCGCTCCAGCAGCGCCAGGGCATCCTGACGGGCCTTGTCCTTTGGTGTCCCCAACACCCGCACCGGGCCGTTCCACACGTTCTCGGCCGCTGTCATATGGGGGAACAGGTTGAAATGCTGGAAGACAAATCCGATTTCACGGCGGCGCCGGGCGAGCTCGCTGGTGCTGACCTTCTTCTTGCTCGTCGTGTCGCGGTGGGCGATCGGCACTCCGCCGATCAGGACCTCGCCGCTGTCGAGCGGTTCGAGGTGGTTCAGCGACCGCAGCAGCGTGGTCTTACCGGCCCCGGAGGGTCCGATAAGTACGACGACCTGTCCGCGCATGACATCGAGCGAGACGTCGTCGAGAACCTTTCGGCCTCCCAGCGTGCACGATGCCCGCTGCACCGACACAACCGGCGCTGTGGACTCAGCGGTGACACTCATCGTCGACTCCTTAACGTTCATGATCCGGGTCATCCGTGCGCCTGGAGGGCCGGGGTGCCGGCGCGACGTGCGCCGAGGAGCCGCTGAGTGATCCGGACCCGCTGCTCGATGCCGAGCTGGCGGGCCAGCCGATTCTCGATATAGGCCTGGATGAACGTCCAGATCGTCGTCAGCGCAAGGTAATAGATCGCAGCGACGATGAAGATCTCGAACGTATGGAAGGTGTAGGAACTGATCGACTGAGCAACCAGGAACATCTCACTGACGCCGATCACGGACAGCACCGACGTGGTCTTCATCATCCCGTTGAAGGAGTTACCGAGTGGCGGAACCATGACGCGCAGCGACTGGGGCACGATGATCCACCGCATCAGCTTGCCCGGCTTCATGCCGAGCGATGCCGCGGCCTCGAACTGACCTTTCGGCACGGAATCCAGTCCGGCACGGATGATCTCGGCGATGTAAGCGCTTTCGTTGATCATCAGCCCGATGATCGCGGCCTGCACCGCTGCCTTGACCGACAGGCCCCACAGCGAGACGTCGTGGAACTGGTAGATGCCGACCGCGGCAAGCCCCGTGTAGATCAGCACAAGTTGCACCAGTAGCGGTGTCCCGCGAATCACCCAGATATACACGCTGGCACACCAGCGCAGCCCGGTGAAGCGCGAGCGTCCCATCAATGCGATGACGAGACCGGCCAGCGTCGCCAGGATCATGGCGACCACCGAGATCACGATGGTCAGGATCAGACCATCCAAGAAGGGCTCGCTCGGCGTGAACAACGCCTTCCAGAAGAACTGCCAATCGAAGTGCATGGTCCTGCGCTTACTTCTGGATGCTGAGGTCCGATTGCCCCCACTGGTCGAGGATCTTGGCGTAGGTGCCGTCACTTTCGAGCTCGTTGAGGGCCTGCTGAATCGCGTTGTGCAGCTCGGTGTTTCCCTTCAGCGTCGCGGCGCCAATCTTGATGGTGCCGAAGGGCTGGCCGGCCAGCTGAATCTGTGCACCGGTCTTGGTGGCGTAGTAGCCGAGCGTCTCCGCGGTGTCGAGGAACGCGTCGACCTGCCCGTTCTGCAACTGCTGTAGGGACACGTCGGCATGGTTGTTGCGGTTGATGTCGATCGCCGGTTTACCTGCGGCCGTGCACTTGTCGGACTGCTCCTGGGACAGCGATTCGGCCGTCGTTCCAACCGCGACCATCACCTTCTTGCCGCACAGGCTGTCATCCATTCCGGAGATGTCGGCCGGGCTCTCCTTCGACACCGCGATACCGGTGCCTGAGTACACGTAAGGCACGAAGTCGACGACCTTTTCGCGCTCCGGCTTGATGTACAGCTGGGCCATGATGACGTCGCACTGCTTGGCCTGCAAGGTGGGGATGACCGCCGCGAAGGCGGACTCAACGAAGTCGGGTTTGAGCCCGAGTTTCGCCGCTATCGACTTGCCGAGGTCGACCTCGCTGCCCACCAGCGCGCCGGTCCCGTCGTGGTAAACGCTTGGCGGCGTGCCATCATTTGGCGCACAGATCTTCAGCGTGCCTGCCTGCAGGATCGCGGGTGGGGCGACCTTCGCGGGTCCGGTGCTGGTCGGCGTTGACTCGTCGGATGAGGGCGAACACCCGGACACTGCGAGGGCGATGGCGCCGACGATGGCGCCGGCGATGGCGGACTTCTTCACGGTTCCTCCATGAGTCGGGCGGATGGCGATCAGGGCGGAGCGTCGGTGACGCACGCCACACCGCGGGCCTATCAAACGATAGGCGCCTATCGACCGATAGGCTAGCTTTGCGCGAAATTCATCGCGCTTTGTTGCACAGATTTAACGAGCTAACCGCGTTCCTGGAGGTCAGGGCACTGCGGCGGCCTCAATCTCGCCAAGCCGCTGCTGCGTGACAACGCGGACCTTATCGAGGGTGTCCTGGTCGACGAGCAAGGCCCGCAGCACGAAGTCGGCCGCCTGCAAGGGGCGGCGCTCGCGAATGCGGCCGCCGGGTCCACCCTGCTCGCGAAGGGTCTCGAACAGCACGCCGTTCACGGCACGCTGCACGAAACTCGGTTCGAAGACCACGAACTCGCCGGCCTCGCGGCCGCTGGAGATGACATGCTCGACCAACTCGTGGAACAGCGCAATGCCCTCGCGCTCATCGGCGAACTCGTCCAGTCCGAGCACCGCGTCCTGGTAGAGACCACGCGCGTCGAAGGGCTGGATCAACGCCTCGCGCACGTCGCACGCGATGGACAAATGGAGCTTCTCGGCCCACGTCGAGTCCTCGGCGAGGCGAGAGCGGAGGCGGTCGATCGACGGGCCGAGGTCCAATTCGACCAGCGTCCGGAAGATTTCGTGCTTCGCCTCAAAATGATGGAACAGCGACGGTTGCCTGATCTGTACTTCGTCGGCGATGTCGCGGGTCGACGTGCCGAAGTAACCCCGTTGGGCGAACAACGCCGACGCCGCAAGCAGGATGCGGCCCCTCGTCGACGACCAGTCGACCTCCGGCGGTCGCCAACCTTGCCCATACTTCACGGCTCGATTGTGTCACCGAATCAATCGCGATCCAGCGACGAACGTTCCGTACCGCTCGAAGAATCGCGAAAATATCGAGCGGTAAGGAACGTTCGCGGTATCAGCGCTTCGTGAAGATTGTTCGGTGCCAACCCTTGTCGGCTACGCCGGTGATATCGCTCATCACGTGCTTGATGGTGAGATATTCCTCGAGCGAGTAGTCCGACATGTCCTTGCCGAAGCCCGACGCGCCGACGCCGCCGTGCGGCATCTCGCTGATGATCGGGATGTGGTCGTTGATCCACACACAACCGGAGTGGATTTCGCGCGAGGCGCGCTGCGCCCGGTACACGTCGCGCGTCCACGCCGACGCGGCCAAACCGTACTCGGTGTCGTTCGCCTGCCGCAGCGCATCGTCGTCGTCAACGAACGAGCGCACCGTCAGCACCGGGCCGAAGACCTCGTCGCGGTACACCTCCGACTGCTCGTCGACGTCGGCGATCAGCGTCGGCAGGTAGAACGACCCCGGCCGATCCGGTGCGCTGCCGCCCGCGACGATCCGCCCGCCCTCGCCGGGCGCCCGCTCCACCATGCCGGCCACTTTCGCGC
>DASRJA010000129.1:0-2302 GCA_035649695.1 Mycobacterium sp. | reverse complement strand
CCCGCGCTCGGCGATGGGGCGCTGACCAATCCCGCGCTGACCAACCCAGTTCCTGCTGCCAACGCGGCACTGCCCAACCCGGCGCTGACCAGTCCGACGGGCCTGGCCCCCGGCCTGACCACGCCGCCTGCTACCGGCACCGATCCGGCCCTTGCGTCACCGATCTCCAACGCGGGTGCCCTGCCTGCCCCGGGCGAGGTGCCGATCTCGGCACCCATCGGGTTGGATCCTGCCGCGGGCACGTATCCGCTCCTCGGCGATCCGTCACTTGCGGCGGCCCCTGCCACCGGCGGCAGCAGCGGTCTGCTGGGCGACTTGTCCAGCGCCGCCAGTCAGCTCGGTGCCGGCCAGGCCATCGACTTGCTCAAGGGCGTGTTGATGCCGGCGATCATGTCGGCCGTCAAGCCGGCTGGCGCCCCGGCGGCGGATGCGGCTGCGGCGGCCACCTCGGCCGTCCCTGCAGCGGCCGCTGCCCTTCCGGCAGCCGCGCCGGCACTCCCGGTTCCGGGCATCTAGATCCGGTAAGCAGCCGGCATTTAGTCGGTCCAACAACCGTGTCGGAACAGTGGTAACAACTGACACATACGTAACATCGGGCCGTGCCGTGCCGTCGACCCGCGCCGTCGCTGTTGTTCACCGCCATTGCGGGGACAATCGTGCTGCTGCCGTGGGCGATCAACGGCCTGCCCGGCGACGGCGATAACAGGCCGTCACTACCGGCACCTCAGCTCGCCCAGCAGCCGCTGACCGGCCTTGGTGGCGGCGAAACCATCCGCGAGGTCCACCAGGCCACGCCGTTCTCGATCGTTGCGCTGACCGGCGAGGACCTCACCGGCACCTCGGCCAAGGTGAGGGCGAAGAAGGCCGACGGTTCATGGGGGCCCTGGTATGAGGCCGAGACGCTGGATGGGGTGGGTCCCGACGTGGCGGCCCCCCGGGGCACCGAACCCATTTTCGTCGGCCGCACCACGACGGTGCAGATCTCTGTCACCCGACCGGTCGGTGCGGCACCCACCGGAGCATCGCCGAAGGCACCCGCCAAGCCGGGCCTGGGCTACGTGCCCGCCAACGTGGAGCAGCCGTTCGCGCAGAACATCAACGCGGTGCTGATCAGCCCACCGCAGGCGCCGGTGGACATCGTGCCGCTGCCGTCAGCGGTCACGGTTCCCGGTCAGCCACCCAACATCATCGGCCGCGCACAGTGGGGCGCCGACGAGGCGATGCGGTGCGGAAACACGGTGTACGACAATGGAATTCGCGCTGGAATCGTCCATCACACAGCGGGCAGCAATGACTACGCACCGCAGGATTCGGCGGGCATCGTCCGGTCGATCTACGAGTACCACACCCGCACGCTGGGCTGGTGCGACATCGCCTACAACGCGCTGGTCGACAAGTACGGGCAAGTCTTCGAGGGTCGCGCGGGCGGCATGGACAGACCTGTCGAGGGTTCGCACACCGGCGGCTTCAACCGCAACACCTGGGGTGTTGCGATGATGGGCGATTTCGACGTGGTCCCGCCGACACCCATCCAACTACGGACCACCGGCCGCCTGCTGGGCTGGCGGCTCGGGATCGACCACATCGACCCGCGGGGCACGGTCGTATTGCCTTCTGCGGGCGGGTCGTTCACCAAGTTCGCCGTCGGTGCGACGCCGACGCTGCCGACCATCTTCACTCACCGCGACGTCGGCAACACGGACTGCCCCGGCAACGCGGCGTATGCGCTGATGGACCGGATCCGAGACATCGCCGCCAGGTTCAACGACCCGCCGGGCCCCGCGGATCTGGCCGAATCGCTGCGTGGCGGTGCGATTTTCGCGCGCTGGGATTCGATGGGGGCGATGAACAGTCTGCTCGCTGCGCCTACCTCGCCGGAGGCGTCAGGCGAGGGCCCGACGCGATACGTCACGTTCGACAACGGCGCGGTGTACTGGTCGCCGCAGACGGGTGCCGAGCCCGTCACCGGTGCGATCTACAAGGCCTGGGGGTCGCTGGGCTTCGAGCGAGGCGCGCTCGGCCTGCCGACGAGCGGCGAGATTCAGGAGCCGCAATGGATCGTGCAGAACTTCCAGCACGGCACACTGAATTTCGATCGTGAGAAGGGCACGGTGACCCGCGTCATCGACGGCGTCCCGCTGGAGCTGCCGCCGCCGTCCAGTGAGGCCGCACCGATCCAGCTCGAGCGGTTCACGCCGCCGATCAACCCGACCTGACGTCAGAGCCACCAGCGTTCGAGTACGCGGGCGACGCCGTCCTCGATGTTGGACGCGGTGACTTCGTCGGCCGCTGCCACCGCGTC
>DASRJA010000128.1:0-31607 GCA_035649695.1 Mycobacterium sp. | reverse complement strand
CCGGCCAGCGCGTGGAACAAGGTATTGCCACCGACGCCGATGTCGCCGCCGACAAGGTTTGCGTTGTGCTCGGCCAACCGCGAGGCAGGCACCGACCGGGCCGCCACGACGACATCGCGAAAACCAGGCGCGAAGCGCTCGAAAATCTTTGTGATGGTTTCGCTCTGGTCGACGGGTGAGCCTGACGGCACATGCGCGTACGTCCAAAGCGGGCGCCGTCCCTGTGCGTCGATTCGTTTCGGATCGGCCAGATGCGGCAGCGCCGCAAGCACCATCGGCCATTCCGCATGCCTGCCCGCGGCGGCCTCGCGCTCGGCGTGCGCCATCTGCTCGCGGGTGCCGCCCATGTGCAGCGTCGGGGCACCGGCGAGCCGGGAATCTTTCCATGGAATCTCATCCGACAGCACGAAGTCGACTTTCGCGACGCCGGGTCCGAAGCGATAGCGCTGCAACGCCTTTGCGTATCGTATCGGCATGCGGTCCCGGTAGATCGAGAGCAGTGCCGTGGGAGCAGTGTCGAAAAGCACGACGCCCGAAGGAGGTTCGGTGATCTCCTCGTCGGCCGTCAGGGTGCCGCCGTGCGCTTGCAGGTCGGCGATCAACGCGTCGGGGATGGCTTGACTGCCGCCGACGGGTATCGGCCAGCCGACCGTGTGCGCCAGCGTGGCCAGCATCAGCCCAGCACCAGACGACACCAATGACGGCATCTGCGAAATCGTATGTGCGGCAACACCGGTGAACAATGCGCGGGCGTCGACGCCGGAGAGTGCCCGCCATGCCGGCGTGCCCTGTTCGAGCAGCCGCCGTGCGACTCGGATGGCGGCGATGGGATCGGTCGGAATCGAACGCTTGTCGCCGAGCAGCAGTTTGAGCACGGCGTCGTCGCGTTCAACAAGCGGGCCCAGCAGACGGCGCCACGACTCGCCGTTCGTCAACTCTGTGCAGGTGCGGTCCAAGTCGTGGTAACCGACCGCGGCGGGCCGGCCCGGCAGCGGGTTGGCGTAGGACGCCTCGGGGACTTTCAGCGTGACGCCGCGGGACGGCAGATCGAACTCCGCGAGAAACGGTGACGCCAGCGCCAGCGGATGCACAGCCGAACAGATGTCGTGCGCTACCCCCGAGAACTCCGGGTCCGCTAACGTTCGCGCCCCGCCGCCCAGAGTCGGCTGCGCCTCGAACACCTGCACCGATAGACCGGCCCGGGCGCAGATGACGGCGGCCGCCAGGCCGTTGGGTCCACTGCCGACGACGGTGACGTCCACCCGCTAATTGAAGCCCACTACGCTGTGTGGACGTGAGTCTTCCCGTTGTACTGATCGCCGACAAGCTGGCTGAGTCGACCGTCGCCGCCCTCGGTGACCAGGTAGAAGTCCGCTGGGTCGACGGCCCGGACCGAGAGAAGCTGCTGGCCGCCGTGCCGGAGGCAGACGCGCTGTTGGTGCGCTCGGCGACTACGGTCGACGCCGAGGTGCTCGCCGCCGCGCCGAAGCTCAAGATCGTCGCCCGTGCAGGCGTTGGCCTGGACAACGTCGACGTGGACGCCGCCACCGCCCGCGGTGTGCTGGTCGTCAACGCGCCGACATCGAACATCCACAGCGCCGCCGAGCATGCGCTGGCGCTGCTGCTCTCCGCCGCGCGCGAGATCCCTGCGGCAGACGCGTCGCTGCGCGAACGCACGTGGAAGCGGTCGAAGTTCTCCGGCACCGAGATCTACGGCAAGACCGTCGGCGTCGTCGGCCTCGGCCGCATCGGGCAGCTGGTCGCACAGCGGCTGGCCGCGTTCGGCACGCACGTCGTCGCGTATGACCCGTATGTGTCGGCGGCGCGCGCCGCGCAACTCGGCATCGAGCTGCTGACCCTGGACGAACTGCTCGGGCGCGCCGACTTCATCTCGGTGCACCTGCCCAAGACACAAGAGACCGCCGGGCTGATCGGTAAGGAAGCTCTGGCCAAGACCAAGCCCGGCGTGATCATCGTCAACGCCGCGCGCGGGGGCCTGGTCGACGAGGAAGCGTTGGCAGAGGCCGTTCGGTCGGGTCATGTCCGGGCTGCGGGCCTCGACGTGTTCGCCAAGGAGCCGACTACCGACAGTCCGCTGTTTGATCTGCCTCAGGTCGTCGTCACGCCACACCTCGGCGCCTCCACCGGCGAGGCACAGGACCGGGCGGGCACCGACGTCGCCGAAAGCGTGAAGCTGGCGCTGGCCGGTGAATTCGTACCCGACGCTGTCAACGTGGGCGGTGGGGTCGTCGGCGAAGAGGTGGCGCCATGGCTTGATCTGGTCCGCAAGCTGGGTCTGCTCGTCGGCGTGCT
The DNA here is from genome assembly GCA_035649695.1 of Mycobacterium sp. Taxonomy (GTDB): domain Bacteria; phylum Actinomycetota; class Actinomycetes; order Mycobacteriales; family Mycobacteriaceae; genus Mycobacterium. Next base: position 29,294 of record DASRJA010000128.1, on the reverse strand, counting down.
GTCCACCGAGGTGCCGCTGTCGTTGTCCGTCCAGGTTCGCGGTGAGCTTGCCTCGGAAGACGTTGAGGTGTTGCGACTTTCGGCGCTGCGCGGGTTGTTCTCCGCGGTCATCGAGGATCCGGTGACGTTCGTCAACGCGCCGGCGCTGGCCGCCGAGCGCGGCGTGCAGGCCGACATCAGCACCGCCAGCGAGAGCCCGAACCACCGCAGCGTGGTCGATGTCCGCGCGGTGTTCTCCGACGGATCGGTCACCAACGTCGCCGGCACGCTGTCGGGTCCGCAACTGGTGGAAAAGATCGTGCAGATCAACGGCCGCAACTTCGATCTGCGCGCCGAGGGCATCAACCTGATCATTCACTATCTCGACAAGCCCGGGACGCTGGGCAAGATCGGTACGCTGCTCGGCGCCGCTGACATCAACATCCACGCGGCACAGCTCAGTGAGGACGCCGAAGGGCCGGGCGCGACGATTCTGCTGCGGATCGACCGTGACGTTCCCGCCGATGTTCGCGCCACGATCACCGAGGCCGTCGGCGCCAAACTTCTGGAAGTGGTGGATCTCTTGTGAAATTGGCGATCATTGCCGGCGACGGCATCGGCCCCGAGGTGGTCGGTGAGGCCCTCAAGGTGCTCGACGCGGTCGTGCCCGGCATCGAAAAGACCGGCTATGACCTGGGTGCGCGGCGCTACCACGCGACGGGCGAGGTGCTGCCCGACTCGGTGATCGATGAGTTGAAAGCGCACGACGCGATCCTGCTCGGCGCGATCGGCGACCCGTCGGTGCCGAGCGGTGTGCTGGAACGCGGTCTGCTGCTGCGCATCCGGTTCGCGCTCGACCACCATGTCAATTTGCGCCCCTCGCGGCTGTATCCCGGCGTCAACAGTCCGCTGGCGGGCAATCCCGATATCGACTTCGTCGTTGTCCGTGAGGGAACCGAGGGCCCATACACCGGCACTGGGGGAGCGATCCGCGTGGGCACGCCGCACGAGATCGCTACGGAGGTCAGCGTCAACACCGCGTTCGGTGTACAGCGCGTGGTGCACGACGCGTTCCGCCGAGCGCAGCGGCGCCGCAAGCATCTGACGCTGGTGCACAAGAATAACGTGCTGACCTTCGCCGGCGCGCTGTGGTGGCGCACCGTGCAGGAGATCGCCACCGAATACCCCGATGTCGAAATCGCGTATCAGCATGTGGACGCGGCGACGATTCACCTCGTCACGGATCCAGGACGGTTCGACGTGATTGTCACCGACAACCTGTTCGGCGACATCATCACCGATCTCGCTGCGGCCGTGTGCGGTGGCATCGGCCTAGCCGCCAGCGGCAACATCGATGCGACGCGGACGAATCCGTCGATGTTCGAGCCGGTGCACGGCAGCGCACCGGACATCGCGTGCCAGGGCATCGCCGACCCGACCGCGGCGATCATGTCGGTGGCGCTGCTGCTGGCCCACGTCGGTGAGGACGACGCCGCCGCACGCGTCGACAAGGCTGTCGAGCATCACCTGGCCACGCGTGGCGACGAAAAGCTGTCCACCGCACAGGTTGGCGACAGGATCGCGGCCAACCTCTAGCGCTTCGCCTCGGACACGCGGCGCTTAATTTCGTTTACGGCAACCCAGTTCACTTTGGGGCGCTCGAGACCACGCCGATCCAGATATTTCTGGGCTGCGGTCCCTGTGCCTTTGAGAAAAGCGAACAGCGCCAATTTCGACGGCGGTGTGAACGACGTCGTGACGAAGTCCCACGCGTCATTGCGCTTTTCAAGCCGGCCCTTGACCTGGATGGCCTTGAGCTTCCACATTTTTTCGTCGTGGTAGTGGCATAACAAGCTGGCTGGACTTTCGGCGGCACGCAGCACACCCGGCAGCGCCGCGGGTAGCCGACCCGTGTCGGCGTCGTACGTGCGGGTGTCGACGCGAACGCTGAAGGGATAGCCGTCGATGTCGAGGGCGGTCAACACCGCTTCATCAAACTTTCCGAGCCATTTGGCCGCTTCAGCCCACACGGCGCACCTCGCTCAGGTCCAGTTCCTCGGGTGAGCTAGTGAAGTCCCGGGTCGGCCAGAAGAATGCCCGCCGCGGTGTCACGTAGATCAAGAGACGCATGTAGTACGACCACCACAATCGGCGGCCCAGCCACGTAGTCCAGAGGTTGCCAGCAGGTTGACGCGTGGACACCGTCTCCGCGAGTGCTGCGAAGTCCGGGTCTGACAACGGATCCGTGACGATTCGATCCTCCGAGGTGGCATCGCCCTGGATGAGCACCGCCCCCGGTTGATTGATTCCACTGCCCGTCGGTTCGGAGAACAAGAGGCTCACCTTCGGGTTGCGGCGAACATTGAACGCCTTCTGCGGCAGTCCGATGCTCGTGGTCAGCAATAGCCGTCCGTCGGTCAACAACCTTGGTGAGACGGGCCACGCGTGCGGCGATCCGTCGCGTGACAAGGTGGTGAACTCGCAGGTGAAGTAGTCGTTAATGATGTCTATTGCGGCCCCCGTCATGGGCCGAGCATATGCTCAGCCACGGCCTTTCATCAGCGGATCGGCAACTACGGGAACCAGTGGCAGCGCCATTAGCGGAAACAGTGCGCACACCGCGAATGCCGCGCCGTATCCGGCGATTCCGGCGCTCGATAAGACGACCCCGGGTCTACGCAACAGTGGAGACAGAATCGGCTCGCCGCACGCGTCGACAAGGCCGTCGAGGATCACCTGGCCACCATGACGTTCCGCTCAATTGCGCGAGCGGGGCTTTTGTGCGGCCTCGACGAGTGCGCGAATCGCCCAGCGCCGCACCTTGCGAGCGGCGGGTTCGTCGAGTTGCAGAACATCTTTGAGGACGACCATGGATTCGGTCCCGATGATGAGCGCAAGCGACCTCGTCAGTGACTTGAGTGCGGTGGTTGTGAATTGACTGCGGGCCGGAGCGAGTGCCGCCTCGATCAGTGCGGTGCGTCGATTGTGGCGGGCAGGAAGATCGCTGTGCGCTTCGTCGATGCCGCCGCGCTGGACTGACGAGGCCAGCATCAACCGAAAGGACGTCTCGTTGGCTATCGAGTCGCGTCACACCGTCGAGGGCGACAGCATCGCGGCCAACCTCTAGCGCTCGTGCACCGATTCGACGGTGTAGAGGTGCGGGTCGAAACTGATCGCCAGCGCGGCCGCTTCTGACATGTGCCGCTGCGCTATCGGATCTTTGAGCATCGACCGGTATGCGTCGGCGCTGTCCCACTGCGCGTAGTTCACGACCCGGCTGCCGTCGGTGCTCACGTGGATGTTGGCCGACCGGAATCCGGGCCGGTGCCGCATCACTTCTTCGGTGGCGGTGTTTAACAGCGCGGCGAGTTCCGCGGCCCGGTCCGGTTCGACGGTGAAGACGTTGATCAAGGTGGCGTATGCGCTGTTCTGCTCGATGGTCGTCATCTTTACCTCCATGTCAGGTTCCTTACAACGACCATACCACTCATGTAAGGTTCCTGTCATGGCTGAGTCGGAGACGGAACGCGCGGTCGGCTATCTGGTTAAGCGTGTGCAGCAGTCGTTGCGACGCCGCAGCGACGCCGCGCTGCGGTCGGTTGGCGTGTCGATGGCGCAGTACGCCGTTCTCCGCGCCCTCGCTGACCATCCCGATGCGTCGGCATCGGAACTGTCGAGGCTGTGCTTTGTGACCCGGCAGTCGCTGCAGGACGTGCTGTTCGGGCTGCGGTCGGCCGGTCTCATAGTGGAATCCGATCGCCCAGCGCGAGGGCGGGCCCGGTCGCTGGAGTTGACGGCCGCAGGCACCAAAAGGCTGTCGGCAGCTCACACGGCAGTGATGGGTGTGGAATCAGCGATGACCGAGGGGATCTCGCCGACCACGCGACGCCAACTCGTCACGGCGTTGACCCGATGTGCCGAGAACCTCGAGACGGCATGACGGTCATCTCGAGGTATCAGCCTGGCGCAGCGGGTCGGAATCGACGGGAACCAACGGCATCGCGATGACCGGAAACAGCGCGCACACCGCGAACGCGACGGGATAGCCTGCGATTCCGATCAGGCCACCGAACAACGGCGGTGCGACGCCGGCCGTCAGCAGCTGGCTGGTGTTCTGCGTGCCGAGTGCCCGGCCGCTCCAGAACGGGCCCGCGATCTCGGCGATCGCCGTGAACGCTAAGCCGTTGTCGGACACGGTGATCACCGAGGCGATCACCATCACCGCCACACTGAGCGGGGAGTTCAACCAGTCCGTCACAGCCAGCAGACCCATCGCCGCCGCTGCCGCAAGCGCGATGGTGCGAATCGGGCGCAGTCGCGAACCGGCGATGTCCGACCAACGTCCGGCAGCGATTCGTCCACCGGCGCCCAATATTTGGGCCGCCGTCACCATCGCGCCCGCTGACGCTGCGGACCAGCCGCGGTCGCTCATCAGCCAGACCAGCGTGAACGTCCACACCACCACTTGCGGAACCACCAGCAGCACCGACACGGCGTGGATGCGCCACAGCACCGACGACCCGCGATATGGGTTGGCCAGATCGGCTTCGTCGGCCTCGTGCCGCGGCGGCCGCGGCGGGTCGATCACCGCCACCGCGCACACCGCTGCGGACACCGCGCACACCACAGCGGGGAACAGGAGCGCCACCGAGGTGCCGTGGCTTTCCGCGAGACGGGGAATCACCAAGGCACCCAATCCGACTCCCAGCGGCTGCGCGGTCTGCCGAATGCCCATCACCAGGCCGCGCCGCTCGGGCGCAAACCATCCGACCACCAGTCGGCCGCTCGCCGAGTTGCTGCTGGCAGCTGCCATGCCGCCAAGCAGCAGAAAGGCGCCGACGGCGACGAGCGATTGCACCGACGCCGCTGCGAACGCCGCGGCTGCCGTCAGCGCCGAACCCAGTGCCAGCACGGTCCGCTCACCGACCCGGTCGACGACGTAGCCCCACGCGATCAGCGTCATCACCATGCCGAAGCTGGGCATCGACGACAGCAGGCCGGCCTTCGCCAGATCGAGTCCGCGTTCGGTGTGCAACGTCGGGATGAGGAATGCCGCACCGTTGATGAAGACGTTTGCGCACAGGGTCGCCGTTAGCGCGATGACCAACATCGACCAGCGACGCACGGAGCTGATCGATTCGATGGACACCCGACCATGCTCGCACAGGCGTCTCAGGATGCTGAACCATCTTTCCAAATAGTGAGACACATGGCGGGTCGCGGCCGCCCCGACCTCGGCCACTAGGCTGACATCATGCGTCTTGGCCGAATCGCCAGTCCCGATGGAGTTGCGTTCGTCAGCATCGAAGGAGCCACCGACGACCCCAACGAGGCAATCGCGAAGGAAATCGCGGAGCACCCATTCGGCACTCCCAACTTCACAGGCCGGCAATGGCCGCTCGCCGACGTGCGCCTGCTAGCGCCCATCCTGGCGAGCAAGGTGGTCTGCATCGGCAAGAACTACGCCGCGCACGTTGCCGAGATGGGCGGCGGATCGTTTCCCGATCCGGTGATCTTCATGAAGCCCAACACCGCGATCATCGGGCCGGGCGTGCCGATCCAGATGCCCGCCGACGCCAACCCTGTGCACTTCGAGGGCGAACTCGCTGCGGTGATCGGACGGCCCTGCAAGGACGTTCCCGCCGCGCGTGTAGCCGAGAACATCCTCGGCTACACGATCGGCAATGACGTAACCGCGCGCGATCAACAGAAAAAGGACGGCCAGTGGACCCGCGCCAAGGGCTACGACACGTTCTGCCCGATCGGCCCGTGGATCGTCACCGACGTCGACCCGGCCGACCTCGACATCCGCACCGAGGTGAACGGTGAGGTCAAGCAGCACAGCCGAACCTCGCTGATGATCCATGACATTGGTGCGATCGTCGAGTGGATCTCGGCAGTGATGACGCTGCTGCCCGGCGATCTGATTCTCACCGGCACGCCCGAGGGCGTCGGCCCCATCGAGGACGGTGACACCGTCAGCGTTACCGTCGAGGGCATCGGAACACTGAGCAATCCTGTTGTGCGCAAAGGAAAGTCATGACGGTACGAGTTCGGTTCTGCCCCTCGCCGACCGGTACGCCACACGTTGGCCTGATCCGCACCGCCTTGTTCAACTGGGCCTACGCCCGCCACACCGGCGGCGCCTTCGTGTTCCGGCTGGAGGACACCGACGCCGAACGCGATAGCGAGGAAAGCTATCTGGCGCTGCTCGACGCATTGAGCTGGCTCGGGCTCAACTACGACGAGGGGCCCGACATCGGCGGTCCGTATGCGCCGTACCGGCAATCCGAACGCAGCGAGATGTACCGCGATATCGTGCAGCGGCTGCTGGATGCGGGCGAAGCATACGAGGCGTTCTCGACCCCCGGGGAGGTCGAGGCAAGGCACATTGCCGCCGGCCGAAATCCCAAGCTGGGCTACGACAACTTCGATCGCACTCTCACCGATGAGCAGCGCGCGGCGTTTGTCGCTGACGGACGCACGCCCGTGGTGCGGTTGCGGATGCCCGACGAGGACATCACGTGGCACGACCTTGTGCGCGGCGAGACGACTTTCGCTGCGGGCAGTGTGCCCGACTTCGCGCTGACACGCGCGAGCGGAGATCCGTTGTACACCTTGGTCAATCCGGTCGACGACGCGCTCATGAGGATCACTCACGTGCTGCGTGGCGAGGACCTGTTGCCGTCGACCCCACGTCAGATCGCCCTGTATCAGGCGTTGATCCGCATCGGTGTCGCGGAGCGAGTGCCCGAATTCGCCCATCTGCCAAGCGTTCTCGGCGACGGCAACAAGAAGCTGTCGAAGCGCGACCCGCAGTCGAACCTGTTCCTGCACCGCGAGCGTGGGTTCATCCCAGAGGGGCTGCTGAACTACCTGGCCCTCCTCGGCTGGGGCATCGCAGAGGACCGTGACGTCTTCAGTCTTGACGAGATGGTCGCCGCGTTCGACGTCGTCGACGTCAACTCCAACCCGGCCCGCTTCGACCAGAAGAAGGCCGACGCGCTGAACGCCGAACATATCCGGCTGCTCAGCGAGGAGGACTTCACCGAGCGGCTGCGGACGTATTTCGCCACCCACGGCCACGACACTGGGCTCGACGGCAGTCAGTTCGCGGAGGCGGCGCGGCTGGTGCAAACCCGCATCGTTGTGCTTGGTGATGCGTGGGACTTGCTGAAGTTCCTCAACGACAGCGAGTTCACGCTTGACGAGAAGGCGGCCGCCAAGGAGCTGCGCGGCGATGCGGCCCCAGTGCTCGACGCCGCGATCGCCGCGCTCGAGGAGGTCGGGGAGTGGACCACGGCCAAGATCGAAATAGCGCTCAAGGTCGCGTTGTTGGAGAACCTAGCGCTCAAGCCGCGAAAGGCGTTCGGCCCGATCCGGGTGGCCGCCACGGGCGCATCGATCAGCCCACCGCTGTTCGAGTCGCTGGAACTGCTCGGGCGTGACCGCAGTCTGCGTCGGCTGCGCGGGGGACGGGGCTACGCAACAGCCGCCGCTGCTGCAGCGGAGGCGTGAAAAGACAGCCTCAAATCTTTGGTAGTCTGCACGTCGGCCCGATACAACAGACGGCGGGAACTTTCCACCGGCTGAGGAGGCCAGAAATGGCCTGTGACCTGCGGTTATAGGCAGCCAATGGGGTATGGTGTAATTGGCAACACAGCTGATTCTGGTTCAGCCATTCTAGGTTCGAGTCCTGGTACCCCAGCTTCGTGCGATGAGCGCTTGGCGCGAAGAGCGTCAGGTGCAGTGGATTAGGCCCGCTTAACCCCGTGCGTTATGCTGGCAATCCGGTTCTGGCCCCGTCGTCTAGCGGCCTAGGACGCCGCCCTCTCACGGCGGTAGCGTGGGTTCGAATCCCATCGGGGCTACAAAATTGCGATTGCGCCAACCGGCGCAATCGCTTTCTCTTTTCAGAGCCGGCGTGTCAGCGCATCCGCCGCCGCCAGCAGGTCTGCGGCCCACCGGGCACCCGGTCGGCGTCCCATCCGGTCGATTGGTCCAGACACCGATACCGCGGCGATCACCGCACCGCGTGCATCTCGCACCGGCGCCGAGACGCTGGCCACGCCGGGTTCACGCTCGGCGGCGCTCTGCGCCCAGCCACGTTTGCGAACCTCTGCCAGGGCGCGATCGGTGAACATCGCCGCCGGCAGCACCGCCTGCTGCGTCGCGGCATCCGCATAGGCCAACAGCACCTTGGCGCCCGACCCAGCGGTCATCGGCAGCCTGGTTCCGACCGGCACCGTATCCCTAAGCCCCGCAGGCGGTTCCAACGCCGCCACGCAGATCCGCGAAGTGCCCTCGCGACGGTACAGCTGCACGCTTTCCCCGGTGATCTCCCGCAGTCGCGGCAGCACCACCGCGCCGGCTGCCAGTAGCGGATCGTTGACCTGTCCGGCCAATTCGGTCAGCGCGGGGCCCAGCCGCCACCGGCCGTCCCCGTTGCGGCTCAGCAGCCGGTGCACTTCCAGGCCCGCGGCCAGTCGATGCGCGGTGGCCCGCGGCAGGCCGGTGCGTTCGCAGAGTTCGGCCAGCCCGCACGGCGAGTCTGCCACCGCGTGCAGCACACCCACCGCTTTGTCCAGCACGCCGATGCCGCTATCCTGTCTCACAAGGAGATACTAACGTCCCAGATTGTGAGATAGTCAAGTATGACCACGCCGCGCACCATGGCAGAGAAGGTGTGGGCCGACCACGTCGTCGCCCACGGCACCGGTGAAGGCACCGCCCGCGAACCGGACCTGATCTACATCGACCTGCACCTCATACATGAGGTGACGAGCCCGCAGGCCTTCGATGGGCTTCGGCTCAACAACCGCGCCGTGCGCAGGCCCGACCTAACGATCGCCACCGAAGACCACAACGTGCCGACGATCGACATCGACAAACCGATCGCCGACCCGGTCTCACGCACCCAGGTTGAGACGTTGCGCCGAAATTGCGAAGAGTTCGGCATCCGGCTGCACCCGATGGGCGACGCCGAGCAAGGCATCGTGCACATCATCGGGCCGCAATTGGGACTGACCCAGCCCGGCATGACGGTCGTGTGTGGAGACAGCCACACCTCAACTCACGGCGCATTCGGCGCACTCGCGATGGGCATCGGCACATCCGAGGTCGAACATGTGCTCGCAACGCAGACGTTGCCGCTGCGTCCGTTCAAGACCATGGCGGTCAATGTGGACGGCCAGCTGCCGCCCGGTGTCAGCGCGAAGGACATCATCCTCGCGGTGATCGCGAAAATCGGTACCGGTGGGGGACAGGGTCATGTCATCGAATACCGCGGCAGCGCCATCGAATCGCTGTCGATGGAGGGCCGGATGACGATCTGCAATATGAGCATCGAGGCGGGCGCCCGCGCCGGCATGGTGGCGCCTGACGAAACCACGTTCGAATTTCTGCGTGGACGTCCGCACGCGCCGACGGGCGCGGACTGGGATGCGGCGGTCGCCGCGTGGACTCAGTTGCGTACTGACGAAGGCGCTGAATTCGACACCGAGGTGTATCTCGACGCCTCGACGCTGAGCCCATTCGTCACGTGGGGTACCAACCCCGGGCAGGGGGTGGCGTTGTCGGATTCGGTCCCCGATCCCGAGCTGATGTTCGACGACGCCGAGCGGCAGACGGCCGAAAAAGCGTTGGCGTACATGGATCTTCGACCCGGAACGGCGATGCGTGACATCGCGGTGGACGCTGTGTTCGTCGGCTCGTGCACCAACGGCAGGATCGAGGATCTGCGCGTTGTCGCCGACGTGTTGCGCGGTCGCAAGGTCGCCAACGGCGTGCGGATGCTGATCGTGCCAGGGTCGATGCGGGTGCGCGCGCAGGCCGAATCCGAAGGCCTCGGTGAGATCTTCACCGCCGCCGGTGCGGAGTGGCGCCAGGCCGGTTGCTCGATGTGTCTTGGAATGAATCCAGACCAGCTGTCACCGGGCGAGCGGTGTGCGTCGACGTCCAACCGAAATTTCGAGGGCAGGCAAGGCAAGGGTGGTCGCACGCATCTTGTGTCGCCTGCGGTCGCCGCGGCCACCGCTGTGCGGGGCACGTTGGCATCTCCTGCCGACCTGACTAATTGAGAGGAGACTGTCATGCAAGCGTTCCGCACTCACACAGGCATCGGTGTTCCGTTGCGTCGGTCGAATGTCGACACCGACCAAATCATCCCCGCCGTCTATTTGAAGCGGGTAACCCGAACAGGTTTCGAGGATGGACTGTTCGCGGCCTGGCGCACCGATCCGTCGTTCATTCTCAATCTGTCGCCGTTCGACAAGGGCTCGGTGTTGGTCTCCGGACCCGATTTCGGCACCGGCTCGTCGCGCGAGCATGCCGTCTGGGCGCTGATGGACTTCGGCTTCAGGGTCGTTATCTCGTCTCGATTCGCCGACATTTTTCGCGGCAATGCGGGCAAGGCGGGGCTCTTGGCGGCAGAAATTTCTCAAGATGATGTGGAACTGCTTTGGAAGCTCATCGAGGAGCATCCGGGTATGGAAATCACTGTGAATCTTCAAGATCGGAATATCGTCGCGGGAACGGTCATGGTGCCGTTCAACATTGACGATTACACCGCCTGGCGGCTGCTCGAAGGACTCGACGATATAGGCCTTACGCTGCGAAAACTCGATGCAATCGAGTCGTACGAGTCGAGTCGGCCGAATTGGAAACCGCGCACTCTGCCGGTGTGACGAATTGGGCCGGGCGAGCCGAAATCGCCACCTCTCAACCCGGTTCTCCGGGCCCTCGGCAGGAGGCCAAGGGGGGCAAGCGGATTGCCGAAAAGTTCGCCAGTGGCACCTGAAATTGCGCGTGGCTCTTGGAAATCAGTGGTCAATGGGTTTACCGTGTCCTCTAGTCGGTCCAAAGAGGGCCACTGGTTTCGGAGGTTTTGCATGAACAAAGCGGAGCTCATCGACGTACTCACGGAGAAATTGGGCTCGGATCGTCGGCAAGCAACCGCGGCGGTGGAAAACGTCGTCGACACCATCGTGCGTGCGGTGCATAAGGGTGACAGCGTCACCATTACAGGATTCGGCGTTTTCGAGCAGCGCCGTCGTGCAGCCCGTGTCGCGCGCAACCCGCGCACTGGCGAGACGGTGAGAGTTAAGCCCACCTCCGTGCCGGCGTTTAGGCCCGGCGCTCAATTCAAAGCGGTTGTCTCTGGCGCACAGCGCCTCCCGGCGGAAGGACCAGCAGTGAAACGTGGCGTGACCGCGGGCGGCGCCCGCAAGGCGGTTAGGAAAGCCGCAGCGAAGAAGGCCGTCAAGAGGGCAGCCGTCAAAAAGGCGGTCAAGAGGGCCGCCGTCAAGAAGGCCGTGAAGAGGGCTGCAGTCAAGAAGGCCGTCAAGCGGACTGCCGCCAAGAAGGCCGTCAAGCGGACTGCCGCCAAGAAGGCCGTCAAGCGGACTGCCGCCAAGAAGGCCGTGAAGCGGGCTGGAGTCAAGAAGGCCGCCGCCAAGAGGGCGCCGGCCAAGAAGGGCGGCCGTCGCTAAGTTCGGCAACGGGCACGCCGTGGGTCCCCGCGACCCGCGGCGTGTCTGTATGTCGTGAGTTCGGCTAGGCCGCTTCGGACTCCACGATTGACGCCGGACCTACCGTGGGGGATCACCCGCGAATTGCGGAAACCGGCTCGTCCTAACAGCTCGGCATAGTCATCGAGCAGTTTGGACAGATGCTCGCGATCATCATCGGGACACTACGCAAAATCTCGAGCCCTTTGGATTCATCCCAGTCGCGCACGATTTGTTTGAGCACATAGGCATCGCCACCCGACGGCACCAATTCGAAGAAGGAACCGCCGATCACCGTGGTGCGTTGCCGACTGCCGTTTCCGGAGGTTACTTCTTGGCGGCTAGCGGGCTGCCGATGTGGTCGGCGGCGATCAAGCGCTCGTTGGCCAACGACATCACCCACGCGCTGCCCTTGCGATTACGCGACTTGTCGGGGCGCACCCCGTCGCGCTCGCTCCACCACGCGATCAGATCGGGAATCACCTTGCCCTGTGTGCAGATCACGGGCGTGCCTCCCGCGGCCGCGATTTCGAGGAAGCGATGCCGGGCGGCCTTGCGGTTATCGGCGTACGCCTCCTCGGTGAGCAGTGGCTCGCCCTGGATGGTGGCGCCAAGTTCTTCGGCCAGCGGCTCGAGCGTCTGATGGCAGCGCACTCGGTCGGCCGCGTAGAGCACATCGGCGCCGAAGGCGAGCAGCACACCGACGAGCGACTCGGCCTGTGCGCGGCCGTGCTTGTCCAGCGGCCGCTTTCGGTCATCGCCCTTGTAACGTGACTTGCTGCCCGCCGTGCCGTGCCGCACGATCAACACCGTTTGGGTGTCCACTGGTTGTTTGGCGAAGCGGCGCAACACTTTTCGATCGTGCGGATACTCCAGCTGCTTCAGCGCCTCGGCCACTGGCAGCCACTTGAGTTCATCGACTTCGGCGTTCGGATTGAATTCGCCGTCGACTCTGCGCGCCGCCCAGTACCGCACCTTCTTGATGCCCTGCTCGACTGGATAACTGACGGCGGCCAGTCGCCTGCCGAGGTGCGACGAGTAGCCGGTCTCCTCGTGTACCTCGCGCACGGCGGTGACGGGTTCCGTCTCGCCGGGGTCGACCTTGCCTTTGGGTAGTGACCAGTCGTCGTAGCGGGGCCGGTGGATGATGGCGATCTCCGGCGACGACGGATCACCGTTGGACCGCCACAGCACTGCACCGGCAGCAAGTACGGCCTTGCTCGCCGGGACCGCATCTAGCGGAAGCTCCTTCGGCACTTCAACTCCTGCAGCTCAGTCGAGCCCGTGGGTGGGCGCCACGCCGGTCGTCACGGATGCCGATGACGTTCCATCAGGGACACTTGATGGTCGCGTACCGTCTGTCCCTCCTGCGGCGATGCTATCCAGTGCCCGTCGACGCCCAGCTCCCAGCAGCGGGTCGCGGGGTCCATCGCGGACTCGAACACGTCGTTCAGTTGTGCCGTCAGCCGTGGATCTTTGACTTGCGCCATCACCTCGACCCGTCGGTCGAGATTACGATGCATCATGTCGGCGCTGCCGATCCAGAACTCGTCGATGGCGCGGAAGTGAATAATTCGCGAGTGTTCGAGGAACCGGCCGAGGATCGAGCGCACGACGATGTTCTCGGAGTATCCGGCCGCGCCTGGCTTCAGCGCACAGATGCCGCGCACCACGACCTCGACGCGGACCCCGGCCTGTGAAGCGCGGTATAGAGCGTCGATGACCTGCTCGTCGACCAACGCGTTGGCCTTCAGCCGAATCTGGCCCTCGGCGCCGTCGCGGGTGGCCGCGATTTCACGCTCGATCCGTTCGATGATGCCCCTGCGAACGCCGTATGGTGCGACCAGCAGATTGCGGTAGGAGTCCTTGCGTGAGTAGCCCGTGAGCGAGTTGAACAGATCGGTGAGGTCCGCGCCGATATCAGGCGCCGCGGTCAACAAGCCGACATCTTCATATAGGCGCGCGGTTTTCGGGTTGTAGTTGCCCGTGCCGATGTGGCAGTAACGCCGGATTGTGGAGCCCTCGCGGCGCACCACCAAACAGGTCTTGCAGTGCGTCTTCAAACCGATCAACCCATAGACGACGTGCACGCCGGCGCGTTCCAGCGCACGGGCCCACTTGATGTTGGCCTGTTCGTCGAAGCGCGCCTTGATCTCGACGAGCGCGACGACCTGCTTACCGGCCGCAGCTGCGTCGATGAGCGCGTTGGCGATCGGCGAGTCACCGGATGTGCGGTAGAGCGTCTGCTTGATCGCTAGCACGTTGGGATCGGCTGCCGCCTGCTCGATGAATCGTTGCACCGTCGTGGAGAACGAATCGTACGGGTGATGGACGAGCACGTCGCCGTCACGCAACGTGGAGAAGATGCTCTTGGGTGTTTCGCGCTCACCGAACGCAGGCGGGGTCGCGGGCACGAACGGCGGATCCTTCAGCGCCGGGCGGTCGACTCCGTATATCTGCCACAGCGACGACAGATCGAGCAGCCCTGGCACTTCTATGACATCGCCGGGGTAGACGTCGAGTTCGCGCAACAGCAACTCGAGCATGCTCTCGGTCATGTCGTCGGACACTTCGAGACGCACCGGCGAACCGAAGCGGCGCCGTGCCAACTCCCGTTCCAGCGCCTGAAGCAGGTCCTCGTCGCGGTCCTCTTCCACCTCGAAGTCCGCGTTGCGGGTGATGCGGAACGCGTGATGCTCAACGACTTCCAGGCCCGGGAAGAGCGCCGACAGAAAGGCGGCAATCAGCTCCTCCATCGGAAGGAATCGCACGACATCCTCGCTATCTTCGCGGCGCGCGAGTTCGACGAACCGGTCGACGTTGTCCGGGACCTTGACCCGCGCGAAATGCTGACCGCCGTCGTCGGGGTGCTTGACGGTGATCGCCAGGTTCAGGGACAGGCCGCTCACGAACGGGAACGGGTGCGCGGGGTCGACGGCCAACGGCGTCAACACCGGGAACACCTGCTCATGGAAGTAGGTCGAGAGCCGCGAGCGCTCGTCGTCGTCGAGTTCGGCCCACGTGACGATGACAATTCCTTCGTCGGCCAGCGCCGGTCGCACCGAGTCGAGGAACACGTGGGCATGCCTGTCGGCGATCTTCTGGGTGAGTTCATTGATCCGTCGCAGCTGTTCGCGCGGCGACAATCCATCGGCGGAGCGCACCGACAGACCCATCTCGTCGCGACGTTTGAGGCCCGCGACGCGCACCATATAGAACTCGTCGAGGTTCGACGCGAAGATCGCCAGGAACTTTGCTCGTTCGAGCAAGGGCAACGATGTGTCGGCGGCGAGCGCGAGCACGCGGGCGTTGAAATCCAGCCAGCTCAGCTCGCGGTTGAGGTACCGGTCCTCGGGCAGCGCGTTGTCGACAGCCGGGGACGTCGCCGCGGGTGGGGCCTCCGGCGCCGAATCGACCAACTCCGCGCCGTCGGGTCGGATCTGGGCTTCGGCTTCCGTCATGTTTCCGATGATTCCTTATTAACCAGCCACCCGGCTACCGCGATGGGCCATCCCGTCGCCTGCTGTTCACCTGTGGTGACCGATCGCCTGCGCGGTAGCAGCACCGACACCGAGGCGCCGGGCGACCAGCAGGTCGTCGGGTGTGTCGATGTCGCACCGCAGGCCGGGCCATGCGCCGGTCAGTTCGATGGCCCCCGACTGCCGATGGCGCTGGGCCGAATCAGGCCCGAAATGAGGATCAAGTCCCACGCCAAACGCAAACAGAGCCGAGGTCCCCGTGCCGTGCCTGTCGCCGACAAAGCTGCGCGAATAGCCCCGGGCAGCGGTGATTGCCTCGGCCAGCTCCTGTGGCTGAAGCGCGGGCAAATCACCTTGCAGCGCAACGATATTGGGCGTTTCTTCAAGTATTGCCGTTTCGGCCGCGGCGAGCGCGTTGTTCAGTGGATTGCGATGCCCTTCGGGCGTCGGGTCGATCAGCACCCGCGCGCCCAGCCGCCGGGTGGCGTCCGCGGCCACCTCATCGGGTGTGACGACCGTGACGGACTGCAGGGCGGCGACGGCCGACGCAGCGGTGATCGTGTCGACCAGCATCGCCAGCACCACGCTTTCCCGGGTGGGGGCCGAAAAAACCGGCGCCAGCCTGGTCTTGGCGGCGGTGAGCCGCTTTACGGCGATCACCAGTCCGATATCCGCGGCCTCGCCCGTCCGTGTGCCGCTCATGAGCGCCATCCTGCCAGCACCTGCGACCACGCTAATGTGAAGCCGTGGTCGAGGCGGCGGTGATGGGGGCCGGTGCGTGGGGGACCGCATTGGCCAAGGTATTGGCTGATGCGGGTAACAACGTCACGCTGTGGGCCCGTCGTCCCGAACTTGCCGACGAAATCAACGACACCCGGCGCAACACTCACTATCTCGACGACACCGAGCTTCCGAAGTCAATCCGCGCGACCAGCGACCCGGCCGAGGCGCTCTCCGGTGCGTGCACGGTGCTGCTCGCTGTGCCGTCGCAGACCATGCGGGCCAACCTCGAGCACTGGACGCACCTGATCGGTGACGACGTCACGTTGGTGAGCCTGGCCAAGGGCATCGAGCTGGACACGCTGATGCGGATGAGCCAGGTGATCGTGCAGGTCACGGGGGCAGACCCGGCGCGGGTGGCGGTCGTCACCGGCCCAAACCTGGCCAGCGAGATCGCGGACGAGCAGCCGGCAGCGACCGTGGTGGCGTGCAGTGACTCCGGCCGGGCCGTCGCCTTGCAGCGTGCGCTGTCGACCGGGTACTTCCGTCCGTACACCAATGCCGACGTCATCGGCGCCGAGGTCGGCGGTGCGTGCAAGAACGTGATTGCACTGGCCTGCGGGATGGCCGCCGGCGTCGGGCTGGGGGAAAACACCGCGGCGGCGATCATCACGCGCGGCCTCGCCGAGATCATGCGGCTGGGAATCGCGTTGGGTGCCAAACCCGCAACCATGGCGGGGCTTGCCGGCGTCGGCGATCTGGTCGCCACGTGTACCTCCCCGCACTCGCGCAACCGCTCGTTCGGCGAGCGGCTCGGCAAGGGCGACACCATGGAGGCGGCGCTGCTCGCCGCGGGCGGTCATATCGCAGAGGGTGTCACCTCGTGTGAGTCGGTGCTCGCGCTCGCGGCGAGTTACGACGTCGAGATGCCGCTGACCGATGCGGTGCAACGCGTCTGCCACAAGGGATTATCGGTCGACCAGGCGGTCGCGCTACTGCTGGGACGAAGCACCAAACCGGAGTAGGAAGATGGACGGCACGTACGGCGATTCCACCCGCAGCGTCAAAGCCGTTGGCTCGGAAGCGATTCCGGGTAGCCCGGTATCGCAACCGCCTGTTCCGGCGTCGACGTATTACCTGTCACCTGACGAAACGGAGCCGCTCGACAGCTACGGCCGCAGCTCCAATCCAACGTGGCGCCAACTGGAATCGGCGCTGGCCGAACTGGAAGGCGCCGCAACGGCGTTGACGTTTGGTTCGGGCATGGCGGCGATCACGTCGGCGCTGCGGGTGATGGCCAAACCCGACGGCAAGCTCGTGGTGCCCGCAGATGGCTATTATCAGGTTCGCCGCTATGCAGCTGAATACCTTGCGCCGCAGGGTGTTACGGTTGTCGAGGCGCGAAGCGCCGAGATGTGTGAGGCGTCGGCGGATGCCAATGTGGTGCTGGCGGAAACCCCCGTCAATCCCGGCCTGGACGTTGTTGACTTGCACCATTTGGCGATGACCTGTCGCGGTCGCGGCGCCATCCTGATCGTCGACAACACGACCGCAACGCCGCTTGGGCAACAGCCGCTGTCGCTTGGCGCCGACCTCGTGGTGGCCAGCGCGACCAAGGCGCTCTCAGGGCACAGCGATCTCGTTGCGGGCTACGTCGCGGGCAGTCAGCCCGAACTGATGGAAGCGCTCGAACGTGACCGGCTGCTCGCGGGGCCAATTCTGGGTGCGTTCGAGGCGTGGCTGGTACTGCGTAGCCTCGGCAGCGCCGGTCTGCGGTTCGAACGACAGTGCCAGAACGCTCAGGCGCTCGCGGTGATGCTGCGCGCACACCCTGCCGTGAAGTCGGTGCGCTATCCCGGCCTGCCCGATGACCCGTCGCATCAGATCGCCACGCTGCAGATGAAGCGCTTCGGCGGCCTGATCGCGGTGGAGTTGGAAGACGCCGCGGCGGTGCACGCGCTGGTGGAGCGCAGTGCGCTGCTGATCGCGTCGACGAGCTTCGGCGGCATTCATACCTCGGTAGACCGCCGGGCCCGCTGGGGCGATCCGGTCAGCGACGGCTTCGCTCGTATCTCACTGGGCATCGAGGACACCGACGACCTGATCGCCGACTTCGAACAGGCGCTGGGTTAAAGCTGGGCTAAAGCCGCTGCTCGAACGTGAGCTTGTGTTCGAAAAAATGTCGAAATTGGGCTCACAAGCTCACGTTCGGCTGCTCAAGCCAGAGCGCTGCGTCATGCAGCATTCGGCCAGAGCGGTAGCCTCTCTAGGTTGTGACTGCCCACCAGCCCGGAGCCACCGGGCGCGTCCGCGTCGCTGTTGTTTACGGCGGACGCAGCTCCGAGCACGCGATTTCGTGCGTTTCCGCTGGCAGCATCCTGCGCAACCTCGACCCGGAGCGGTTCGAGGTCGTGGCGGTCGGCATCACACCCGGCGGATCCTGGGTGCTGACCGACGGTCGTCCGGAGACCCTGGCCATCACCGACGGCCGGCTGCCGCAGGTCAGCGGCGAATCGGGCACCGAACTGGCGTTACCCGCCGATCCCATTCGCGGTGGTCAACTGCTGTCGCTCGGCCAGGGCGGCGAGATGCTCGCCGCGGTCGATGTGGTGTTTCCCGTCCTGCACGGCCCATATGGCGAGGATGGCACCATCCAGGGACTGCTGGAGCTCGCTGGGGTGCCGTACGTCGGGGCGGGTGTGCTGGCCAGTGCGGCGGGCATGGACAAGGAGTTCACCAAGAAGCTCCTCGTCGCCGAGGGCCTGCCGGTCGGCGACCACGTCGTGCTCCGACCGCGCCACGACACCGTCGAACTCGAGGACCGCGAGCGACTGGGGCTGCCGGTGTTCGTCAAGCCCGCGCGCGGCGGCTCGTCTATCGGCGTCAGCCGGGTCACCGCATGGGACCAGCTGCCCGCGGCGATCGAATTGGCACGCAGGCACGATCCCAAGGTGATCGTCGAGGCGGCCGTGCCCGGCCGCGAATTAGAGTGTGGCGTCCTGGAATTTCCCGATGGGCGGGTCGAGGCCAGCACGGTCGGCGAGATCCGGGTCGCCGGGGTGCGCGGGCGCGAGGATGCGTTCTATGATTTCGAGACGAAGTATCTCGACGACGGCGCAGAGCTCGACGTGCCAGCCAAGATCGACGACGAACTCGCAGATACAGTGCGGCAGTTAGCCATTCGGGCCTTCCGCGCCGTGGACTGCCAGGGCCTGGCTCGCGTCGACTTCTTCCTGACTGACGACGGGCCGGTAGTCAACGAAATCAACACCATGCCGGGCTTCACCACGATATCGATGTATCCACGGATGTGGGCGGCCAGCGGCGTGGACTATCCGACGCTGTTGGCCACCATGGTCGAGACGGCGCTCGCGCGCGGCACCGGGCTGCGCTAGACCTCCTGCCCTAGGCGGCGGCAGCTCCTACCACCGTAGGAGAAAAAAGACCGGACCCTGGCACGATGCGCATCTGGATGCCGATTTCCTAACGTCAACTCATGACATGGGCAATCGCTACGCCGGTACCGCACACCAGCATTCGGCGCTGGCTGATCGAGCTGACTCACCTCGTAACCCACGTGGTACGTCGTCCATCGCGACCAAAGCCACCACCCTCGATTGCGCACCGCGAACCGTTCATCGAGGACGCCGCGATGGCACGCGAAATGTTCAGACTCTGAACAGCGTTAGCGGGGCGCAACGATCCCGCGGTCGTATGCGTACACGATCGCGGCCGCGCGGTCGCGTAGGTCGAGCTTGGTGAAGATGCGGCCAATGTGGCTCTTGACGGTGACATTCGAGATGCCAAGGGCATCGGCGATTTCGGCGTTGGACGAGCCCTTTGCGATCAGTGTCAGCACGTCGAGCTCACGCGCCGTGAGGTCGCTGATCGTCGCTTTGCGAGGGGGCTCGGCTGCCTTGCGATAAGTGGTCAGCACTCGCGCTGTGACCGCGGGATCCAGGTAGCTGTCGCCCCTGGCCACCGCCCGCACAGCGCGGATCAGTTCCTCCGCCGAGGAATCCTTGAGCACGAACCCCGCAGCACCGGCGCGCAAGGCGCCAGAGAGCAACTCGTCGTCATTGAAGGTGGTGAGCGCCAGCACCGGAGGCCCATCGCCGGCCGCCAGCCGACCGGTCGCTTCGATGCCGTCGACACGTTTCATGCGCAGGTCCATCACGACGACGTCCGGCCGATGCGCAGCGACGGCATCGGGTACTTCGTCACCGTCAGCGCATTCGGCGACGATCGTGAAGCCGTCCTTGCGGCGCAGGATCCGACGCAGCCCGGAGCGCACCAGGTCCTGGTCGTCGACGAGCAGCACCGCGACGTCGGCTATTTCGCCAGTCACACGGGGCACCACGGCGGCCAGTGCGTGGGGTCGGCGTCGGTCAGAGGAATCTCCGCGCGCACCGACCACCCGTGATCCGACGGGCCGATGTCGATCATCCCGCCGAGCAAGTGAACTCGTTGCCGCATGCCGCGCACGCCACGGCCTTCCGATGCCGTCGAGGCGGACACGGCGACTGGCAGCTGATTGATGACGGTCAGCGTCGTTGAATGGCGGGAGATGGTCAGCGTCACCGCGGATTGGGAATCGGGAGCGTGCTTGGCGATGTTGGCCAGCGACTCCTGGGTGATGCGGTACAGCGCCAACCCGACTGCAGCCGACACGCGTTCACGCCGCCCCTTGACGTCCAGCGTGACATTCATTCCGGCGCGGACGAAATCGTCGACCAGACTGCTGATGTCGCCGACGGTTGGCTCAGGAGCCATCTTCATCGGAGCACCGTCGAGCAGCCCGACGGTGCGGCGGATGTCGGTCATCGCCTGCCTGCCAAGATGCTCGGCCTGTTCGAGTGCCTCGACCGCGTCATCGACGTCGCGGTCCTGTTGCAGCCCGCGCCGTGCACCAGTGATGTGAAGAAGGGTGATGCTGAGGGAATGGGCGATCACGTCGTGTACTTCGCGCGCGATGCGTCTCCGTTCGTCGGCGGCGGCGTGCTCGGCCAGTTGTGTCTGCGCTTCCTGTTGCGCGAGCATCAGCTGCTGCTGAGTACGCATGAGATAGCCCACCAGCCATGACATTCCGACGATCCCGACGTACAGTGCGACGGCGTCGAGTCGATGCAGCGTGGACGCGGCGAGCAGAAGAGCGGTGGCCGACGCGGCAGCCAGGAAGCCGCCGAATCTCGGCGTCATCGATCCGACCTCGCCCACCATGAGCGCCAGCACCAGTGGCGCGAAGTCGGTGTGAATAGGCGTTGAGGTGGCGAACAGCAGGATCGCGGTGGCCGCCGTCCAGGCGATCCCGACCAAATGCGCTTCCCAGTTGATGCCCAGGACGAAGAACAGCGCAAAGGGTATGACGGCTAGGCCGAGCGCGAGCAGCCCAATGGGCAAGTCTGCGGTGGGCCGCTGCAGCACCGCGACAGCGAAGATTCCTAACAAAGTGATGTCGACGGTGATGACGAACGTCCAGTTGTAGCCGATCGGGATCTGCTCGCCCCTGTTGCGAACTCGCTCCTGCACGTAGCGCGACACCGCACCCAGCATCGTGTCATCCTAGAAGGATCTGGCGCCGGCCACATCATGCTCTGGTCGACATCCGCGTCCTACCACGGTCGCAAATCGAGATTCGGACTTCGGCACGACGCCGTGAAGATGCAGGTCTCCTAGCGTCGACTTATGGACACGTTGGCACGGTTCACGAGCCGTTATGCCATCTGGATCGTTGTCGTCTGGTTGGTCGGCGCGGGTGCCGCGAATATGGCGGTGCCGCAGCTCGAACGTGTCGTTGAAAGTCATTCGCGGTCCTTTCTGCCCGCCGACGCCGCAAGTTCTGTGGCCGCTTCGGCGGCGGCCGACCTATTCGGCGAGGCGCGCAGCAATAACTTCAATTTTCTTGTGCTGGAACGTGATCAGCCACTGAGCGAGCAGGATCGCCGGTTCTATGCCGAACTGATCGAGACGTTGCGCGCCGACACCGCACACGTGACCACGGTGACAGACCTGTGGTCCGACCCGGCCACCGCGGCTGCGGGACAAAGCGCGGACCGTCGCGCCGTGACCGTCATGATGCGGCTTTCGGGGATGATCGGCACCTCGCAGGCCACGGATTCGGTTGGCGCGGTTCGTGACACCGTGGCCCGCCTCGGTCCACCCCGGGGTCTGCGGGTGTACGTCACGGGTCCAGGAGCGACGATCGCCGACGAATTCACCGCGATCGACCGGCAGATGCTGGGTATCACCGCAGCGACAGTCGGACTGATCCTTCTGCTCTTGTTGATTGTGTATCGCTCGCCCGTTGGCGCGGCGATCCCGCTGTTTTCCGTCGGCCTCGCCATCGCCGTGGCCCGGCCCATCGTGGCGGCACTTGGTGAGACCGGTCTGGTGGAGGTGTCCTTGTTCTCGGTCGCGCTGCTGGCTGCGATGCTCCTGGGGCCGGCACCGATTACGCGATCTTTCTGATCGGCCGGTGTCACGAGGGCCGGCGGTCCGGCATCGAATGGCACGACGCCCTCGTCGGCGCCTATCGCGGTGTGGCCCCGGTGATCGCAGGATCGGCTTTGACGATCGCAGGTTGCGTTGACCTGCTTGAGCATGGCCGACGTCGCGGTGTTCCGAAGCACCGGAATCCCTTGCGCGATAGGTGTTCTCGTGGCGATGCTCGCATCGTTGACGCTGACGCCCGCGCTGATCGCCTTGACCGGCCGCCGCGGCTGGCTCGAGCCTCGCCGCTCGCTGACCACGCGACGCTGGCGGCGCATCGGAGTGAGGGTGGCGGGGTGGCCCGGACCAATCCTTGCCGCCAGCGGGGCACTGATCATCGTCGCGGCGCTGCCGTTGGCCGGGCTGCAGATCGGCTGGAACGAGCCGGGCGCCACCCCCGCTACCGCCGAATCCAACCGCGGTTATGCGGCCGCCGATCGACACTTTCCGCCGAACCAGCTGCTGCCAACGGTACTCACGCTCGCGGCCGACCATGACATCCGCAACCCTGCCGGACTGATCGCGATCGAACGGATTACAGGGCAGCTCATGGCCATTCCCGGCGTCAGGATGGTGCAATCGGCGAGCCGACCGGCCGGCACGGTACCCGATGAGGCCACTCTCAGCGGGCAGGCCGGCGTCATCGGCCGTCAACTCAATGACGCGTTCGACAGCGTCACGGACCGACTGGGTCGCGTCGCAGATCTCGACACGGCGCTGTCGTCGATGGCCGCAGCGATCGATCGCCTTGCCAGCGGATTGAAGGGCGGTGCAGACGGATTAAGGGAGATCGGCTCGGCGTCCGAAGACATTCGCGCCGGCATGACCGGGGTACAGGCCAATGCGACGACGGTGTCGGGCTACCTCGACCCGTTGCGCGGCTTCATGTCGTCGACACCGGACTGTCCTGCCAATCCGATCTGTTCGGTGGTGGCGCGGGTTGTGCAGCCGGTCGACGACGTGATGCGCAGCTCGGCCCAAATCAGTGGCGGTGCGGTCAAACTCACCGACGGATCGACCGCGGCGACCAACTCGCTTGCCGCGCTGCCGTCAGCCGTCAATGCCATGGCCGATCAGTTGAGGCAGGCCCGCGCGGCTACAGGTGATCTGACACAGCTAGCGCAGTCGTTGGGGCCGCAGCTTCGCCAACTGACCGACTACCTCCAGGAGATGGAGATGCAGTTTCGTGGCAGCGCCGCGGGCGGCTTCTATCTACCGCGGCGGGCGTTGACAGATCCGCGACTGCAAACGGCCTTGGACAAACTGATATCGAAGGATGGCCGCGCAACATACCTGCTGATCTACGGAGACGCGCACGAATGGAGCGGCGACGGCGCGGAGCGGTCGCGCGAAATCCAGACGGCCGTGCGAGAAGCCACCAAAGAGGGCACGCTCACGCCGACCGCAGTGCATATCGCCGGCGTTGGCGCGACCAGCATTGACCTGCAGACGCTCGTCGGCCGCGACGTGACCTTGCTGTTGGCCAGCACGCTTGCGCTGATCTTCCTCATCGTCGCGCTGATGCTGCGCAGCCCTGTCGCGGGCGTCGTCGTGGTCGGCACGGTCGCGCTGTCCTATGCCTCCGCGCTGGGGGCCAGCGTGCTGATCTGGCAGCACGCATTGGGCCATGACTTGCACTGGTCGGTGGCGCCGATCTCGTTCATCGCACTGGTCGCTGTCGGAGCCGACTACAACCTGCTATTGGCCGTGCGCATCCGCGAAGAGGCCGACGCGGGCCTGAGCACCGGCATCGTGCGCGCTTTCGCCGCCACCGGCGGCGTGGTCACCACCGCCGGAATCGTTTTCGGCATCACGATGTTCGCCCTTGCCGGCAGCACCGTGCTCAGCATCGCCCAGATCGGGACAACGATCGGCGTCGGCTTGCTGCTCGACACCCTCGTCGTGCGCACCTTCGTGCTGCCGTCGCTCATTGCCCTGCTGGGCCGGTGGTTCTGGTGGCCAACGTGGAAGGCGCCGCGTCGAGAGCGTTCTAACGCGCCGGTGCGGGATCAATCGGCTTGGCAGGCAACGACTTTGCGATGACGCCAGAGATCTCCTGAATCGCCGTCGGCCCGGATCCCTGCGGCAATGTCAACGCGACATAGACCGGTCGGTCGACCGCGAACCATGTGCTGCGACCCTGATCGGCAAGCTCGAACCACTGGACGGCGTCGACCACCTGCAGCGGGGAACCGACGACGAACTCGGCGGGTCGGTCAAGGCCGCACCGCAGAATGACTGGCTCACCAGCCGCCGCCCAGGCCGCCGCCCCCGGCGGTGCAGGTTTGGCAGCCGGTGTGCGGCGATAGTCACCGAGGCGGTCGGGGAGCGCGTCGAGGAGCGTGCGGCATTCCGCACTGTCGGCCTTCGGTGCGGGCACGGATGCGATCGCGACGGTTTGTGGCCCAGGCGGGGACTGCCGCAGCACGGCGATCCCGAGGATGCCGATGACCGCGCCGACCGCCACGACGATCGCAGCGATCAGCAATGCCCGCGGGGGCCCGTCGCGGTTCTCGGCGTCCACGGCCCAAACTCTAGGGGCGCACTCCGTTGGCGATCGGGCAGGTCAGGGTGCGGGTGATGCCGGTGACCTGCTGCACACTCGGAACGACGTCGGCCTGCAGCTGATCGAGGCTGTCTGCGCTGATACGGACCACCACGTCGTACGGGCCGGTCACGTACTCCGACGACAACACCCCGGGCAGGGCGGCGAGCTGCTTGGCGACGACCTCGGCGCGGCCCACCTCGGTCTGGATCAGCATGAAAGCCTCCACCACCCGTTATCCCCTCCATCTGGCTGCATAGACTCCTGGCCGCAGGGCCCAAACGTACCGCAGCCCGGGGGAGGTGACATGGCGAGCGACGAGGCCGAGACCCTGGCCGGGGTCGGGGAGTTCGCGGTGATCGATCGCCTGGTGGCGGGCCGCAATCAGCCGGCGACGGTCGCGCTCGGGCCGGGTGACGATGCCGCGGTAGTCGTCACTGGCGACGGTAGGACGGTGGTGTCCACCGACATGCTGGTGGCCGGACGTCACTTCCGGCTGGACTGGTCCACACCCCATGACGTGGGACGCAAGGCCATCGCGCAGAACGCCGCCGACATCGAGGCGATGGGGGCGAAAGCCACCGCGTTTGTCGTCGCGTTCGGCGCGCCCGGGGACACCCCGACGTCGCAGGCGCTCGAGCTGGCCGACGGCATGTGGCACGAGGCGCGGCTCCTCGGGGCGGGGATCGCCGGCGGTGATCTGGTCAGCGCCCCGCAGTGGGTGATTTCGGTGACGGTGCTCGGCGACCTTGGCGGTCGCGAGCCGGTGCTCCGCAGCGGCGCGAAGTCAGGTGACACGGTTGCGATCGCGGGCGAGCTGGGCCGATCTGCCGCCGGATATGCATTGTGGCACAGCGATATTCGCCAGTTCGAGACGCTGCGCCGGCGCCATCTGGTGCCCGAGCCGCCGTATGGGCAGGGCCGCGCCGCCGCCGATGCGGGAGCCACCGCGATGACCGATGTGTCCGACGGCTTGATGGCCGACCTCGGCCATCTCGCGACGGCGTCCGGTATCGGCATCGATGTGTCGACCGCCGCGCTTTCAGCCGACCGTGATGCCGTGGCCGACGCTGCCGCGGTGATTGGCGGCGACGCGTGGGCGTGGGTCCTCGGCGGCGGCGAAGACCACGCGCTGGTCGCCACGTTCCCCGGCACGCCGCCGACCGGTTGGCGCCCGATCGGCCGGGTCGTCGACGGGCCTGCGCGGGTCTTGGTTGATGGCGACACGTGGCGCGGAAATCCGGGTTGGCAGTCGTTCTGACCCGCCGCGCAAGCTAGGTTGAGCTTTCGTGACCGCACGTCCACTGCACGAACTCGTCGAAGCCGGCTGGGCCACCGCGCTGGAGCCGGTCGGCGCGCAAGTCACTCAGATGGGGGAGTTCCTGCGGGCCGAGATCGCGGCCGGCCACCGGTACCTGCCCGCGGGCCCGAATGTGTTACGTGCCTTTACATTTCCGTTCGATCAGGTACGGGTGCTCATCGTCGGACAGGATCCCTACCCGACGCCGGGTCACGCTGTCGGTTTGAGCTTCTCGGTGGCGGCCGACGTGCGACCACTACCGCGCAGCCTGGAGAACATCTTCGCCGAATACGGCAAGGACCTGGGTTTTCCACCGCCGACCACGGGCGACCTGTCGCCGTGGGCCGAGCGCGGCGTGATGCTGCTGAACAGGGTGCTCACCGTGCGGCCGGGCAATCCGGCGTCACACCGGGGCAGGGGCTGGGAAGCGGTGACCGAATGCGCGATCCGGGCGCTCGTCGCGCGGCAGCAGCCGCTGGTGGCAGTGCTGTGGGGCCGTGACGCCTCCACGTTGAAACCCATGCTCGACGGCAGCGACTGCGTGGCGATCGAATCGCCGCATCCCTCGCCGCTGTCGGCGTCGCGCGGTTTCTTCGGCTCGCGGCCGTTCAGCCGCGCGAATGAACTGCTCGAGAAGATGGGAGCCGACCCGATCGACTGGCGCCTTCCTTAGCGCGACCAGACGCAAAACTGCCTCATTTTCGTATGAAATGGGCAGTTTTGTGTCTGCTCGCGACGACTAACCCACGCCCGGGATCGGCGGCGGTGATGGGATCGGGGGCGGGGACGGGATCGGCGGCGGCGACGGGATAGCCGGTGGGGATGGGACGCCAGGCACGACGACGGTTGTGTCTCCCTCACCGGGGGCTGGCGCCGGGACCGCCGGCGAGACCGTCACTGTCGTCGTGGGGGCGGAAGTGGTGGCTTCAGTCGTTGTGGTCGTGGTCGTGGTCGTTGTAGTGGTCGTCGTTTCCTTAGTGGAATCGTCGCCACCACAGCCGGTCGCCAGCGAACCCGCCGCAACACCGGCGGCCAGCGCGAACAGGGCAGAATTCGAGAGGACGCTGCGAGTAGTCATGTCGCCGGTAGTTACCCGGCGAAACGACAGCTAAACGCAGTTAACCGCGCGAGACCTTGCCGGCCTTGATGCAGGACGTGCACACGTTGATGCGCTTCTTGTTCCCACCGGGGTGGGTCACGGCGCGCACGGTCTGAATGTTGGGATCCCACCGACGGCTGGTCCGGCGATGGGAGTGCGACACCGACTTGCCGAAGCCGGGGCCCTTCCCGCAGATCTCGCAGACGGCAGCCATATGTGGAACTCCTCGGATCAGTACTTGGGGGCCAACAACCAGGCGGGTGACCCGACAACCTGACCAGGATACCGGCCGTGGAAGGTATCGCCAAAATCGCATCCACCGGCCCGAACGTTGTGACGGGTCCTGTCAGGGACTGTGGCTAGGCTGGCGCCGACGGCGGCATATCGGGTGGGAGGTTTCGATGTCGGCTCGGCGGCTCGACGCCTCCGCCCTGCGGGACTGGGCACACACCGCCGTCGGCGACCTTATTTCGCACACCGACGAGATCAATCGGCTCAACGTGTTCCCGGTTGCCGACGCCGATACCGGAACAAACATGCTGTTCACGATGCGTTCGGCGTGGGCACACGCCGACTCCGAATCCGACAGCGACGACGTCACGCAGGTCGCTGCCGCGCTGGCCGCCGGCGCGCTGCACGGCGCGCGTGGCAACTCCGGAGTCATCCTGTCGCAGATCCTGCGTGGCTTGGCCGATGTCGTCTCGTCTGCCGCCGCGGACCGCGGCGAAGCGCTGGCCGACATCGACGGTCCCGTTTTCGCCGCGGCGCTGCGGCACGCGGTCGGTCTGGTCGTCGCGTCGATGGGCGAGCCCGTCCCCGGCACCATCGTCTCGGTGCTGCAGGCCGCGGCGGGTGCGGCCGAACATGCGAGCGCCGATAGCGCCGAGCTTGCCGCTGCGGTGTCCGCGGCCGCCGACGCCGCGACGGTCGCGCTCGACAAGACCACCGGGCAACTCGACGTGCTGGCCGAGGCCGGCGTGGTGGACGCCGGAGGCCGAGGTCTGCTGGTACTGCTGGACGCGATGAGCACCACGCTGACGGGACGGGCACCGCACCGGCAGGAGTACCTACCGTCGCCGCCGCAGGCCTCCAGCGCGACCACCGCCGCGGCGCCGCAGTTCGAGGTCATGTACCTGCTCAGCGGTTGCGACGCCCGCGGCGTCGAGACGCTCCGTCAACGGCTGGATCAGCTGGGCGAATCGGTGGCCATCGCCGCGTCGGCCGACGGAGCAGGCCACTACTCGGTACACGTGCATGCCGACGATGCGGGCGCGGCCGTCGAGGCGGGCTTGTCGGTCGGCACGGCCAGCCGGATCCAGATCACCGCGTTGTCGGGCAGCGCCAGTGGCCGGCCGGCAGGTGGGTGGAGCCATGAACGCGCCGTCCTGGCGGTGGTCGACGGTGCCGGCGCCGCAGAACTGTTCGCCGGTGAGGGTGCGCACGTGTTGCGGCCAGAAGACGACGCACCCGTGAGCGCCAAGCAGCTGTTGCACGCACTCGTCAACACGGGTGCGGCGCAGATCATGGTGTTGCCCAACGGCTACCTGGCCGCCGAAGAACTCGTGGCCGGATGCACGGCGGCGATCGGTTGGGGCATCGATGTCGTGCCTGTGCCCGCCGGATCCATGGTTCAGGGCTTGGCCGCGTTGGCGGTGCACGACGCCGAGCGCCTAGCCGTCGACGACGGCTACACCATGGCCCGCGCGGCCGCCGGCGCCCGGCACGGCTCGGTGCGGATGGCCACCGAGGAGGCGCTGACATGGGCGGGCACCTGTAAACCCGGCGACGGGTTGGCCATCGCGGGTGACGAGGTGTTGATCGTGGCCGATGACATCACCGCGGCTGCGGCGGGGCTGATCGACCTGTTCCTCGCCGCAGGTGGCGAGCTCATCACCGTGCTCACCGGTGCGGGTGTCGACCGCCGCGTCGGCGAAGCGCTGCAGGAGCACGCTCACCGCCACCACCCCGGCACCGAGCTGGTGACGTACCACACCGACCACCGCGGGGACGCGCTGCTGATCGGGGTGGAATAGCTGTGGCAGTGCTGACCGACCGACTGGACTACGTCCTCGGCAAGAAGGCCGCGGGCCTGCTCGAGGAACACTTCGGCTTCCGCACCGTCAACGACCTGCTGCGCCATTACCCGCGCAAGTACAGCGACGCCATGACAGTGCTC
>DASRJA010000127.1:0-2314 GCA_035649695.1 Mycobacterium sp. | reverse complement strand
CGCACGGCGGCTGTTGCCGTCGCTGTGCGGACGTGACCCGGCCGCGCTCGATTCGGCCGGGCTGACGCGGGCGGCGCTCGAATCGGTCGCCGAGAACACCTCCGATGCGCACGTCGCGCCCGTGCTGTGGGCAGCGGTCGGTGGGGTGCCCGCGGTGCTGGTGTACCGCGGCACCAACACGCTGGACGCGATGATCGGCAACAAGTCGCCGCGTTGCGCCCGGTTCGGCTGGGCCGCAGCGCGTTTCGATGACGCCGCCAACTTCGTCGCGGCTCGCGTGACAGCGCTGCTGGTGGCGACGTGCGCGCCTGTCGTCGGCGGATCGCCCGCCGAAGCGTTACGTGCGTGGCGCCGCGACGCGGCCCGTCATCCCAGCCCCAACGCGGGTGTGGTGGAGGCGGCGTTCGCCGGAGCGCTGGGCGTGCGGCTCGGCGGGCCGACACAGTACGCGCATGAACTCGAGATAAGACCGACTCTCGGTGACGGCCGAGTCCCCGAGATCTCGGATCTCGCTCGGGCGGTGCGATTGTCGCGTGTCGTACAGGCCGCGGCCGTCACGGTCTGCCTCAGCGTCGTCGGCCGTATCGGTCGGCGAGTTTCTGCTCGACCGTGAGTGGCGCGGCAGGAGTGGGTGGTGCGGCGGCTTTCTCTCGTCGGCGCTGCCGAATTTCGGCATACAGGAAGTAGCCCAACAGAATCGGGGCCGCGATGCCGAACGCGATCCACTGGATGCCGTACGACAGGAACGGACCCGCGTCGAGGCGGGGTAGGGCGATGACGCCGAGGCCGCCGGGCTGATCCTCGACCAGTTGCACATACGATCCGGCCAGCGGGACGCGGGTCAGCGCCGATATCTGCGCGGTGTTGATCGAATACACCTGTTGCGCGCCGTCCTGGCGGAATGGATCCTTGTCCTGCACAACCGGTTCGGAGTCGCGCAGCCGCCCGGTGATCGTCACTGTTTCGGTCGGTGCGGGCGCAATCGTCGGCACCTTCGAGCCCTGCACGGGCCGCACGTATCCGCGGTCGACCAGCACCACGGGTCCGCCGTCGACGGCGAACGGCGTCAGCACCTCGAACGCGGGATCACCGTCGATGACGCGCAGCCGTGCCAGCACCTGACCATCGGGCAGGTACCGGCCGGTCGCCGTCACCCGCCGCCACTGATCATCCGGTGCCGACGAATCTTGGTGTGGCAGAAAGGTTGTCAGCGGCACCGGGTCGGCGTTGAGCGACTGCGAGATCTGGGTGTTCTCCCGCGAGGTCTTGGTGTTCTTGCCCAGCTGCCAGGGGGCCAGCACGGTGAAGCACAGGTAGGCGAACGCGATCACCACGACGAACAGGGCCAGCCACGCAGGCCGCAGCAGAAAGGCCCAGCGGCGCATCAGCTCGCGACTCCCCCGCTGGCCAGCTGTTCGTCCACCCAGTCGTGCAGACCGGGCAGGGAGGCCTCGATCACGGCGAACACGTCCTCGAAATCGTCGTGGGTGCCGTAGTACGGGTCTTCGACGTCGAGGGCGTGCGCTGCGGACCGCGGATCGAACGACCGCAACATGCGGATCTTGGTTGGCGGAACCCCCAATTCGCGCAGCATCCGTACGTGGTTGCGGCTAAGGGCGACGACTAGGTCGGCCGAGAGGTGCTCGTCAGCGATCTGGGCGGCGCAGTGCGTGGTGGGGTAGCCGTGTTCGCGCAGCACATGCGAGGCCCGCCGGTCGGCTGGATCGCCCGCGTGCCAGCCCCCGGTCCCGGCGCTGCTGACTCGCACCGCGTCGGCCAGGCCACGCTCCTTGATCTGGTGGGCGAACATCTTTTCGGCCATCGGCGACCGGCAGATGTTGCCAGAGCAAATGAAGGTGATGTGCAGAGGCTCAGACACCGAGCACCTCGCGAAGGTCCTCGATAGTGAAGACGTGCGCCAGCGCGCTCATCCCGTGCGGGTCGGCGAAGTCGTGGCGTCCGTATCCCCAGCCGACCACGATGGTGTCGATGCCATGTTCGGCGGCGCCTTCGACGTCGTGCGACCGGTCGCCGACCATCAGCACACGGTCGGGCAGCGGGCGCAGTTGGGCCAGCGCATGCGCGACGACGTCGGACTTGGTGGCCCGTGAGCCGTCGACGCTAGCGCCGGCGATGACTTCGAAATGCCCGTCGAGTCCGAAATGCGCGAGGATCCGCCGCGCCGTCGGCTCGGCCTTCGACGTGGCCACCGCCAACCGCACCCCGGTGGCTCGCAGGTCGGCGAGCAGCGTGTCGATGCCGTCGAAGAGCCTGTTCATCGCCCAGCCGCGGGTGGTGTAGTCCGCACGATAGG
>DASRJA010000126.1:0-3440 GCA_035649695.1 Mycobacterium sp. | reverse complement strand
CGAAGCCGAACGTCTTGAACCCCATCGATTCGTAGGCGACGTTGCCGGCGAAGATCAGGAGATCGGCCCAGGAGATCTTGCGGCCGTACTTCTGCTTGACGGGCCACAACAGGCGGCGCGCCTTGTCGAGGCTGGCGTTGTCCGGCCAGCTGTTCAGCGGGGCGAAACGCTGGGCGCCCTCGCCGCCGCCACCGCGGCCATCCTCGATGCGGTAGGTGCCCGCGGCGTGCCAGCTCAGCCGGATCATCAGCGGTCCGTAATGCCCGAAGTCGGCGGGCCACCAGTCCTGCGAGGTGGTCAGCACCTCGATGACGTCGCGCTTGAACGCCTCGACATCGAGTTTCTTGAACTCTTCCGCGTAGTTGTAGTCATCGCCCAGTGGAGTGGCCTGCGGGTTGTGCTTGTGCAGAACCGAAAGGTCGACCTGGTCGGGCCACCAGTCTTGGTTGGTATGCGGCCGTCCTGACTTGGCAGTCGGTGCGGAGATTGCCGGATTTTCGCTCTCGGACACGTCGTCCTTCCTTACTTCGTGTGGGTGAAATGGGCTGTGATCACGGATGTGATCGTGAAGCTTGTGCTGCCGAACAATCGGGGCACAGACCCCAGTAGATAACCTCGGCCTCGTCGAGCACGAAGCCATCAAGGGCGTCATGCTCCGACGGCGTCAGGCAGGGCGCGTCACCGACGGCACAGTCGACGTCGGCGATGACCCCGCAGGACCGGCAGACCACGTGGTGGTGGTTGTCACCGACCCGCGACTCGTAACGGGCGACGGAGCCGGATGGCTGAATCTTGCGGACCAGACCCACGCCAGTCAGCGCGGCAAGCACGTCATACACAGCCTGCCGAGACACATCGGGAAGATCGGATCGCACCGCGCCGAAAATCGTCTCGGTGTCGGCATGCGGATGGGAATGGACCGCTTCCAGCACCGCAAGTCGAGGCCGTGTCACGCGCAGGTCAGCTGCACGCAGCTGGTCGGCGTAATCCGGTGCCGGGGTCACGCCACCCATCTTGCCCCTTTTCTGGAATGAGTCAAGTCTTCTGGACTATCTTTATTGGCGGCCATCGACCGACGTCGCTCGCATCGGGTTTCGCTGTGGCCAGGTGTACCGCAAGCTCGTCGACAACCTTCGCGCCGACCCCCAACCGGTCGTCACCGTAGGAGATTTCTAAAGACGTGAGCGAATCCGGCGTGTCTCGCGACAGCTGACCAAAGAGCGAGAACCGCTGCGCCGCAGTCGTATCCGCCGTCGTACGCTCGTCGCCGTCACACCGGTCGGGCGTAGCGCTCGCGAAACCTCCGCAAGATCGTCGGGGGATGCTCGATGTTCCGTTGTAGCGCAGCAGATTTCAATGAGTCCGCCGTCTCGGGTTCAAAGTAACCATAGTCCTTGTAGACGTCGATCCGCGTGCAGATCCCGCCAGCGTCGAGTTCGGGGTGAAACTGCGTCGCATAGACGTTGTCGCCCACGCGAAATGCCTGAATGGGGCAGTCGGCCGAATACGCAAGGCAAGCCAGATCCGAGGGCAGCGAGCTGGCGCCTTCCTTGTGGCCACCGTATGCGTCGAAGGCATCGGGTAGTTCGGCGAATAGCGGATCCGCCCGACCGTCTTCAGTGAGTGTGACGGTCAGCGCACCGACAGGCTCGGTGTAGGTGCGGTCGACGCTAGCACCGACGACCGAACCGAGCGTGCCTACGCCGTAACAGCATCCGAGAAACGGGAAGTCGTCGTCGACGATGCGACCGATCAGCGGCAGCAGTTCGGATTCCACCCGTCGCTGCGTCTGCGATTTCGAATCCGCCGGATCGCTGACGTTGTACGGCCCGCCTCCCAAGATGATGCCGGACCAGTCGTCCAGATCGATGTCGCCCAACGGCTCGTGCGTCAGCCGGATCCGGCGCATCCCATTCGTGTCCAGCCCAGCGAAGCGCATCATCGCCGCATATTCATCGTCCGCGGCTGCATCCTCGGCGCGGATCGACAGCAGCAGAAACGGGGCGTGCCCAACGTCTGTTGTCATGGTCCGATCAATCTAGCGGCTGACGAACGGCTGATGAGCTTGTCGGTGACCACGCCTGCGATGAGGTGTCGCCCGCTCGTCAGTCCTTGTATACATGGACCGATCACTCAATCCGCGGCTGACCCGACTGGATCTCCTCGTAGGGGACTGGGAGCTCACGGCCACCTCAGGCGGACGGATCATGAGCAGGTCGCGGTCGACCTTCCACTGGCTCGGCGATCGTGGCTTCCTCGTTCAGCGAAACGACCCGCCCACCTACCTTGTGCCGGAATGGGTTGACGCGGCACCCCGATGGGTGGACGCGGTCATCGGCCTCGACGACCACTCCGACGTTTTCACCATGCTGTATACCGACTCCCGCGGCGTCTGCCGCACCTATCGAATGCACCTGGACGCCGGTCGCTGGACGCTGGAATCCCGGCCCGGTCGCGACTTCTTCCAGCGCTTCGAGGGCGCCTTCGACGACGGCCGCACCGTGATCGACGGACGGTGGGAAGCCTCCGACGATGGCGAGAACTGGTCGACAGACTTCGACGTGACATACCGCCGCATGGCCGGCTGAACGTTGCATACGCAAGTTTCGTCGCATCGCGCAGCGAACAACTCGTTCGACCCGGCTCGCATCGAATTGGGCGACTGACGTGCGGCAAGCGGGCGAATTATCGACGTGGGAGTGAATTAACGCCATTCGCTTGACCTGCGGGATTCAGAGTTTTCTTAACTTTTTCTGTGGTTTTCCTGTTGATCATGAGAACAACGGGGTATTCGTGCCTGCACCAACGATGAACGGACTACTCGTCATCGGCAAATGCCGGGCGGGAACGAACAGGAGAGGCGGCCATGACCTACGACGGACTGAGCCCCGAGGAGCTACAGGCCGAAACCGGCATCGCACTTCCCGATAAGGAGGTCGTATCGATTCTCGACCTCAACGTCGACGTGGATGTGCTGCTCGACGCGGCATCGCCGATCGATCTGGCTGCCGCAGCGCAGTTGAACGTGGGAGCGGCCCTCGACGCCGCCGCCGGCGCGAGCGTGCTGGCGTTCGACTCCACGGCCCACGCCGATGTCCAGCAGGAAACCATGATCACCCAGATTCTGCATGCTGACGCGATCGCCGAATCGAATCAGGTGAGCGACATCAACCAAACCGATGCGGCCGAACCGCTGCCACCGCCCACCGATGACGGCACCACCCCGGAGCTCGGGCTCTTCGAGGGCCCGCTGCTCAACGTGGACGTCGACGTCGATGTCGACGCCGATCTGGCGGCACCGATCGCCGGCGCTGTGGCCGCCAACGCCAACGTGGCCGCGCCTATCAGCGCCAGCGTCGGCGCCAACGTCATCACGTGGAACTCCGAGACGACCGCGTTCTCGTCACAGACCGCGATCATCAACCAGTCGCTCGAAGGCG
>DASRJA010000125.1:0-3326 GCA_035649695.1 Mycobacterium sp. | reverse complement strand
CCGAGGTCGAGCACACCGGCAGGCGTGACCGTGCGCAGGCCGCGGACCATGTCGTTGAAGCGGCCATAACCGGCGGAGTCCTGGCCCGACGACCGGGTCGCTGCGAATCCGCCGATCGTCGCGAACTCGAAGCTCTGCGGGAAGTGGCCGAGCGAGAAGCCGCGCTCGCCGAGCAGCCTTTCAGCCTCGGGTCCGGTCAGTCCAGCGCCCAACTCGGCCTCGCCGGACACTTCGTCGAGCGAGTGCAGCTGGTCCAGCCGGCGCAGGTCCAGCGACACCACGGCCTTGAAGTCGCCGCGGATCGGATCCAGCCCGCCGACCACGCTGGTGCCGCCGCCGAACGGGACGATCGCGATGTTGCGGTCCGCGCAGTACCGAAGAATCGCCGTGATCTCGTCTTCGCCGCCAGGCAGCAACACCGCGTCGGGCGCGTCCTGCACGCCGGAATCCTTGCGGCGCAACAGGTCCAGGGTGGACTTGCCGCCCGCGCGCAGTAGCCGGGCGCGGTCGTCGCTACCGCAGTACTCGGCGCCGACGATCGACGCCAACCCCTCGCGGTCCGCAGGCGACAGCGCGGACGGCCGCAGCCTGACCTGCTCGGGCTCGAGCTCGGCCGTCGCCGACTCCTCGATGCCGAGCGCCTGCGTGAGCAGTGAGCGAATGCCCTCTGACAGCGGTTTCGCCTCCGCAGGATCACCCCATGCGTTCCACTTCATTGGGGGTAGGAGCTGGTCATCCGGACGCGTCATGCGTTACAGTATTACACATGGTGTCAATCCGTAACTCTCAGCAGACGGTCGAGGCGCGAATCCTCGACGCTGCGGCGGAGTGCGTGCTGGCGTACGGGGTTGAGCGGATGACGCTGACCGACATCGCGCGGCGCGCCCGGGTCAGCCGCCCGACCATCTACCGCCGCTGGCCCGATATCCGTTATGTGCTCGCCGACCTGCTGACCGCACGCATCGCCGGTCTGCTCGACGCGATACCGAGTCGTGGTGTTGGGCGTGAGGACATGGTCGAGCGCATCGTCGCGGCCGCCGAATACCTGCGCGGCGATGAGGTGGTGATGTCGGTACTGCACAACGCCCCCAACATGGCGATGGTGTACATCACCGAGCGGCTGGGCACCAGCCAGCAGATTCTGATCGACGCGCTGGCGCATGCGATCAAGCTCGGCCAGGACGAAGGCAGTGTGCGACCGGGCGACCCGCGCCACCTCGCGGCGATGTGCCTGCTGATCACCCAGTCGGTGATCCAGTCCGCCCAGATGGTTGCGCCGATCCTCGACTCGAAGGCGCTGGGTGTCGAACTCGCCCACTCACTGAACGGATACCTCAAACCGTGACCGGCTCAACAGCACTCAACGAGTCCCGACGCGCAACCGAGCTGGCGGCGTTGGCCGACGGCGAGGCGCTCGACGTGATCGTGATTGGCGGCGGCATCACCGGCACGGGCATCGCTCTCGACGCCGCGACCCGCGGGCTGCGGGTCGCGCTGGTCGAAAAGCACGACCTCGCGTTCGGCACCAGCCGGTGGAGCTCCAAGCTGGTGCACGGCGGGCTGCGATACCTCGCCACCGGCAATGTCGGCATCGCGCGCCGCAGCGCGGTCGAACGCGGCATCCTTATGACCCGCAACGCTCCTCACCTCGTCAAAGCCATGCCGCAACTGGTTCCCCTGCTGCCCGAAATGAACACGGCGTCAAGGGCTCTGGTGCGCTTCGGTTTCGCGGCGGGGGACGGGCTGCGCAAGCTGGCGGGCACGCCGTCGTCGACGCTGCCGCGATCCCGGCGGATCGACGCGGCGCGCGCCATCGAGATGGCACCGACCGTGCGCCGCGACGGGTTGAGCGGCGGCCTGCTCGCCTACGACGGCCAACTCATAGACGACGCGCGGCTCGTCACCGCGGTGGCCCGCACCGCCGCGCAGCACGGCGCGCGCATCCTGACCCGAGTCGGCGCATCGAACGCGACGGGCACCTCGGTGACGTTGACCGATCAGCGCTCCGGTGAATCGTTCGATGTTTCGGCGCGCGCCGTCATCAACGCCGCCGGCGTGTGGGCGGGTCAGGTGGACACCTCGATCCGATTGCGGCCAAGTCGCGGAACACATCTCGTGTTCGATGCAAAGTCGTTCGGCCATCCCGTTGCTGCCCTGACCGTTCCGATTCCCGGCGAGATCAACCGGTTCGTGTTCGCGATGCCCGAACAGCTGGGACGGGTCTACCTGGGGCTGACGGATGAGGACGCGCCGGGATCGATTCCCGATGTGCCGCAACCGACTTCGGAGGAAATCTCGTTTCTGCTCGACACGGTCAACACCGCGTTGGGCGTCGCGCTCGGCCCGGCCGACGTCATCGGCACATACGCCGGGCTGCGGCCGTTGATCGATACGGGCGGAGGCCGCACGGCCGACGTGTCGCGGGAACACGCTGTCGTCGAGTCGGGCTCCGGCGTGATCAGCGTGATCGGTGGCAAGCTGACCGAATACCGGTTCATGGCCGAGGACGTCCTCGACCGCGCGGTCACGCTGCGGGGATTCGCGGCAGGCCCATGCCGCACCCGCAACCTGCCGCTGGTCGGAGCCCCGTCGAACCCGGTGGCGACGCTGCGCTCACCCGCCGACCTGCCGGGGTCGCTGGTAGCCCGCTACGGCGCCGAAGCACCGAACGTGATCGCGGCCGCCAGCTGTGAGCGGCCGACGGAGCCGGTCGCCGACGGCATCGACGTCAGCCGGGCGGAATTCGAATACGCCGTCACCCACGAAGGTGCGATGACCGTCGACGACATCCTGGACCGCCGAACCCGCATCGGGCTCGTGGCGGTAGATCGGGACCGCGCGGCATCCGCCGCGGAGGAGTTGCTGACGCGGCACGCATAACCGTGCCGGTCACCCACGTGGTCGCGACCCCGGTGGCGGCGCGACGCGCTAGCCGGTGCCGAATAGCAGCCCCAGCAAGTAGGTGACGGCCGCGGCGCCGTAGCCGATCATCAGCTGTCGCAGCCCACGGCGCAGCGGGGGCCCACCGGACAGTAGGCCCACAATGACTCCGGTAGCGAGTAATGCGACGCCGACCAGGCTGGCCGCCACTACGACCGCTATGGTGCCCTGCAGCCCAAACAGGTAAGGCAGCACGGGAATCAGCGCCCCGGTTGCGAAAAAGGTAAAGCTGGAAATCGCCGCGCGAAGACCCGTGCCCACGGCCTCGTGTCGGTCGGCATCGGGCCGGGCGAGCTGGGTATGGGCGCCGCTCTTGGCGAGGTTGTTCAGCACCGTAGCCGCGTGACCGGTTGCCTCCTCGGCGCTCATGCCGCGTGCCCGATAGA
>DASRJA010000124.1:0-2834 GCA_035649695.1 Mycobacterium sp. | reverse complement strand
GCGTTCGGCGTCTGTGAGGAACCAGTCGGTCATTTTCGACACGTCGTTGGATACCCAAAAATCACAATCCGGCGCGGCACTCTGTCAAGATCGGGCATGCCCGCCGTACGGCGCCTCCTCGCGGTGATCTGCGCCCTAGTGATGTTCACCGGCTGCGCACCCGGCGCACTGCCGACCGAGACTGAAACCACAACCACCGACACCGCCAAAGCTGACGCCGTGATGCGAATCGTTCGCGATGTCATGGCGGAGGCACATCTGAAGGCGGTGATCGTCCGGGTAACGGTCGACGGCAGGGAGGTTGTCACCGAGGCTGTCGGCGAATCGATGACCGGCGTCCCTGCGACCCCGGCGATGCACTTCCGCAACGGTGCCGTCGCGATCTCGTATGTCTCCACACTGCTGCTCAAGCTCGTCGACGAGAAGAAGGTAAGCCTCGACGACAAGCTGTCGAAGTGGCTGCCCGAGATACCGCACGCCGATAGAGTCACCCTGGGCCAGCTCGCCCAAATGACTTCGGGCTACGTCGATTACGTCATCGGGAACACCGCGATGAACGAGGCACTGTACGCAAACCCGTTCCGGCGCTGGACAGTCAACGAGATGCTGAGCTACGCCGTATCCAAGCCGCTGCTCTACGAGCCCGGCACCAACTGGAACTACGCTCATACCAACTACGTGCTGCTCGGGCTTGCGCTGGAGAAGGCGACCGGTGAAGAGATGTCGAAGCTGTTGTCGGACAAGGTGCTTCGGCCGCTGGGACTGACGAACACGGCAAACTCACTGACACCCGAGATCCCGGCGCCGGTGCTGCACGCGTTCACCTCTGAGCGCCGCGCCTTCCTCAAGATTCCTGCGGGCACACCGTTCTACGAAGAATCAACGTTTTGGGATCCGTCCTGGACCATCACCCACGGCGCGATCCAGACCACGAACATCTACGACATGGAGGCGACAGCGGCGGGCATCGGATCCGGACGGCTGCTCACCGCCGACTCGTACCACAAGATGGTATCCACCGATCTTCGCGGCAAGACCCACAAACAGCCCGGTTGCACCACCTGCGATGAGATGAACGACGCCTACACGTACGGCCTCGGAATCGTCATCTCGGGCAACTGGCTGGTACAGAACCCGTTGTTCGGTGGGTACGGCGCAATCGAGGCCTACTTACCTTCGCAGAAGATCGCAATCGCCGCCGCTGTCACGTTCGCCCCGGAAGCATTCGATGACCAGGGCAATTACCGCAACGAAGCCGACCCGCTGTTCCGCAAGATTGCTGCCGAACTCGCCCCCGACGATGCGCCACCCATGCCACCAAAGAAATAATGTCGGGCGTGGCGCCGAAGGTCCTGTTCATAGTCAACGAACATCTCGCGACTGAAGCCCTGCTGGGCGAGGCGTTCACGGACTGCGGTTTCGACGTCGACACCTTTGAGGTGGTGCCCGCCGAACGCGTCGACAACCCCGCCGGCGACGTGACCTTCCCCGATCCGACGGGCTACGACGTCATTGTCCCGCTCGGAGCGCGCTGGCCCGTGTACGACGACGCGCTGCGTCGCACCTGGGTTGGCGCCGAGACACAACTGGTGCGCGACGCCGCCGACGCGGGTGTCGCACTGCTCGGCGTGTGCTTCGGCGGTCAACTGCTGGCCGAGGCGTTCGGCGGCTCGGTGGCGCGATCGACCGTGCCCGAGATCGGTTGGTACGACGTCGCCACCGACAACCCGGACCTGGTGCCCGGCGGGCCGTGGTTCCAATGGCATTTCGACCGGTGGACGTTGCCGCCCGGCGCCACCGAGATTGCCAGGACCGCGAACGCGTCGCAGGCATTCGTCCTTGACCGCGCGTTGGCGCTGCAATTTCACCCAGAGATCGACTTGAAGCTGCTCGATTTGTGGCTGGACGACGACCGCGACGGGGAAGTCGTCGGCGCGGGGCTGCACCACGACGAATTACGCGACCGCACAATTGAACTCGCAGACGACGCCGCGGCAAGAGTGCGCGGCCTGGTGCACGGCTTCCTAAAGCATGTCGCGAGTCAGCAGCGCCCGAGTTCGTGAGCCAGCGCGTCTGTGAGCTTTGACCTCCGGAACCGGTGGCCCAGCGTCTCCAGCTTGCTCGGTACCACCCGCTGATTGGCCTGGGCGAGCTCGCGTGCACCCTGCTCCCCCAGCAACAGCCGCGGACCCACCGATGGCACCGGCACAACCGCCCGTCGGTGCAGCACCGCCGCGAGCGCCCTGGTGTAGTCGGCGTTGCGCACCGGTTCCGGCGCGACTGCATTGACGGGACCCGTCAATCGCCCGTCATACAAGGCGCGGTGGTACACATCGAGCAGGTCGTCGAGCCCGATCCACGACAACCACTGCTCACCGCTGCCTAGCCGCCCGCCCAGTCCGGCCGCGAACAGCGGGCGCATCAACTTCAGCGTGCCACCGCGGGCCGATTGCACAATTCCCGTGCGCACGTTGACCACTCGCAGCCCCGCCTGGGCGGCCGGCGCCGTCGCCGCCTCCCAGTCGGCCACCACGTCGGCCAGAAAGCCGTCGCCTCGCATGCTTTCTTCACCGAGCAGCGTGTCTCCGCGGTCGAAGCCGTAGAAGCCGACCGCCGACGCGCTGACAAATGTCGCTGGACCGTCGTCGGCCAGTGCCGCGGCGTCGGCGAGTCTGCGTGTCGGCTCAACACGGCTGTCTCGGATCGCGGCCTTATGGTCATCGGTGAAACGGCCGGCGATCGTCGCGCCTGCCAGGTGGACGACGGCTTCGACGCCGACCAGCAAATCGGGTGCCGGGCTGTGCGGATTCCATTGGCGCTCAAACTCATTGCGC
>DASRJA010000123.1:0-2360 GCA_035649695.1 Mycobacterium sp. | reverse complement strand
GGTTGAGCCGCACGTAGTCCTGTTGCATCACAACGACATTGAGTGGGACCTTGCCGTAGGGCGGTTCGAGGCCGCCAAGATCGGCGCCAAGCTTGCGGGCGTTGAACGGCTTCGGCTCGATCGAACGACCCGCTGGGCGACCGCCGGGCCGTCCGCCCGGTGTTTCCGGATAGTAGTCGGAGTAGCCGGGGACCCAGCACATCTTCAGCGGCGAGTTCTTCAGGACGAAGGACAACATCTCCGGGCCGCGCTCGAGGTAGGTGTCGATGCGCTCGGGTTCGACCACGTCGCCGATGATCGTGTGCAGGTATTTGCGGGCGGCCTCGGCCGTGTCCGCGACGCCGTCGCGCTTGAGGACCTCGTTGTTCGGAATCCATACGCCACCGCCGGACCGCGCAGTGGAACCGCCATAGTGCGGCGCCTTCTCGACGACTACTGTGGATAGTCCCTGGTGGGCCGCGGTGAGGGCGGCGACCATGCCGGCCGCGCCGCTTCCCACCACGACGACGTCGTACTCCTGACCCGTCATGTAGAACACGTTATAGAATTGCCTGGCCGACCCACAACTGCGCCGGTCGACGAAACGAGGGGACTTCGCATAGATGCTCAGCGTCCAGGTGCGTGACCAGCTGGCTGCCGACCTCGCTCAGGCCGAGCGCAGCCGCGTCCCGATCTCCCCGTTGACCGATGGCAACCCCGATATCGACGTGGTCGATGCCTACGAGATCCAGCTGATCAACATCCGTCAGCGGGTCGCAGAGGGTGCCCGCGTGGTGGGACACAAGGTTGGCCTGTCGTCCGAGGCCATGCAAAAAATGATGAATGTGGACGAACCCGACTACGGGCACTTGCTCGATGAGATGCAGGTGTATGAAGACCGCCCGGTGCAGTCGGCCAACTACTTGTATCCGCGCGTCGAGGTCGAGGTGGGCTTCATCCTGGCCGATGACCTGCCCGGAGCCGGCTGCACCGAGGACGACGTGCTCGCGGCGACGGCCGCCTTTGCTCCTTCCATCGAGTTGATCGACACCCGCATCACCGACTGGAAGATCAAGCTGTGCGACACCATCGCCGACAACGCCTCCTCGGCCGGCTGGGTGCTGGGGGAGGCACGGGTGTCGCCGAAGGACATCGACATCAAGTCCATCGACGCGGTGTTGACCAACAACGGCGAAGTCGTCGCCAAGGGCCGCAGCGATGCGGTGCTCGGCAACCCTGTGACCGCAGTGGCGTGGTTGGCCCGCAAGGTGGAAGGGTTTGGCGTGCGTCTCAAGGCCGGCGACATCGTGTTGCCGGGCTCATGCACACGTGCGATAGATGCACCGCCCGGCAGCAATTTCGTTGCGGACTTCGCCGGGTTAGGTTCTGTACGACTGAGTTTCGAATAACGAGGAGTACCCATGCCCCATAAGGCCTCCGTTGCGATCGTCGGATCGGGCAACATCAGCACCGACCTGCTGTACAAGTTGTTGCGCTCGGAGTGGCTCGAGCCGCGCTGGATGGTCGGCATCGACCCGGAGTCCGAAGGGCTCGCACGCGCACGCAAGCTCGGGCTGGAAACAAGCCACGAAGGTGTCGACTGGCTGCTCGGTCTCGACGAGAAGCCCGACCTGCTGTTCGAAGCAACCAGCGCCTACGTGCACCGCGATGCGGCGCCTCGCTATGCCGAGGCCGGCATCCGTGCCATCGACCTGACGCCCGCGGCGGTTGGCCCCGCCGTCATCCCGCCGGCCAACCTGCGTGAGCATCTCGACGCACCGAACGTCAACATGATCACCTGCGGCGGGCAGGCCACGATTCCGATCGTCTATGCGGTGTCGCGCGTCGTCGATGTGCCGTACGCGGAAATTGTGGCCTCGGTGTCTTCGGTTTCTGCGGGGCCGGGCACCCGCGCCAACATCGACGAGTTCACCAAGACCACGAGCAAGGGCGTGGAGACCATCGGTGGCGCGAAGCGCGGCAAGGCGATCATCATCCTCAACCCCGCCGAACCGCCAATGATCATGCGCGACACCATCTTCTGCGCGATCCCCGAGGATGCCGACCACGACGCGATCGCGCAGTCCATCAGGGACGTTGTCGCCGAGGTGCAGACGTATGTGCCCGGCTACCGGCTGCTCAACGAGCCGCAGTTCGACGAGCCGTCGGTGGTCAACGGTGGCAACCACGTCGTCACGACGTTCGTCGAAGGCGAGGGCGCAGGCGACTACTTGCCGCCGTATTCGGGAAACCTGGACATCATGACAGCGGCGGCCACCAAGGTCGGCGAGGAAATCGCAAAGGAATCACTGGCAGTAACAGGGGGCCAGGCATGAGCACCGACATCTTCTTCAATCCGATCTGGGA
This sequence comes from Mycobacterium sp., assembly GCA_035649695.1. Taxonomy (GTDB): domain Bacteria; phylum Actinomycetota; class Actinomycetes; order Mycobacteriales; family Mycobacteriaceae; genus Mycobacterium. The sequence continues at coordinate 14 of DASRJA010000123.1, read as the reverse complement.
TATCCGGATCACCG
>DASRJA010000122.1:0-16573 GCA_035649695.1 Mycobacterium sp. | reverse complement strand
TTGGCCAAGTACCAGGCGGGCCAACAACCGGGAGTGAGGCAGTTCAGCTTGATTCGGGCTTCCCAGGTGGTGCCGATGGGTCCTCTGTACTTGCCGAAGAGCTTGCCGCTGTAGAACGTGTTGCCGTCCTTGGCCGCGCGGAAGACAAGGTTGGACTTGCCGTCGAGGAAGACGTTTCGCCGATCGTCACGGTATTGGCCGACGTTCTCGGGCAACTCCCAGAACGTCGGGTCTTCCATGTCCTCGCGGGCCAGTGCCGTTTCCCATTTCGATGCATCGGGGGCCGAGCCGGCCGGGCCATCGAACTCATCCCGGAACAGGTACGTCTGGGCCGCGCCACCTGGCGGCGCGGCGGGTGCCGGACCACGACCCGCCGAGGCTCGGCCCTCCGGCACAGGGATCGCGGCGGCCAATGCACCGAACCCCGTCATCAACATCAGATTGCGACGATTCAACTCACCCATCCTTCGGATACAACCATGCGGCCGAACGCGCGCGCCGCGCGGGAGTGGTACGCACCTATGTTGACGCCTGGTAGGGCCAGCACGACAGGGCTAAGAAATCGGGTGAACGCCGGCGTCAATCATCGAAAACCTGTCCGATTGGGCGCGGCCAACCCTCAGACTCGGACGACATGGCAGCCGACGAAACGGTCCGTACCGCCGTGGTGATCGTCCACGGCATGGGCGAGAAGCATCCGACGGAGACTCTCGACGGATTTGCGAAGACGGCACTTCGCCCCAATGCCGCCGAGGGCGAGAAGAAATGGGACTACTACTCGCTACCCGCTGAGATAACGGATTCCTACGAAGCTCGCCGCTTCGCCCAACCGCAAGCCCAAGCCGAGATCTACGAGTACCACTGGTCATTCCTGATGACCGCCAACAAATTTGCCGGTGCGATGCCGATGACGCTGCGGCTGCTCCTGCGTCGGCCCAGTAATGTGCCTGACTCCCTATTCGGGATCTGGCGCGTGGTGTGGATCGTGGTCCTGGCAATGCTTCTGGCGATCCCCGCACTGTTCGTCACCGGATACGCGCTCAACACGGACGTTCCAGTGTGGATCATCGGCTTGATCACCAGTGCAGTCATCTTGGTCTTCTGGTTCGGCCTGTACCGCATGGCGGCGAGGGCGTTGGTGAACAAGACCACGACCTCCTTGGTCGACGTCGCCCGCTACCTGGACACGTCGCCGTACTCATATGCAGCACGGCGCCATTCGAGGCGGATTGGTCGACCTGTTGCATGCACTTCACGACGGTCGCTACTCGCGCATCGTCGTGGTGGCCCACGGCGTCGGCACCTACATCTCCTACGACGCGCTGACTGCGTTCTGGGCCCAAACGCACGGGCTACACGCCAGACCGTCTGCGTGGCAGGACCTTCGAGACCAGGGAAACCCGTGGCGCATAACCGATTTCGTTACTGTCGGCGCACCAATGGCCCTTGCTGACCTTTTACTCACCCGGCCCACGCTCGCCAGCGGATTCAAGAAGTCCGACGCCGTGCGCAGGCGCGAACTGTTCGAGGGGCTGGTACGTCGCGGCGTGCTGGTGCGGTGCCCGCCACGGTCCGAATCGCTGCCCGTCGACAGGAACGCCGTGCTTGGTTCCCACTCCCCCTTCGCCGTCACACGCTGGACGAACCTCTGGTTTCCGGTGGTTCGCGGCGAGCTGCGCGGCGACTGGTTCGGCGGCGCACTACGCCCGCTGTTCGGTCCGGGCATCCGCGACATCGAAATACTTGGGAACGAGCCTGAAAGGTTCAAACGCGGTTCGGCGCACACCGAATACTTTGCCCATCCCGACAAGGACGACGAGGGCGACGCGGCCTGGCACATACGTCAGACGCTCGCGCTGCAGACCCTTACCGTCCTCAAGCACCTGTTGAACGCACCGCCTCCACAGCCTGGGAACTAGCCGTGAAGATCGTCACAGGTGTGTGACGTTCGCGCTGACCACGGCGTTGCTCGGCTACCGTAAGGCGCAGCCAAACCAATCGGGGACTTGGACCGGCAGGAGGATGCTTGCTCGACGAGTCCGAGGTCCCCATCAACGGATTGTGCGCTCCCGGCTTCGAGCGGGTGCGCGACGCTTTCGAATCCAACTTCACCGACGGCGATGACGTCGGCGCCGCGGTCGCCGTCTGGGTGGAAGGCGACCTCGTCGTCAACCTCTGGGGCGGCTTCGCCGATGCCGCGGGACGGCGGCCATGGCGGGAGGACACGCTGGCCAGCATCTACTCCGGCACGAAGGGGCTGACCAGCACCTGCGTGCATCTGCTGGCCGACCGCGGCGAGCTCGACCTGAACGCCCCGGTGACGCGGTATTGGCCGGAGTTCGGCCAGGCAGGCAAGCGGGACATCACCGTCGCCATGGTTCTGGGGCATCGGTCCGGCGTCATCGGGCCGCGGAACCGGCTGCACTGGGCCGACGCGACCGACTGGGACGCGGTGTGCGAACACATCGCGGCGGCCGAACCGTGGTGGGAGCCCGGCACCGCGCAGGGCTATCACATGGTGACGTTCGGGTTCATCCTCGGCGAGGTGGTCCGCCGCGTGACCGGTCGCACCATCGGCCAGTACCTACGCACCGAGATCGCCGAACCGCTCGGCATCGATGTGCACATCGGTCTGCCGAAGCAAGAGCACGCCCGCTGCGCCGAGATGATCAACAAGCCGCACATCCGCGACGTACTGGCGGACGGTGACGCGCCCGAACACCCGGAGTCGCTGACCGAACATCCGATGGCGGGCATGGCTATTGCCATGGGATTCGTCCCCGACGACGAGCTGGGCTCCAACGCGCTCGACGTGTGGCGCACGCTCGAATTCCCCGCCACCAACGCACACGTATCGGCACTCGGCATGGCGACGTTCTACAACGCGCTGGCCCAGGAGAAGCTGCTGTCGCGCGAGCACATGGAGTTGGTCCGGGTGTCGCAAGGCGGTTTCGACACCGACGTCGTGCTGGGCTCGCGGGTCGCCGACCACGGCTGGGGCCTGGGCTACATGCTCAATCAACGCGGCGTCGCAGGCCCGAACCTGCGGACGTTCGGCCATGGCGGGTCGGGTGGCTCGTTCGCGTTCGTCGACCTCGAGCACCGCATCGGCTACGCGTACGTGATGAATTACTTCGACGCGACGAAGTGCAATGCCGACCCGCGCAGCGTCGTGCTCTCCGATGAGGTGTACTCAGCTCTGGGCGTAATTCGCGACTGATTCGCAGCCCTAATTGGGGGCTTTCCTCTCTGTACGCTGGACGCCATGAACGGCGTCTTGCTCGTGCTCATCATCGTGGTCATCGCCGCCATCGCGTTGGCCGTATACAGCTCATCGAAGGCTTCGGGCAGGCGCAACGCGGCCTCGCTGGCCGACGCAAAGGCCGATGCCCGTCGGCTCATCGAACGGCTCGGCGGGCAAGTGCTCAACCTGACCGGCGCCGACGACGCCTCCAAGCAGGCGCTGGCCGACGCCTCCGAGCGCTACACCGCAGCCTCGTCACAGATCGACCAGGCCACCACCGTGCGACAGGCGGCCCTCGCCAAGGAAAGTGCTATCGAAGGCCTCTACTACGCGCGCGCAGCTCGCGTCGCGATGGGTATGGACCCGGGGCCGGAGTTGGAGTCGCTGGCCGGGCAGTCGTCGGCGGGCGCGGTGACCGAGGACCGGCGAATCAACTTCGAGGGCCGCGAAATTGAGGCGTCGCCGACACCGTCGCAACGCACCCCGAACTACTACCCCGGTGGTCGCGTCGCCGGCCGCCCGGTGCCTGCCGGCTGGTATTCAGAGCCATGGTGGAAACCGGCCCTGGTGGCCGGCGCGTGGGGCCTGGGTTCGGTGCTGTTGTTCGACGCGCTGTTCACCGGCATGCACGGAGTTGATTACGGCGCACAGGGTTTCGAGAGCGGCTACGGCGACGGGTACTCCGACGGGTTCGCGGCCGGGCAGGACGGCGGTGTCGACGGTGGTGGCGCGGACGCCTCCGGCTTCGACGGTTACAGCGGCGACGGCGGCGGCGGCTGGGACGGCGGCGGCTGGGACAGCGGCGGTGACTTCGGGGGCGGCGATTTCGGCGGCGGAGACTTCGGCGGCTTCTGAGCGCGATGGCCGCGTACGTCATCTCCGAAGTCGAAGTGCTCGACCAAGAAAGCTTCGAGCAATACCGCAACCTCGCTAAGGCGTCGATCGAGGAACACGGCGGGCGCTACCTCGTGCGGGCGGCGCTTCCCGAAGCGGCGGAAGGAGATTGGCCGTCGCAACGACGGCTGGTCATCCTCGAATTCGCGGACATGGAGACCGCGCGGCGGTGGCACTCGTCGGAGTCCTACGCCAAGGCGCTCGCCATCCGCGACCGCGCGCTGAGCCGGCGCCTCATCTTTGTCGAAGGCGTCTAGAAGCGGCTTTCCAGGCGCGACGAGACGCCGGCCTCCTGGAGGTCGAGCCGCTCGAGCATGGCCCGCGCCGCCTCATCCTCGATACGGCCGGCGTCGCGTTCGGTGATGAGCGCAGCCCGTTGCGCCGACAGCACTTCGCGATACAGCTGTGAGAACACCTCGGCGCGCAGCGTGTGCGACTCCGGGTCGGGCATCTCGTCGGCGTCCTGCGAATGCCTGGCGATCGTCAACCGGATGTTGGCCAGCGTCGCGGCGTCGAGCCCGGCTGGCGGATCAGCGGCGAACCGCGCCAGCACATCGTCTGCGGCGCCGTGCACGATCTGTTCGGCCTTGCGGGTCTCGGCGTCATCGCACGCGCGGTCCCCATCGAATGACGGCCCGAGCCAACGGATCAACAGCGGCAGCGTCCAGCCCTGAATTAGCAGTGTGCCGACGCTGACCGCGAACGCGATGGCCTGAATTGTCGCCCGCTCGGGGAAGGGCTGCCCGGCGGTGGTCATCATCGGAATGCCCGACGCCGCAGCCAAAGTCACCACGCCGCGCATGCCCGTCCACGACACGACGACGTTCTCCTGCCATGTCAGCAGACGGCGGTCGACAAGGGTCGACCATTTGCCTCGTTTTCGGTTGCCGAGCGCGCCGCGCGCACCGACGACCGGAACGGGCACGCTGAGCCGCGTCTCGACGTGACGCGACAACAGGCCGCGGCCAAACATCAAGAAGACACATGCCGGACGGATCAACAGCACCACCACCAACACCACACCGGACGCCAGCGCCACCTCCGTCAGCGACTCGTGCGCCTGGTGGAGATCCTCGAGCACGAAGCGCAGCTGCAGCCCGATGTAGGCGAACACGAATGCCTCGAGCATCACGTCGACGGAGTTCCACACGTAGCGCTCCTGCAGCCGCGTCTGATAGCCGGCGTCGAGCGATCCGTGGCCAACCACGAAGCCCGCGACCACCACCGCCAGCACGCCCGAGGCGTGCAGGTGTTCGGCCGAGATGAAGGCGGCGAACGGCACCACCAAACCCTGGATGGTTTCCAGGCCGGGATGCGCGAGCCGACGGCGGATCCACAGCGTGATGAAGCCGAGCGCCGCCCCGACGGCCGTGCCCAGTGCGGCGCTGTAGGTGAACAGCAGCAGCGGATTGGAGATGAAGGCCTTGCTGCCCGCGACCTGTGCCACCGCGATGGAGAACAGCGACAGCGCCGCCGCGTCGTTGACCAGGCTCTCCCCCGTCAGGATCGCCATCACCTTCTTGGGCAGCCCGAGTTTGCGACCCACGGCCACAGCGGTGACAGCGTCGGGCGGCGCCACCACCGCGCCGAGGATCAGCGCGGTGGCGAACGTGAGCGAGGGCACCAGCCACGAGGCGATACCGGCGACGGCGAATGCGGTGACCACGACGAGCCCGACGCCGAGACCGAGGATCGGCCGGATGTTGCGCAGGAACGTCGGGAACGAGAAGTCAAGCGCCGCAGAGTAAAGCAGCGGCGGCAGCACCACCGACAGCAGCACTTCGGATTCCAGCTCGATGCCTTCGAATTCGGGTGCGAACGACACCGCGAATCCGACGACAACGAGAACGAGCGCGGGTTCGAGGCCGCGCCGATGCGCGACGGCCGTCACCACGATGGCGCCGACGACAACGAGGATCAGTTCCACCCGCCGATTGTCGCGTCCTAACCTACTTCTGGCAGGTCGGACACCAGAACACGTTGCGGCCCTCCAGTTCCGCGGTGCGGATCGTGGTGCCACAGACCCGGCATGGCTCACCCGCGCGGCGGTACACATAGGTCCGTGGTCGGCCGGGGCCGTAGGACGGCAGGCCGTGGTCGTCCTCGGGCCGGACGACGATGATTTTTCCGCGACGATAGCCGACCTTCATCAGGTCGACCAAGTCGGTCCACATCGCGTCGAATTCGGCCTCGTCGATATGAGTGCCCGCGCGGTATGGGTCGATGCGGTGCCGGTACAACAGCTCGTTGCGATACACGTTGCCGACCCCGGCGATCACCGTCTGGTCCATCAACAGTGCACCAATCAGCCTGCGGGACTTGGTGATTCGCGCCCAGGCCAGCGTGCCGTCGGCGTCGCGCCTTAACGGGTCCGGGCCGAGTCTAGCCACCACGTCGGCGATCTCGGGCTCCTCGATCACCTCGCACACCGTCGGGCCGCGCAGGTCGGTGCCGTATTCCGTGCCGATCATCCGCATGCGGACCTGTCCAACCGGCAGCGCCATCGGTATGGGGACCTCGGTGAAGGTGCCGTACAGCCCCAGGTGAACGTGCACCACACGGCCGCCTTCGTAGTGGTGAAACAGGTGTTTGCCCCAGGCGGTGGCCTTCTTCAGGATCCGTCCGTTGACCGCTGCGGCGCCGTCGACGAATCTGCCCTGCGGGCTGGACACCATGACCGGGGCACGGCCGAATCGACGCTGATGCAGCCGGGCGAGCCGGTGCAGGGTGTGGCCTTCCGGCATTCCTAGGCGGGCGCGCCGGGCACCGGCGGCGCGATGTGGGTTTTCTCGTACTCGGCGAGGATGTCGATACGGCGTTGGTGCCGTTCGGCTTTCGACCATTCGGCGGCGAGGAAAGCGTCGATGATCTCCAACGCCTGCTCGAGGGTGTGCATGCGGCCGCCGATGCCCATCACTTGCGCGTTGTTGTGTTCGCGGGCCAGCGTTGCGGTCTCGACACTCCAGGCCAGCGCACAGCGGATACCTGGAACCTTGTTCGCGGCGATCTGCTCGCCGTTGCCCGAGCCGCCGATCACGATGCCGAGGCTGCCGGGATCGGCGAGGGTCTTCGCCGCGGCGGCGATGCAGAACGCCGGGTAGTCGTCCTCCGCGTCGTAGACGTAGGCCCCGCAGTCGATCGGCTCGTGGCCGGCGTTGCGGAGGTGCTCGATGATGGCCTGCTTCAGCTCGAAGCCTGCGTGGTCAGCTCCCAGGTAGACGCGCATGGCGGTCATTCTGGCAGACGCACGGCAGGATACTTGGCGGAAGGAGGCGCATCATGAAACTCCAAGACTTCCCGCGCTACCCACTCACCTTCGGGCCGAGCCCCATTCACCAGCTTGACAGACTCACCAAGCATCTCGGTGGTGCGACCATCTGGGCCAAACGCGACGACTGCAATTCAGGGCTCGCCTTCGGTGGAAACAAGGTCCGCAAGCTTGAATACCTTGTCCCCGACGCGCTCGCCAAGGGAGCTGACACGCTGGTGTCGATCGGCGGGGTCCAATCGAACCACACCCGCCAGGTCGCGGCCGTCGCGGCGAAGCTCGGCCTGAAATGCCGCCTCGTCCAGGAGAAGTGGGTCGATTGGGACGACCCCGTCAACGACAAGGTCGGCAACATACTTCTGTCACGCATCATGGGTGCGGATGTGCGGCTGGACCCGTCCGGCTTCGACATCGGCATCCGAAGCTCCTGGGAGGACGCACTACGCGAAGTCGAGGAGGCCGGCGGGAAGCCGTACGGCATCCCGGCCGGCGCGTCCGAGCACCCGCTCGGCGGACTCGGCTTCGCCAATTGGGCGTTCGAGGTCGCCGAGCAGGAAAGACAGTCCGGCGTGTACTTCGACACGATCATCGTCTGCACAGTGACCGGCTCTACACACGCCGGCATGATCGCCGGCTTCGCGGCCCTGCAGGACACCGTCGACAGCCGCCCTCGCCGGGTACTCGGCATCGACGCGTCCGCGACCCTCGATAAGACCCGCGACCAAGTTGCGCGAATAGCCCGCCACACGGCCGACCTCATCGAGCTCGGCCGTGGTCTGCGTGATGACGAGATCACCGTTCTCGAGGGCTGGGCGGGCGAGTACTACGGCATCCCGGTCAAGTCGACAGTCGAAGCGATCAAGCTGTGCGGCTCGCTGGAGGGCATGATCATCGACCCGGTCTACGAGGGGAAGTCGATGGCCGGACTCATCGACCTCGTCACCTCGGGTGAGATTCCAAAGGACTCCACGGTCCTCTACGCCCACCTAGGCGGCCAACCGGCGCTCAACGCCTACTCGAGCATCTTCGACTAAGCCACGGTGATGGCGTCGAGCCGCTCCTTGATGAATGCCGACGACGTCACAGGCTCCAGCCCCGACACCCGCCCGATCGGCGGCGGCAGCGGCGTGACGACCGCGTCGTGGTTTGCCTCGTAGAAGTAGATCAGCGAGACCAGGTCCTCCTCCGGCGCGTGCGGTTGGGGAGGCTGCACTCTATGGCGGCCCGACGGCCAGCGCCGCCCGCTCCAGTACTCCAACAAATCACCGATGTTCACGGTCAACGCGTCGGGGTCATACGGCGCATCGCTCCAGCCGTCGGCGTCCGAATACACCTGCAGGCCGCCGGCGCCGGGTTCGCGGTCGAGGATCGTCACGGTGCCGAAGTCGGTGTGCGGGCCGATGCGGAACTGGCCTGGCTCGGGTTCGCCGACCACGCTCACCGGCGGGTAGTGATTGATGTTCATGGTCCACGTGGGTCTGCTGGCCAGCGTGGCGAACGGGTTTTCCGGCAGCCCGAGCGCATGGGCGAACAACGCCAACAGATCGTCGGCCAATCGGCGCATGGCGTTGGTGTACTCGTGCACCAACGGCTGCAATGACGGTACCTCGTCGGGCCAAACGTTGGGCGCGAACCAGATTCGGTCGACCTCGGGATCGCCGGTCGTTGTCTCGGCGCCAAGGCTGTAGCTTTCCTTGAGATCCGGCGGCGTCTCGGTGCCTTCGGCGTAGGCATTGGCCTCGACCCCGGGCGCGAGCCAACCATGCCCGGCCACCGGCACCGAGTACCGCTGCTTGACGCTCGGCGGCAGGCTGAAGAACGCGCGGGCGGCCGCGCGTACCTCGCGCGCCAATGCCGGGTCGACGTCGTGTCCGGTGACGAGGACGAATCCCGCTTGCTGCAATCCCTCGTCGACGGCGGCCGCGGCGGCGTCAGCTTGGGCGCCACCCTCGTGCCAGTGCGAGATGTCAACGGTTGCAATCACTCACTTACTCCGATGTCTTCGTTCCACAGTTCCGGCTTGGCGGCGATGAACTCAGTCATCATTGTCACGCATCGCTCGTCGTCTAGGACCGTGACCGACACGCCGTGTTCGGCCAGCCAGTCATGCCCGCCGGTGAATGTCCGGCTCTCGCCGATCACCACGGCGCCGATGTTGAACTGGCGCACCAGCCCGCTGCAATACCAGCATGGCGACAGCGTCGTCACCATCACCGTGGACCGATAGTCGCGTTGGCGTCCGGCCGCCCGAAACGCGTCGGTTTCGGCGTGCACCGACGGGTCGCCCTGCTGGACCCGCCGGTTGTGACCGCTGCCGAGCAACACACCGTCGGCGCCGAACAACGCGGCACCGATCGGAATGCCGCCCTCCGCCAAGCCTTTTCGGGCCTCCTGGTAGGCGACCTCGAGCATCGCGGCGGCGTCCATCTAGACGGCAGCCCGCTCCGCGGCGATCTTCGACCGGCACAGCACCAGATACGCAGCGCCGGACAGCACGAATCCGACGAAGAACGTGACGTCGCCGAGCGCCGGGTACGCCTTGGCCACCCACCCGACAAACTTCTCCTGATTGGAGAACAACGCCACCGACACCACCAGCCCGACGACAAACGACAGCAAGCCGGTCCAGTTCGCATACGAGCGGTCGTACAGGAAGCTGGCGACGGTCTGCCCCCGGCGCAGGTACTGGTCGGCGAACATCACGCCGAGCCATGGCCCTATCCAGTAGGCGATGATCAACAGGAACGCTTCGTAGCTTTGCGCGGCGTCGGGCAATGCCCACCAGGCCACCAGGAACCCCGCCACACCGAAGAACACGGTGACGAGCGCCCTTGCGATGTGGTCAGGCAGCTTGACACCCAGGGTCACGAAAGCCATTGCGCCGGAATATATGTTGATCGCGTTGGCCGCGACGGCACCGATCGCGATGGCCAACAATGTCGCCTTGGCCAGCGGCGAGGCGAGCTGGCTGGTGAACGCCGCGGTCGGATTATCCAGCGAATCGCCGCCGATGGTGACCGATGCCGCGCCGACGACCTCCAGGAACACGCACGACACAAACAGCCCCGCGGCGGCGAAGAAACCGGTGCGAGCGGTCGACACGGTTGCGGGCAGGTAGCGGGTGTAGTCCGCGGCGTACGGCGTCCATCCGGCCGCGTACCCGAATGCAGTGCCGACGGTGAGCAGGAATCCACCCATGCCGCCGACACCGCCGGCGCCGGCGGGTGCACCGAAGTGCGACTTCGACAGGATGACCACCGAGGCGATCGCGAAGATCACGGCGAGCACCGGGAATGTCCAGCGCTCGAACGCCTGCACCAGGTTGTGTCCGAAGAAGGCCAGGCCGGTCTGCAGCAGCACGATGATGACCAGCCCGAGCAGCGGCCCGAACCCGAACAGCGTGGCCAGCGCGTAGGCGCCGCTCACGCTGTTGGTGGCGAACCAGCCGACACCCGCGGTGACCGACATCAGCACCGAGGGCAACGCATTTCCCTTGAACCCGAACGGAAGTCGGCCCAGCACCATTTGCGGCACCCCGTGCAGCGGGCCGCGCGCGGACAGGAAGTAGTGCGCGATGGCGCCCAGGCCGGTGCCGATGACGATGCCGAGCACCGCCTGCCAGAAGGTCATGCCGAAGACGGCAACGGACAGCACGCCGACGAAGATCGTCGCGAACTCCAGATTGGGCGAGGTCCAGGTCCAGAACAGCTGGCTGGGCTTGCCGTGGCGGTCCGCCTCGGCGATGTATTCGTTGCCGCCCGGTTCCACCGCGACGATCTGGTCGCGGTAGGTGCCGTCGGTCTGCACGGTGGGTTCGGTCAGTGTCACCGTCATACCGTCATGCCCGCGACCATCCCCCGCAACCGGAGTAAACGCGCCGGAAACAAAAGGGCTTCAAAGCAAGTTGGTAGCCACGTGAAGACACTCGTGGTGAGCGCGAGCCCGCGCGAAGACGGCAACTCCCATGTTCTTGCCCGATCGGCGATCGACGGCGCCCGCTCGGCGGGCCACGACGTCCAACACGTCTTTCTGGACGAGTACGTGCAACGCATGCTGGGCAACTGCCGACGCTGCAGGAGCGTCGACGACGGCAGCTGCTCACTCGACGACCGTTACGAAGAGCTGCTGGTCGACCACATCCTGCCGGCCGACGGCATCATCTTCGCGATGCCGCTGTACTTCTACGGCATGCCTGCCCGGTTGAAGACAGTCTTCGACCGGCTGTTCTGCTACACCGCGAACAGCGCACCGCTGCAGGACCAAGTGGTCAGCGAAGTCATGGACAAGCGCGTCGCTGTGCTCATCTCATGCGAGGAGAGCTACGTCGGCGCGACACAGGGCGTGATCGCACAGTTCCAGGAGATCACCCGGTATCTCCGGCAGGACCTCGTCGGCGTCGTGGTCGGCAACGCGAACAGCCGCGGCGAGATCGTGCGCGACCCCAGCGATCCGCTGTCATGCGCGCGGGATCTGGGCGCGCGGCTGTTCGACGTCCGGGTCACCGATTACCGGCTGGACACCGCGCGGTCAAACCGCGTCTGGGCCTGACGTTCGCGGCAGGCGCCGTCAGTCGAAGGTCGGCGGCTCGGTGCGGGTGCGCTTGAGCTCCCAGAAGTGCGGGTAGGACGCGAACGTCACCGAGGCATCCCACAGCTTGCCGGCTTCCTCGCCGCGCGGGATCTTCGAGAGCACCGGGCCGAAGAACGCGACACCATTGACGTGGATGGTCGGGGTGCCGACGTCGTCGCCGACCGCGTCCATGCCCTCGTGGTGGCTCTTGCGCAGCGCCTCGTCGTACTTGTCGGTGTCGGCCGCCTCGGCCAACTCGGCGGGCAGCCCGACCTCTTCGAGCGCCTCCTTGATGACAGTTGAGAAATCGGAGTCGAAGTCTCGATAGCTCTGGTTGTGGATCCGGGTGCCCATCGCGGTGTAGAGCGGCGCCAGAATCTCCTGGCCCTTGGCCTGCTCAGCGGCGATCGCCACGCGCACCGGCTTCCACGCCTGCTTGAGGCCTTCGCGGTACTGCTCGGGCAGGTCCTCCCTGTTCTCGTTGAGCACCGCCAGGCTCATGACGTGAAAGTTGACCTCGATATCGCGGACCTTCTCGACCTCGAGGATCCACCGCGACGTGATCCAGCACCACGGGCACAGCGGGTCGAACCAGAAATCCGCAATAGACTTTTCGGGCATTCCTGCTTGGTCCTCTCGATCGAAGGTCGGTAATCCGTTCAGCACAACCGTGCACTCAACGATCGTGTTCCCACTGCCACGGAGTTCGAATAGCCGGGGCACAGGACACGCATAGTGTGCAAATGGTTATGGAGCCGTGTTGTCAATGTGACCGTTGTACACCAGTGTTTCTTTTGTGATTAAAGCGAAATCCACGATTACCGCGACTTTGGTCGGGGTCGCGACGGCGGTAACGCTCGCGGCGCCGGCATCCGCAGATCCAACCGCCGACAATTCCTTCCTCAACGCCCTCACCAATGCCGGCATCGGCTACAACGATCCGGCAAGCACCGAACAACTCGGACAGTCGATCTGCCCGATGCTCGTGGAGCCGGGCAAGTCACTCGCTTCCGTCTACTCCACCGTGTCGAACAACGGCATCAACCCCGACATGGCGGCGTTCTTCACCGGCATCGCGATATCGATGTACTGCCCGTCGGCGATGTCCTCGATCGGCAACGGGACGTTCTTGAACCAGCTGAGCGGGCTGAACGGCCTGAACGGGCTCGGGATACCTGGGCTATAGGGCCGCTAGCGAGCGCGGCCGATAGGTTGGTCGCGTGGCACTTCCCAATCTCACCCGCGAGCAGGCCGTCGAACGCGCCGCGCTCGTCACCGTCGACAGCTATCGCATCACCCTGGACCTGACCGACGGCGCCGGTAAACCCGGCGAACACACCTTCCACTCGGTGACGACGGTCGAGTTCGACGCGCTGGCGGGCGCCGACACCTATATCGACATCGCCGCCGACGCGATTCGCAGCGCCACACTCAACGGGTGCACCGTCGACGTGTCCGGGTATGACGAATCGACCGGGATCCCGCTGCAAGGCCTGTCCGAACACAACGTTCTCGTGGTCGACGCCGACTGCCGCTACTCCAACACGGGCGAGGGCCTGCACCGGTTCGTCGACCCAGTCGACGGCGAGGTCTACCTGTACTCACAGTTCGAAACCGCCGACGCCAAGCGGATGTTCGCGTGTTTCGACCAGCCGGACCTGAAGGCCACGTTCGACATCATGGTGACCGCCCCGCTGAACTGGCGAGTCATCTCTAACGGCGCCAGCGGACACGTCCATGGCGAGGGTGATGCACATGTGCACACCTTCGTCACCACACCGCGAATGAGCACATACCTCGTCGCGCTGATCGCAGGGCCGTATGCGCACTGGGCTGACACGTATTCCGACGATCACGGCGACATCCCACTCGGCCTGTACTGCCGCTCATCGCTGGCGGAGTTCATGGACCATGAACGACTCTTCACCCAGACCAAGCAGGGATTTGGCTTCTACCACAACAATTTTGGCGTACCGTACGCATTCGGCAAGTACGACCAGCTGTTCGTTCCCGAATTCAACGCCGGCGCAATGGAAAACGCGGGCGCGGTGACCTTCCTGGAGGACTACGTCTTCCGCAGCAAGGTCACTCGCGCGTCCTACGAGCGGCGCGCCGAAACCGTGCTGCACGAGATGGCCCACATGTGGTTCGGTGATCTCGTCACCATGCAGTGGTGGGACGACCTCTGGCTCAACGAGTCGTTCGCGACCTTCGCCTCGGTGCTGTGCCAGGCCGAGGCGACCGAATTCACCGAGGCGTGGACGACATTCGCCAACGTGGAGAAGTCGTGGGCCTACCGCCAGGACCAGTTGCCCTCGACGCATCCGGTAGCCGCCGACATCCCGGACCTGGCCGCTGTCGAGGTGAACTTCGACGGCATCACCTACGCCAAGGGCGCCAGCGTGCTCAAGCAGCTGGTTGCCTACGTCGGGCTGGAGGAGTTCCTGTCCGGCCTGCGGGATTACTTCCGCGACCACGCCTTCGCCAACGCGACGTTCGGTGACCTACTCGGTGCGCTGGAAAAGGCGTCGGGCCGCGACCTGTCCGGCTGGGGGCGGCAGTGGCTCAAGACCACCGGGCTCAACACACTGCGGCCCGACTTCGACCTCGACAGCGACGGGCGGATCACCCGCTTCGCGATCAATCAGAGCGGGGCGCAGCCGGGCGCCGGTGAGACGCGGGTCCACCGACTGGCGGTCGGCATTTACGACGACGACGGCAGCGGCAAGTTGGTCCGCACCCATCGCGAGGAGCTCGACGTCGAAGGCTCGACAACCGAAGTTCCTGCGCTGGTTGGCCTTTCGCGCGGGAAACTGATCCTCGTCAACGACGACGACCTGACGTACTGCTCGCTACGGCTTGACCCTGAGTCGTTGCAAACAGCGCTTACCCGCATCGCCGACATCGCCGACCCGTTGCCCCGCACGCTGGCCTGGTCGGCGGCGTGGGAGATGACCCGCGAAGCAGAACTTCGAGCTCGCGATTTTGTGTCGTTGGTCGCCGGGGGCGTGCAGGCCGAGACCGAGGTCGGTGTGGCACAGCGGCTGCTGTTGCAGGCGCAGACGGCGCTGAGCGCCTACGCCGACCCGCAATGGGCGGTTGCGGACGGTTGGCCTGCCTTCGCCGACCGGTTGCTGGAGTTGGCCCGCGGCGCCGAGGCAGGTTCCGATCACCAGCTGGCGTACGTCAATGCGCTGTGCGGCTCGCTGCTGTCGGACAGGCACACCGGCGTGTTGAGCACGCTGTTGGATGCGGATCCGGCTTCGCAGGGTCTGGCCGGCCTCGAGGTGGACACGGATCTGCGGTGGCGGATCGTGACCGCGCTGGCTGCGGCGGGCGTCGTCGATTCCGACGGCCCCGACACGCCGTTCATCGACACCGAGGCCGAGCGGGACCCGACCGCGGCGGGTCAACGGCACGCGTTGGAGGCGTCCACGGCACGACCCCAGGCCGCGGTGAAGGAGTCCGCATGGGAAGAGGTGATCGAGGACGACACGCTGCCCAACGTCACCGCGCGGTCAATGGTCGGCGCGTTCGTGCGACCGGGCCAGCATGAGTTGCTAAAGCCGTTCCGCGACAGGTACTTCGGCGCGATTTCCGGCGTGTGGGAGCGGCGTTCGAGCGAGGTCGCACAGACCGTCGTCATCGGGCTGTACCCGTCGTGGGACATCAGCCAGGCGGGCCTGGAGGCGGCGGATCAGTTCTTGGCCGACCCGGATGTGCCGCCGCCGCTGCGGAGGCTGGTGCTCGAGGGCCGCGCGGGTGTCGAGCGCTCATTGCGCGCCCGCGCCTTCGACATCACCTAACTACCGCGGCCGTGCGTGTCTGTACGCCGACACGCCGCGTCGGACGTACATTTCACGCACGCTCATCGCCCATACGCTTTTCGGATGGCGGTCAATCGGAGTCGCAAGGCGCGGGCTGCCCGTCGGCGAAAGCGACGGGTAAGCGCGGTCGTCAACGACCTCACCGCCGAAGAGTGGGCAGCACTCAAGGCCGCCTGGAAGGGATGCGCCTACTGCGGCGCTGCTGATGGACCGCTGCAGCGCGACTGCGTCATGGCGATCTCGCGGGGCGGGCGATACACAGTCGACAACGTCGTGCCCGCGTGCGCATCTTGCAACACCAGCAAGTGCAATGAAGAGGTCACCACCTGGCTACGCCGGAAGCGGCTCGACGAGCGCGCATTCTTGATGCGCTACATGCAGATCCGTGCGGCCCTTGTTACGTCAGCGCGGTGAGACGCCAGAGCTGAGCACGCGGACGGCGCTGATCAGGCCGTCAATCAGGTTGCCCTCTTTGAACGACGCGGCGGCCGCCGACACTCCGAGCGGCGCGGACTCCTCGATCCCGCGACCCTGCACATCGGCGCCGTAGACCACTTCGATCGCGCGCTGATTCGGCGAAACCGCAAGCAGCACCGCATTATTCGGCGTCGGCACCTCGGCCAGAATCTCGCGGGCCGTGGCGGCGGTGTCCTCGCCGAGATCGCCCAAGTAGACGGCGAAGCGAGCCTTGGCGGCGCGTGAGCCGTACTTCAGCGCATCGTCGAGGAACACCAGGTCCTTGACCGGGAACGGGTAGGTCACCGACACGTC
>DASRJA010000121.1:0-4308 GCA_035649695.1 Mycobacterium sp. | reverse complement strand
AGCAGCCAACGTGCACAGCGCTCCGCGTCGGCAAGCAATTCCGCATAGGTCCATTGGCGTCGCTCCGGCGTCGGCAACCCCTCGACGAGGGCGACGCGGTCAGGCACCTCGTCGGCGACCTCGCGCAGCCGGCCACCGACTGTCGCTCGCTCCAGCAGCGGCGGTCCGCTGCCGTCGGGAATCCAATGTGACGTGGTCGAAACGTTCATGCGGCCCCCTTTGGCCCTGCGCCTCCCCAGGCAATTCACAGGAAACGGTACGTTCTTCGGCGGCGATTAGCGGCGAAATCAGCCTGCAATCGGCTGACGGTCGCGGCTTCCGATCAGCCAGCACACCAAGAAGATTGCGAAGGAAATCGTCGTGACGAACACGGAAACCGGCACACCGGGCGCCAGCGACAGCACGATGCCACCGACCGCCGCGATCTCCGCGAACACCACCGATGCCGCGATCGTCGCGACGGGCGAGGCGAATACCCGAACCGCGGCGGCCGCCGGCGTGATCAACAGCGACATCACCAACAGCGCGCCGACGATCTGCACACCCTGCGCGGCGGTCACGCCCACCAGAGCCGCGAACACAATTCCCAACGCCCGCACCGGAACTCCGCGGCCGGCCGCCACTTCGGGGTCGACGGTCGCGAACAACAACGGGCGGTAGGAGACCGCCAGCACTGCGACGACGAGCACGGTCACCACGCTCAGCAGCGCCAACCCCGAATAGCCGACACCGACGATCTGCCCGGTCAGCAACGCGAAGCTGGTGCCGGTACGGCCCGGGTACAGATGGATGAACAGCACCGCAAGGCCTAGCCCGAATGCGAGCACGACTCCGATCGCCGAATCACGTTCGCGTGCACGTTGGCCGAGGATGCCGAACAGCACCGCCGCCAGTGCGCACCCGACCAACGCACCGATCCCGACGTTGAAACCGGCCAGCAGCGCGAAAGACGCACCGGTGAGCGACAATTCGCTGGAGCCGTGCACCGCGAACGACATCTGCCGCATCACGATGAACGGCCCGACCAAGCCGGACACCAGCGCGAGTAACGCGGCCGCGAGCAGCGCCTGCTGTACGAAGTCGCGGCTCAGCAGATCGCCGGTCACGTTGAACGCGAAGAGATTTCCAAACAAGTCCGCGAGCCGCTCAGTCATGGTCATGCCCAACCGCGTGGCCGGAGTGGTCGAGGTGCTCGCCAACAACGACGTAGCGGCCGCCGACCTTCACCACTTGGATATCAGCTCGGTACAACTCGGACAGCGTCTCCGAGGTCATCACCTCTTCGACGGTGCCGATGCGGAAACGGCCGTCGACGAGATACAGCACCCGATCCACGAACGGTAGTACCGGGTTGACTTCGTGGGTGACGAACAGCACGGCGGTGTCGGCCTCGCGGCGGCGCTGGTCGATCAGCGCGGAGACCAGCCGGGCGTTGGCGGGATCGAGGTTCAGCAGCGGCTCGTCACACAGCAGCAGCACCGGATCGGTCGCCAGTGCCTGCGCAATGCGGATGCGCTGCATTTCGCCACCGGACATCACGCCGACCGGCACACCTGCGAGGTGCACGCCGTTGACCTGACGAAGTGCCTGCTGCACGGCACCGTGTTTGGCCGACCGCTCGCGCAGGCTCGTCATGCCCCAGCGGTGACCGTCGTAACCCAGCCCGACAAGGTCTTGCCCCCGCATCGACAGCCCGCGCTCCACCGACCGGTGTTGCGGGACATAGCCGATCCGCTCGCTGCCTGCCTCCACTCGCCGACCCGCGACGCTGACGGTGCCCGCGCTGAGCGGCAGCTGTCCAAGCAGCACCTTGAGCAGCGAGGTCTTGCCCGTCCCATTGGGGCCGAGCACCGCGACGAACTCGCCGGCCCGCACGGTCAGGTCCAGGTGGTCCCAAAGCACGCGATCGCCGAATGCCAATCGGGCGCCGGTCAGTTCGGCGACGACGTCAGCAGCCACAACCAGAACCTATCGGGTTGTCTGCGCGGCCTTGTCGAGCTGGCTCGCCAACTGGTCAACGGTCTGCCGCTGCCAAGTCAGGTAGTCGATGCCGGCGGGAAGCGTCTCGGTCACCGTGACGATGGGCACCGACGCCTGCTGGGCTGCGTCTTGAAGCTGTTTGGTGACGGCGGTCTGGGTCTGCGCGTTGTACACCAACGCCGACACCTGACGGTTCTTGATCAAGTCGAGGACCGCGGCCAGGTCGGCGGGCGACGGATCGGTGTCCTCTTCGATCGCCTTGGTGAATCCCTCGGGCGTCTTGTCGACGATCCCGGAGTTGACCAGCAGGTAGTGGGCGACGGGCTCGGTGGCCACGACCGCAGCCCCCGGGTGCGACTGGGCGATCGCGCGCTCGGATTGCAGGATGGCGCCGGCCTGCTTGCCGAACTCCGCGGCATTCGTTCGATACGCGTCGGCGTGGTCGGGATCGGCCTGAGCCAGCCGGTCGGCGATGCGGGTGGCCGCCAACTGGGCGGTGGCGATGTCGTAGAAGACGTGCTCGTTGGCGGGCTCTTCGGTGGGTTTGAGCAGCGAGTAGGCGCTGACGGTCGCGACGTTGGGATGGCCGGCGAGCACGTCGTCGACCCATTGGTCGTAGCCGCCGCCGTTGTACACGACCAGTGATGCGTCGGCGATCGCGGCCGCATCGGCAGGGGTGACCTCGAACGAGTGCGGGTCTTCGGCGGGGCTGTCGATGATCGACTTCACAGACGCGTGGTCGCCGGTGACGGCGCTGGCGACGCTGCCCCACACGTTCGTCGACGCAACGATCGACGCCGCGCCGTGGTCGGACGTGGCTTTGTTGTCCTGGCCGCAGCCGGCCACACCGACGATCAGGCTTGTGCTCAACGCCAGACCGACAGCCGCCCTGATCGCACGCATCGTTCACCCCTAATACAAATGAAAACCGTTTCCAATAACTCTAGCGCACGGCAACCTGGTATCGCCAAATCGATCCGCTAACGTCGTAATGCATGTCGAGGAGTCCCGCGCCCAGGCGGCGGGCGACCCTTGCCTCGTTGGCGGCCGAGCTCAAGGTCTCGCGCACGACCATCTCCAACGCGTACAACAGGCCGGACCAGTTGTCGGCCGATCTCCGTGAGCGCGTGCTGGCCACCGCCAAGCGGTTGGGCTACGCGGGACCCGATCCGGTGGCCCGGTCGCTGCGCACCCGCAGGGCCGGCGCGGTCGGCCTGATGATCACCGAGCCGCTGAACTATTCGTTCTCCGATCCCGCCGCACTGGATTTCGTTGCCGGACTTGCCGAATCATGTGAAGAGGCGGGGCAGGGCTTGTTGCTGGTGGCGATCGGACCGAACCGGAGCGTGAGCGACGGCACGGCGGCCGTGCTCGCCGCGGGTGTCGACGGCTTCGTCGTCTACTCGGCGTCCGATGACGATCCATATCTGCCCGTCGTCCAGCAGCGACATCTACCCGTAGTTGTGGTCGACCAGCCCAAGGACGTCCCTGGCACCTCGCGGGTATGCATCGACGACCGCGGTTCGATGCGGCAGCTCGCGGAATATGTTGTCGGGCTGGGTCATCGGGAGATCGGCCTGCTCACCATGCGACTGGGACGCGACTGGCCGCATGGCGGGCCGCGGCCTGCGCTGGCCGACCCGGAGCGGGTACAGACGCCGCATTTCCATGTGCAGCGCGAGCGCATCCACGGGGTGTACGACGCGATGACCGCGGCCGGGTTAGATCCCGAGTCGCTGACCGTGGTCGAGAGCTATGAACACCTGCCGACGTCCGGCGGGGCAGCCGCCGAGGTGGCGATCGACGCGAATCCGCGGATCACGGCGTTGATGTGTACGGCCGATGTGCTCGCGTTGTCAGCGATGGACTACCTGCGCGCGCGGGGGATCTACGTGCCCGGACAGATGACGGTGACTGGGTTCGACGGCATCCCGGAGGCGGTGCGGCGCGGGCTGACCACTGTCGTACAGCCCAGCATGGAGAAGGGCCGCCGCGCCGGACGGCTGCTGCACCACCCGCCTCGCGACGGGCTGCCGGTGATAGATGTGCTCGACACCGAAGTGCTGCGCGGCCGCACCTCGGGCCCGCCCGCTTGAGTGATTTCGGTGCGCAAACGTACGCTCACAGCGTCTGTTAGCGCACCGAAATCGCAACTACGTGTCGAGGAGTTGCGCGCAACGCAGCAGCCCGATGTGGCTGTACGCCTGCGGATGGTTGCCCAACGCCCGCTCGGCCACCGGGTCGTACTCCTCGGACAACAGCCCCGTCGGCCCCGCTGCGGCGACCAGCCGATCGAACAGCGCCTCGGCCTGCGACCGCTGATCGGAT
>DASRJA010000120.1:0-14943 GCA_035649695.1 Mycobacterium sp. | reverse complement strand
GCACTGGATCGGCGCCCGGCACGGCTGACGGTGACTCGCGTATTGACGATGGATGATCCGCTGCTGGTGGATCGTCCCGACCTGGCCGGCGCAGGAGATCTGCCTGCGCATACGCGCATCGGGAATTGGCTCGAGCAGCTGATCGTGTCCCGCACGTTGGTGCCCGGCGACAAATTGCCGTCCGAGGTCGATATCGCCAACGCGTTGGGCGTCAGCCGAATGACGTTGCGGCAGGCGCTGAGCGCCATCGAAGCCAAGGGCCTCATCGACCGGAGGAGGGGCCGCTTCGGCGGCAACTTCGTCGCCGCACCGCGATTCGACTTCGACCACGCCAGCCTGCCCGGGTTCACCGAGCAGATGCGTCGAATCCACGTGGAGGCTGGCGCGCAGGTGCTGCATGCGACGACGCACCGTCCGGCAGCCGACGTTCGGCAGGCCCTAGGACTGGGCCGCGGTGCGCAGGTCCATGAGATCTTGCGCGCCCGGTCGGCGAACGGCGAGCCGATCGTGCTCGAAGAGGCGTATCTGCCCGCCGCGATCTTTCCCGGCCTGCTGGCCGCTGATCTGACCGGCTCGCTGTATGCGGTGATGCGCGAGTTCGACGCGTCCCCGTTCTCGGCAGACGAAGAACTCGAGGCGACCCAGGCCAACGAGCAGCAGGCCGAAATCCTCGGCGTTGCACCGGGAAGCCCGTTATTGTTGATCACCCGGACGGCCTTCACCGAGGACGGTGTCGCGGTCGAGTTCTCGCGCGACTACCACCGCTCCGACCGCACTCGGATCCGCATCAAGTCGCGGGTTGAATCGGTTTCCCCGGCCCGAGACGCCAGCGGTTGAGCGGGCCTGCGACGAGATCGGCCGACAATTCCGCCACGATCGCGGGAGCAGTGGCGCTCAGCTCTTGGCTTGGCTCGCTACCGCAGACGGCGATGCAATTCATGCCCGCGGCCACCGCGGCCTGTACGCCGGGCACCGAATCCTCGAAAACCAATACATCGCTGGGTCGGCGGTTCAACATCCGCGCCGCTTCGAGAAAGCCCTCCGGATGCGGTTTACCGTTGCTGACGTCTTCCTCGGCGATCAGGAAGCTGACCAATTCACCCGTAGGGCTGCCGTCCAGCACCGCGAGCACGTCGTCGCGCTGCGCCCCGGTAACGATGCCAACGGGAATCTCGTTGTCCACCAACAGTTTCACCAACTGTGCGGCAGAGGCCCCGATCGGGTTGTGGTCGGCGACCCGTTGCTTGTAGACGCCCTCACGCAGTCGCAGCAGCTCGGTCACCTTCTCGTCGCTGCCGCCGCCATGACGCGCCACCGCGCGCTCGACGATCTCGCGGTCGCTACGCCCCAGCAACTCGGCGCGATAGTCCTCGGCGGTCATCGCCCAGCCGAGGTGGGCGCGGAAGAGCTCGCTGAAAATGCAGAACAAAATGTGTTCGTCATCGGAGAGGGTGCCGTTGAAGTCGAACACGACGGCGGGCTGCGGGCCGCTCAACCACGTTTCGATGACCTCGGTCGCGGACGGCATGGCCAATAGTCTAGACCTTTAACGGGGTGAGGGTTACAGTGAACCGATGCCGTTTCCGTTGACCGACGCGCAGCTCGATGCGCTGCTGGAAGAGATTCCGGCGGTGGCAGGGCGGCCGCGGCAATTGGACGAACTGTCGGGCGGGCTGACGAATCGCAACGTCAAGGTCACCACCCCGGACGCGGTCTACGTCGCCCGGTGCGTCGACACCTCCTGCAATTTCCTGGCCATCGACCGCGATGAGGAGTACCACAATTCCGTCGCTGCCGAGCGAGCGGGCGTCGGCGCGCCGGTGATCGACTATCGCCCGGACCTTGGCATCCTGCTGTTGGGCTACGTGAACGGAAAGACGCTGTCCAATGACGACTTTCAGCGTCCGGAGGTGGTGGCAAAGGTCGCCGCAGGATGCCGCACACTGCACTCCGGGCCGCGGTTTCGCAGCCGGTTCGACATGTTCGAACGCCAGCCTCAATACCTGAAAACCGTCCTGGACAACGGCTTCAAGATTCCGCACGACTACATGGATTACGCCGACACATTCGCCCAGATCAAGAGAGCGCTGGCTGCCGATCAGGCCACCGTCCCGTGCAACAACGATCTGCTGGCCGGCAACTTCATCGAGGACGGCGAGCGGGTGTGGATCATCGACTACGAGTACTCGGGCAACAACGACCCATGTTTCGAGCTCGGCAACATCTGGAGCGAATGCGGCCTATCCACCGAGCAGCTCGATGAGCTCGTCACCGCTTATTACGGCCACCGGCTGCGTCACAAGACCGCCAGGGCTCACCTGCAGGGCATCGTCGCCAAATACGGCTGGACGCTGTGGGGCTGCATTCAAAGCGCCTCCAGCCCACTCGAATTCGACTTCTGGGGCTGGGCGATGGAGCGGTACGAGGCCGCGCTCGCCGAGTTCAAGAGCCCGCACTTGGCCCGACTCCTCGACGACGTGCACGCCCGCGACTAGATAAGGACACTGTGGCCACCACATCGCTTCCCAACCGCGCCCACGTTGTGATCATCGGCGGCGGCGTCATCGGCACGAGCATCGCCTACCACCTGACCAAGTTCGGGTTCACCGACGTCGTGCTGCTCGAACAGGGCCAACTGTCCTGCGGCACAACGTGGCACGCGGCCGGCCTGGTGGGTCAGCTACGGGCCTCGGAGAGCGCAACCCGGTTGGTGCAGTACTCGACGCAGCTGTACGCCGAGCTCGAGACCGAGACCGGTCTGTCGGCCGGCTACAAGCAGTGCGGGGGAGTGACCGTCGCGCGCACCGAGGATCGGATGATTCAACTGCGCCGCACCGCCGCCAACGCCGCCGCGTTCAACATGGAATGCGAACTGCTCACCCCCGAAGCAGCGCTCGAGCGTTACCCGGTGATGCGTGTCGACGATCTGGTCGGTGCGATCTGGCTGCCCGGCGACGGCAAGGCCAACCCCACCGACCTGACATTCGCGCTCGCCAAGGGGGCCAGGATGCGAGGCGCGCACATCATCGAAAAGACTAGGGTGACAGACATTCTCACCCGCGACGGACGGGTCAGAGGCGTACGCACGGACGTCGGAGACATCGAAGCCGAGATAGTCGTCAACTGCGCCGGCCAATGGGCGAAGCAGGTAGGTGCGATGGCCGGCGTCAACGTCCCACTGCACTCAGCCGAACATTTCTACGTCGTCAGCGAGCGGATCGACGGGGTGCATTCGGACCTGCCCATCCTGCGTGACCCCGACGGCTACACCTACTTCAAGGAGGAGGTCGGCGGCCTGGTCATCGGAGGCTTCGAGCCCGAAGCCAAACCGTGGGTGGCGCCCGATCAGATTCCGTATCCGTTCGAATTCCAACTGTTGGAAGAGGATTGGGATCACTTCGAGATCCTGATGAACAGCGCGCTGCTGCGCATCCCCGCGCTCGAGGTCACGGGCATCAAGAAGTTCTACAACGGTCCGGAGAGCTTCACTCCGGATAATCAGTTCATCCTCGGCGAGGCTCCGGAGGTCACCAACTTTTTCGTCGGTGCTGGATTCAACTCGGTGGGTATCGCCACAGCAGGTGGTGCCGGACGTGCGCTTGCCGAATGGATCGTCAACGGAGCGGCGACCAGCGACCTGACGGGCGTCGACATCCGCCGGTTCGCACCGTTCAACGGCAACAACCGCTGGCTGCGCGACCGGGTAGCGGAAGTGCTCGGCATCCACTACGAAATCCCTTGGCCCAACCGGGAAATGACGACCGCCCGGCCGTTTCGGCGCTCGCCGGTGCACCACCTGCTGGAGGCCGCGGGCGCCAACTTCGGCAGCAAGATGGGCTGGGAGCGGGCCAACTTCTTCGCGCCCGAGGGGGCTGAGCCGGCGATCGACTACACCTGGGGCAAGCCCAACTGGCTTGACTGGTCGGCGGCCGAGCAGGCCAACACGCGGTCGAATGTCACTGTGTTCGACCAAACCTCGTTCTCGAAATACCTGTTGGTCGGCCGCGACGCCGAGGCGGCGCTGCAATGGCTGTGCACCGCCGACGTGGCCGCCGAGGTCGGCAAGTCGGTGTACACCGGTCTGCTCAACGAACGCGGCACGTACGAGTCAGACGTGACGGTGACCCGCACCGGCCCCGAGGAATTCCTGATCGTCAGCAGCGCGGCCACCACCGAACGCGACAAGGACCACATCCGCAAGAACCTGCCCTCCGGAACGAGCGCCGCACTCGTCGATGTGACGTCTGCGTACGCGGTGTTCGGGGTGATGGGACCCGGGTCTCGGGAGTTGTTGTCCGCGCTGACGTCGACCGACCTGTCCGATGAGGCGTTCCCGTTCGCCACCAGCCAGCAGATTTCACTGGGATACGCCACCGTGCGCGCGACCAGGATCACGTATGTCGGCGAATTGGGTTGGGAGCTCTATGTTCCCGCTGAGTTCGCTGTCGGTGTCTACGAAGACCTGATCTCGGCTGGAGCCCAGTTCGGTGTCGGCCGCGGCGGCTACTACACGATCGAGTCGCTGCGCCTGGAAAAGGGCTACCGCGCATTCGGCCGGGAGCTGACCCCGAGTGAAAACCCCGTCGAAGCCGGATTGCTCTTCGCGTGCAAGCTGAAAACCGATATCGCGTTCCTCGGCCGCGAGGCGGTCGAGAAGGCCAAAGCCGAGGGACCACGCAAGAAACTCGTCGGCTTCAGGGTCGATGCACCCGAGGCGATGCTGTGGGGAGGTGAGTTGATTCTGCGTGACGGTGCAGTGGCCGGACAGGTGACGTCCGCGGCATGGGGTGCGACGACGGGTGCGTGCGTCGGGCTGGCGTACGTGCGTGCGTCGGACAACTCAGTCATCAATGGCGACTGGGTCAACTCAGGCAGTTATGAGGTGAACGTCGGCGGCCAGTTGTATCCGGTCTCGGTATCGCTGAAGCCGCTCTACGACCCGACGAACGAGAGAATTCGCCCGTAGCTCGTCCGCCTGATAGAGGCTGTATGACGTGACGGTGGAGTTCCGGCTGCTCGGCCACGTCGAGGCGTTCCTGGACGGGCGCCGCCTCGACATCGGGCACGCGCGCCAACGGTGCGTGCTCGGGGCGCTGCTCGTCGACGTCAACGAGCCCGTGCCCGCCGACCAATTGATCGATCGGGTGTGGGCGGACGACCTTCCACACCGGGCCCGCAACGCGCTCGCGGCATACATATCGCGACTGCGACAAATATTCGACGCCGCCGGTGTGCAGATCGTCCGTGAGCGCGGCTCCTACTTGCTGCAAGCCGATGCGCTGTCGGTGGATATCCATCGCTTCCGGCACATCGCATCCAGAGCGAGAGCGACCGCCGATCCGGCCGACGCTGCGGCCCTCTTCGACAGCGCGCTCGACTTGTGGCGCGGCGAGCCGTTCGCATCCCTTGACACGCCGTGGATCAACGACGTACGCAATGCGCTTGAAGCCGAACGCGTCTCGGTCACTCTGGACCGCAATGACGCCGCATTGCAGGCAGGACGGCATGCCGACCTGCTCGGTGCGCTCGTATTGGCGGCCCAAGCCCACCCGCTGGATGAACGCCTGGCCGGGCAGCTGATGCTCGCCCAGTTCCGCAGCGGCAGGCAGGCCCAGGCGCTGGAAACCTATCGGCTGATGCGTGAGCGACTCGTCGACGAGCTGGGCGTAGATCCCAGTCCCACGCTGCGAGACGTGTACCAGCGGATCCTCGACGGCGACAAGGAGGCTCCCCGCCCTACGGCGCCCACACCTGATCGCGACGCCGTCATTGCCTTGCCGCGGCGCGCGACGAGCTTCGTCGGGCGTACGCAAGAACTTTCGCGCCTCGCCGATGCTCTGCATCGGGGCCCACTGCTGACGCTCACTGGAGTGGGCGGCGTCGGCAAGACCCGGCTCGCGCTCGAAGTGGCGGGCCGCGAAAGGGCGCGCTTCCGCGACGGCGCATGGCTGTGCGAGCTTGCGCCACTCGACGATGGTGCGGCGGTGGGCCATGCGATTGCGGCAGCCCTGCGACTACAACAGCGCCAGGGGCTCGACATCGAGTCGACGGTGATCGAATACTTGGCGACACGCGAACTGCTGCTGATCGTCGACAACTGTGAGCATGTTCTCGACACCAGCGCGCGGCTGGTCAACCGGATCGTCCAGCGTTGTCCGCAGGTAACGGCGCTGTGCACCAGCCGCGAAGCGTTGGGCATCGAAGGCGAAACGATATTCGCGGTTCCTCCGTTGGCCGTCGAGGAGGCCACCGAGCTGTTCGCTGACCGCGCGAGGGCCGGCCGCCCGGATTTCGACCTCGAGCGCGAGCCTGTCGGAGCGGTGGCAGAAATCTGTCGGCAACTCGACGGGCTGCCGTTGGCGATCGAGCTGGCCGCGTCCCGCATGCGAGTGATGAGCAGCCTGGACGTGGCCCGCCGCTTGGACACGCTGCGGCTGCTGAGCGGTGGATCGCGCAGCGCGCTGCCCAGGCAGCAGAGTGTGACCGCGACGATCGACTGGTCCTATCGGCTGCTGGCCGAGGCCGAGCGGTCCTTGTTCGCACGGCTTTCGGTCTTCGCCGGGGGATTCGACTTGGACGCAGCGCACGGCGTATGCGGCGAAGACGGAGCAGACCAGCACGACACACTTGATCTACTGACCGGGCTCGTCGACAAATCGATGGTGACCGTGCGCAGTGACGGCGGCAGCATGCGATACGGCGTCCTGGAGACGTTGCGTGCCTATGGCCGAGAGCGGTTGCGTGACAACGGCGTTGACGAGGAGTACGCGCGGCGCCACACAGCATACTTCGCCGAACTCGCCCAGCGCGCCGCGGCGGGCATGCACGGCCCCGACGAAGGGGCCTGGGTCGAGCGGATGCTGCCCGACTACGACAACCTGCGCGCGGCATTCGAGCACGCGATGACCGCCGGTGGCATCGACGTGGCGCTACAGCTGATCACGTCCCTGTCGGAGTTCGTCCACTTGCGCATCGGCTTCGAGGCATCCGGTTGGGCGGAACGCGCCCTCCGGGTCGTCGATCCCGAGCATCCGTTGTTCGCCGCCGTGGTGGGCTTCGCCGCGCGGGGTGCCTGGAACCGCGGTGATCAAGCGAGGGCGCGGGAGCTGGCCGCGCTTGCCCACGGCCGTGTTCCGCAACGCGGCAATGGCAGGGTGGCGTATCCGGGCGATGTGCTCGCCGATGTCGCCCTCTACGAGGGTGATTCGGCCGCCGCGCTCGCGCATTACGAAAAGGAGATGGCGCGGGCCCGTCGCGACGACGACCCAATTCGGCTGGTGTGGACGCTGTTCTACGTCGCGATCTGCCAGGCAGCACTGCGTACACCGGAGGCGGGTCTTGCCGCATCGGAGGAAGCCGTGCACGTCGCCGACGTCACCGCCAACCCGACGGCACGGTCGATGGGGCGGTACGCGCTGGGACTGGTCCTCAAGAAATCCGACCCGGACAGGGCGCTGGCGCTATTCGACGAAGCGGCGGAATTGGCTGCCTCGGTGCAGAACTTCTGGTGGCACGGCATCGCGTTGATGGAAGCGGCGTCAACGCGTGGCGTGCACGGCGATCCGACCAGGGCGGCAAGCGATTTCATTGCAGTGCTCGATCATTGGGACCGCGTGGGCGACTGGAGCCAGCAGTGGCTGAACCTGCGCTATGTGACGCGGTTCCTGAATCGCGTTGGCGCCGAGGATGATGCGGTTGCGCTCCACCGCGCACTTGTCCGTGCGGGTAAACAGTCGCCGTTGAGCGCTACACAGTCCGTGGCCCTCGGCAACCTGCCCGGAGATGCTTTGAGTGGTGCGGACTTGGTCCTCCGCGCGCGTTCGGCCCTGAGCCGGTATCTCTGAGCTCGCGCGGGCCATCCGACTGGATCAACTGTCGAGTGACTGTCGGGCGTTGATGACATGCGCTCGCCGGACACGAAACGAGCCCGGCGCAACATCATTCGCACGCCGGGCCCGCCTATGTCGTCAGAAGTTGCCCTTGACCACGTTGGTGTTTTGCACCCGGCTTCCGCAATCACCGTCGACGAAGCGGGCTCGGACGAACACCTCGTCGGTACCGTCGTTGTCCTCATTGAGGACGCTCGCCGGAACGATGAATTGCTGCTGGTACTCGAGGCCGCGGTCCGATGCCCTCACGAAGCCGTCGATGTCTTCATGGACTCCGGGGTAGTTGCGGTCGAACAGATACTGCTCGTTACCGTCGTCGCCCCAGACGATGTAGTGCATCCCGCCACAACCCGCGGTGAGGTTGTTGAGGTAGCCAACGGCATCCGGCTTCTGCATCGGATACACGCCCTGCACGATCACCCGGTTGTAGCCCGCCCCGGTGATGTTCTGGTCGACGATGGTGAGCATCGAGCCGGGTGACTGCGACGGCGCCGCCGAAGCCGGCGTCAGCCCGGCCGTCATCCCGACAGCAGCGGCGATCACGGCCGCCCCGCCCATCATTGATGCGATCTTGTTGCGTGTGTTCATTCCTTCTCCTGTGCTTGGGGCCGGTCGCGGCCCGATTGGTAGACGGACCGACTGTGCGGGCACGGGTTTCTGCGACCCTGACGGATTCGTGAAATGGGCAGCTCAACGACCATCCGCCGGGCAATGGCGTGCGCACGAGCCAGCCGTGGGCACGACACCGAAAGCTCGGCTGATCAGGCGATTTCACGACTGCCAAACGTCTGCCGAAACTCTCCAAAGCAACCTTGACGGCATCGAACCGACCTGCAAGGAGAACACGATGACAACCGTTGAAGCCGACCGTGCCCTAAAGGCAAAGCACCGCGCCCTGTGGGCGTCGGGTGACTATCCCGCCGTTGCCGCGGAGCTGATTGCGGCGCTCGGGCCTGAACTCGTCCGCGCTATCGGCGTGAAGTCGGGGGACCGCGTTCTGGACGTAGCCGCCGGCTCGGGCAACGCGGCCATTCCGGCCGCAGCGGCCGGTGGAATCGTCACCGCGAGCGACCTGACGCCGGAACTGTTCGACGCCGGTCGCCAGATCGCCGCCGAGCGCGGCGTGGAGCTCGAGTGGGTCGAGGCCGATGCAGAGGCAATGCCGTTCGCGGACAACAGTTTCGACGCGGTTATCTCGTGCGTGGGCGTGATGTTCGCGCCG
Organism: Mycobacterium sp.; assembly: GCA_035649695.1. Classification (GTDB taxonomy): domain Bacteria; phylum Actinomycetota; class Actinomycetes; order Mycobacteriales; family Mycobacteriaceae; genus Mycobacterium. Next base: position 5,832 of record DASRJA010000120.1, on the reverse strand, counting down.
CACCACCAGGCCGCCGCCGATGAGCTGGTCCGAGTCGTCAGAACCGGCGGCACCATCGGACTGATCAACTGGACGCCGGAGGGCCTCATCGGCAACCTGCTCGCCACCATGAAGCCGTATGCGCCACCGCCACCGCCGGGTGCCAGCCCTCCGCCGCTGTGGGGAAACGAGGACCATGTTCGGCAATTGTTCGGTGAGCGGGTCACCGGTCTGACGGCTCGACGCCAGACCGTGCGCATGGACCATTGCGCCGATCCGTTGGAGTTCCGCGAGTACTGGAAGCGCAACTACGGCCCGACCATCGCGGCCTACCGGTTCAACCAGGATCAGCCCGAGCGCGTCGCAGCACTCGACCGGGACTTCCTGGCCTTCCTCACCGAGTCGCAGCGAGGCGACGGGTGGGACGCCGAGTACCTGTTGGTCACCGCGACCAAGCGATAGGACGGAACCCGACACACCTGAACATCTGTTCATCTAGACAGATGAGGGGTTGCCTGCATAGGGTCGACCCATGACCGTCGTCGAACAGCCCGAAGTGACCGTTTCGACCCGATTCGACCGCACGGACTGGACGACGATCGCCGCGATGGGCTCCATCGTCTTGGTGCTCCACGTGTTCGGCTGGGGTGTGCTGGTGTTCGGGGTGGCGCCGCAGCACATCACGCTCGGATCGGCAGGTGTTTTCGGTGTCGGCCTGGGCGTGACCGCTTACCTGCTCGGGGTGCGGCACGCGTTCGACGCCGACCACATCGCGGTCATCGACAACACCACCCGCAAGCTGGTCGGGGAGGACACCCGCTCGCTGTCCGCCGGTTTCTGGTTCTCACTGGGCCATTCCAGCGTGGTGTTCGGGCTGGCATTCCTGTTGGCGATCGGCGTGCGCGCGATCGTGGGGCCGGTGCAGGACGAGGGCTCGCCGCTATTGCAGACCCTCGGCCTGGTGGGCTCCCTCGTCGCGGGGACCTTCCTCATCCTGATCGGACTGTCGAACCTGTTCGCTGCGGTGGGCATCGCCAAGGTGTTCCGCCGGATGCGCAGCGGCGACTTCGATGAGGCCGAACTCGAACGGCAACTCGAGAACCGCGGCTTCTTGGCGCGGCTCTTCGCCAAGACCATGCGCCGGGTGAGCAAGCCCTGGCACCTCTACCCGGTCGGCCTGCTGATGGGCCTCGGCTTCGATACGGCCACGCAGGTGGCGCTGCTGGTGCTGGCCGCGGGAACGGCGGCGTTCACGCTGCCCTGGTACGCCATTCTGGTGCTGCCCGTGCTGTTCGCGGCCGGCATGAGCCTGTTCGACGCGCTGGACGGCATCCTGATGTCTAGGGCATACGGTTGGGCGTTTCTGCAGCCGGTGCGCAAGGTGTACTACAACCTGACCGTGACGGTGCTATCGGTGATCGTTGCGCTGGTCATCGGCGTCATCGTGCTGGCCGGCCTGGTGACCGACCGCCTCGGCATCGACTCGGGTCCGCTGGCCGCGATCGGCTCGGCGAACCTCGAGTTCGTCGGCTTCCTGATCGTCGGGCTGTTCGTCGCGGCCTGGTTTATCGCGCTGGCGGTGTGGCGCTTCGGACAGGTCGAAAAGCGCTGGGCGCCAGCGCTGGATGCTCCCTAATGCCGTTTGGACGGCGGCCAGGGCGGCTCGCCGCATAGCGCCAACAATGCGTTCTCGACGACTTCGGGCAGCGCGGGGTGAATCCAGTACTGGCCGCGCGCCATGTCCTGCGCATGCAGATCGAAGGCCATCGCCTGGATCAGCGGCTGAATCAGCGACGAGGCCTGATGGCCCATGATGTGCGCGCCGAGAATCAACCCGGTGTCGTCGTCGACGATGATCTTCGTGATGCCGGTGGTGTCTTCCATCGCCCACCCGTAGGCGACGTCGGCGAAGTCCTGAACCTTGACCTTGATGTTGAAACCCTTTGCCCGGGCCTCGTTTTCGGTCAGTCCGACACTGGCGATCTGCGGGTCGGTGAATACCGCCGACGGTACGTATCGGTGATTGGACGGCATCAGCGCGTCGGTGTCGTCCCAGTCCTGGAGCAAGTTGTGCTTCACGACCCGGGCCTCGTGGTTGGCCACGTGCTTGAGTTGATAATCGGACGACACGTCGCCGAGGGCGAAAATGCCCCGCGCCGAGGTGCGTTGGTATTCGTCGACGACGACCTGACCGCCCGCGGTCACCTTGATACCCGCCTGCTCGGCGTCCAGCAGGTCGCCGTTGGGGACCCGGCCCGTCGCCACCAACAACGTGTCGCCGCGCAACGTCGTGCCGTCTGTGCAACGGATTTCGACTCCGTCGCCGACGGCGCGCGCGTCGGCCAATTCGTGATGGCTGCGGATCTCCCACTTCTTACTGGCGATGTCGGTGAACCGCATGGTGATCTCGTCGTCGTGACCGCGCAGCAGCGTGCTGCCCCGGACCAATAGCGTGACGTGGCTGCCGAGAGACGAAAAGATATGGGCGAACTCACATGCCACGAATCCGCCGCCGATGATGATCAGGTGCTCCGGCACGTCGGCGATGCGCATGATGGTGTCGCTGGTGTGGTAGGGCACGCCGCATTCGGTGACGGCATCCGGTGCCACGGCCCGGGAACCGGCGGCGATCACCACCTGGTCGGCGGTGAACTCGTCGCCGTCAGCGGTGCGCAGCCGGTACCGGCCGTCGGCAAGCGGCGGCCTGAATCGGGTGTGGCTGGCGAACACCTCCACGTTCGGGGAGGAACGCCGGTAGTTCTCACCGCCCATCGCGATCGGATCGATGCGACCGAACACCCGGGAGACGATGTCCGTCCACCGCACCCCGTCAACGTGGGCGTCGACTCCGTATTGCGCTGACTCATGCGCATTTTGTGCGACATCGGCGGCGTAGACGAACATCTTGGTCGGTATGCATCCGACGTTCAGGCAGGTGCCGCCGAACACCCCTTGCTCGCAGATCGCGACGCGCTTGTCGGCGTAGCGTTCGTCGAGGATCGAGTTGCCCGAACCCGTGCCAATGATGGCGATGTCGAAATCGGTCATATCCAATAACCTCGTCATCCTCGTTCGGATTGAGTTGCCGTATCGGACGTTTCGGCGAGATACCAATCCAGCCACCGGTCCAGTTCGCGGTACGCCGCCTGTCGCGACGCGGGCACCGATAGGAATACGTCGTGCTTGGCGTCGACGATCGGGACGATCGTGGAGCGGTTTCCGATGCAGCCGGCCCAGCGGGCGATCTGCTTGACGTCGAGCACCGCGTCGCCGCGCTGGATGTCGTCGACCTTGGTGGGGTCGGTGACCTCGCGCACGCTGCGGTCCGAGCGCAGGATCAGGTTGGGCACACCGACATCGAGCCCGCGGTGCAGCCTGACCTGCCCGCGGCGGATGGCGTGCAGCCAGCCGTACGTGACGGGAAAGCCGCCGATCGGCTTCCACTGGAGGTTGTAGTCGAACTCGCCGCCGTACTCCTTGTGCAGGGTGGCGCCGTATCCCCCCTCCGCCGGCGGCCGCAGCACCCGCTTCTTGCGGAGGCGCGAGATCGCGCCGATGGCCGCTCCCGTCGGCGCAGCGCGCAGGATGGCGGGCCCCTGCAGATCCAGCCACGGGCTGTTGAGCACGAGGCCGGTGATGCGACGCCGCGTGATCTCGCCGCGGCGCCGTAGCCGGTCCAGCCAAAGAGCGACGATCAGCGCTCCGGTGGAATGCGCGCAGATGAGTACGTCGGCTTCCGGAGAGTCCTGGGTGATCAAATCCAGCGCCCGCTCCAGTTCGGCGTCGTAGCGGGCCAGGTCGGTGGTGAAGTGCGGCGTCTGGCCTTCGCGCCATGACCGGCCACATTTGTGCTGGTCCAACGCGTATACGGCGAAGCCGCGGGCGGCGAAGTGGTCGGCCTGTTCGGTGTTGAAGAAGTAGTCGGTGAAGCCGTGCACCAGTAGCACGGCGCGAGGTGCCGCCGGTTCGGCTTCGCCGCGGCGCACCAGCGTGGCGGCGAGGTCGCCTTCGCCGTCGGGATCTGGGCCGAGGTCGAACGTCTGCTGCCAGTAACCAGGCAGCACGTCGGGCTCCCATCCAGGCACGAAAGCCACCTTAACCGCGAGCGGCGAACGACCCGGGCCGATGAGGATCCGACGGCCGCGGGATAGCCTGAACAGCTGTAACCGTCGAGAACCACGAAGGGCCCACGATTCGGTTGTCTGACCCCAAAGCCGCAACGACCGACGTTGTGCTGGTGGGCGCCGGCATCATGAGCGCCACGCTGGGCGCGCTGTTGCGGCAGGCGGAGCCGAACTGGTCGATCACGCTGGTCGAGCGCCTGGACGGCGCCGCCGCCGAGAGTAGCGACCCGTGGAACAACGCAGGCACCGGTCACTCGGGGCTGTGCGAACTGAACTACACGCCGGCTCGACCCGACGGCTCGATCGACATCAGCAAAGCGATTCAGGTCAATGAGCAGTTCCAGGTGACGCGCCAGTTCTGGGCGTACGCGGTGGAGAACGGGTTGCTGCCCGACGTGCGCAGTTTCCTCAACCCCACCCCGCACGTCAGCTTCGTGCGCGGCGACTCCCGCGTCGACTACTTGAAGCGCCGCCACGAGGCGCTGGTCGCCAATCCGTTGTTCGCGTCGATGGAATTCGTCGACGACCCGGACGAATTCGCCCGGCGGTTGCCGCTGATGGCCGGCAAGCGTGACTTCTCCCGGCCCGTGGCGCTGGATTGGGTGCAGGACGGCACCGACGTGGACTTCGGGGCACTCTCGCGTCAGCTCATCGGCTACGCGGCGCAGCGCGGGATGGACACGCTGTTCGGACACGAGGTGCGCGACCTGGGCAAGCAATCCGACGGCCGGTGGACATTGACCGTCGTCAACCGGCGCACCGGGGCGAAACGCCGACTGAATGCGCGATTCGTGTTCGTCGGGGCGGGCGGTGGCACCCTGCCGCTGCTTCAAAAGGCCGGCATCCCGGAGGTCAAGGGCTTCGGCGGGTTCCCGATCGGCGGCCGGTTCCTGCGCACTGCCAACCCGGGACTGGCCGCCGCACACCGGGCCAAGGTCTACGGAATGCTGCCGCTCGGCGCTCCCCATCCAGGGGCGTCGCATCTCGATGCGCGCGTCATCAACGGCAAGCCCTGGCTGCTGTTCGGCCCGTTCGCGGGCTGGTCGCCGAAGTTCTTGAAGCACGGCCAGGTCACCGATCTGCCGTTGTCGGTCAGGCCCAACAATCTGGCGTCGATCGTCAACGTCGGGCTCAGGCAGGCGGGTCTGGTGAAGTACTTGGTCAGCCAACTACTGCTGTCCGAGTCCGATCGTGTGCAGGCACTGCGTGAATTCGTCCCCGCCGCAGTCGATTCCGATTGGGAGCCCGCTATTGCCGGACAGCGGGTGCAGGTAATCCGCCGAGGCGGTGTGCTCGAATTCGGAACCACGGTGCTGTCCGCCGCCGACGGCACCATCGCCGGGCTACTCGGCGCCTCGCCGGGAGCATCGACTGCGGTGCCTGCGATGCTCGACGTCATGGAGCGCTGCTTTCCTGACCGCTATGGGTCATGGTCGCCCAAGCTCAAGGAGATGGTCCCGTCGCTGGGCGCGGAACTGTCGAACGAACCGGCGCTGTTCGAGGAGGTTTGGTCATGGGGCACAAAGGTGCTCAAGTTGGATAGACCCATCACGGTGGCGGCACAATGACCATCGCGCTGCGCCGCAGCTGGGCCAAGGACCTCGACGCCGCCACGCTGTACGAACTGCTCAAGCTGCGGGTCGAGGTGTTCGTGGTCGAACAGGCCTGCGCATATCCCGAGTTGGACGGCCGCGACCTGTCGGCGGACACGCGGCACTTCTGGTTGGAA
>DASRJA010000119.1:0-2083 GCA_035649695.1 Mycobacterium sp. | reverse complement strand
CGCGCCGTGATGGCGGGTCACGGCGGCCGGATCGGAAGTCTGCTGCTGCAAGGGAGTACGCCAATGCTGGGCGCCCCACTTGCTGGTGTAGGCGGCATCCACCCCGATCACGCCGATACCGCGGCGGGCGGCCATGGCGGTGAGCCGCACGCGGAACCTACGGGTGGGGATACCAGCGACGGTGCGGCGCAACGTCTTGCCGCGCGCACCGCGGCCCAGGGTTTCCCGTCCAGTGGCGCGGGCATCGGCGAAGTCGAGATTTTCGACCACGACCGCACGACAGTGCTGCTGCTCGGCGTGGTCGAGCAGGGCGGTGATCGTCGCGCGCACCCGGCCATCCCGGCGCGACGCCGACAACCCGGAGATGGCGACGGGGATGGTGGTGGGCTCACCGATCGGGTTGCCCGCGCTGTCGAGCACACAGGCCGCAAGGTGATCGGCGTTGAGATCGACCCCCAACACTCGCCCGGCGCGCAGCTCATCGAGTTCTGGCGCCCGCTCCGGGGTGATGGTCCACGAGGCATCCAAATACCAGCGTCCCCGATCCGGGTCGCAGCTGATGTCGTAGCGCACCGCCCGTCGTGCGGCCACCCGGTCGGCCCATTCGGCGCCGCGGTGGCTAAACCGCACCGGCGCGGCGATCTGCAGGTGGGTGCCGAGCTGCTCAACGAGGGCAGCGGGCACCTTCAGACGCAGCCGGCTGCGCTCGTCGACGCGGATGGTTTCGTTCCCGCCGGGCTTGCCCGACTCCCCATCGGCGGTCAGAAACATCCGCACCGCATCCCACCGCTGACGCCACTGCTGCTCGGTCATCTCGGCGGCGTCGAGGTGGTTGCGGCTGCGCCACAACCGCTTCCCGCCCACCACCATCGACGGGCGTCCCGCCGCCAACGCCTGATCGGCGGCGGCCAGGCGCTCACGCAACACCGCCAGCCGCCGGGTCTTGGTGAACCGCTCGGCCGCGCTGCGATACCCCCGCACGCGCTGACGACCACGTCGCCGCGAGAGAGGTTCATCGGCAGATTCCGGTGCCCACTCGCCGGGGCGCAGCGCACACCGCTCAGCCAACACCTCAACCGCGTCACCCAGATCGCTAACATGGGCGGCCAGGCCACGCATCCCCAACTGGTATTGGTCCTCGGCGGCGCGGGTGATCGCACCCGCCCACCGCGACGACGACACCGCGGTGATCGCCCGCTTGCGCTCGGCACGCCATGCCGCCCGGCCGTCACGATCCAGCACACCACAGCGGATCCGGCGGGCCAGCTCGCCGCGATACACCGAACCCAGAAAGTCCCCGATCGCGGTCAGCGCCGCCGACTCCGCCTCGGTCACCCGAATCCGGGTGCGGATGCGCACAGCCGCCGGCGCGGCGGCCACCACCGGATCACTAATCCGACGCAGCGACCGCTTCCCAGCCATGCCGCCATGCTGGCAGTCACCACCGACATCAAGCCCCGACCACCGCAACCACACCGCCCACCGTCGCGCAGCATCAATCACTTCCACTCACTATCCGACCAACAGCTGGCACCCTTGGCGCTATGACGTTCCTTCCGCTGACCCCACCGGGCGAGACACCGGTGCGGGTGATGACGATCGCCGGCTCCGACTCGGGCGGCGGTGCCGGCATCCAGGCGGATCTGCGCACCTTCGCCATGCTCGGCGTGCACGGCCTGGTCGCCGTGACGGCGGTGACCGTGCAGAACTCGGTAGGCGTCAAGGGCTTTCACGAGATTCCCCTCGACGTGATCGCGGGTCAGATCGAGGCGGTGGCCTCCGATATCGGTGTGCAGGCCGCCAAGACCGGCATGCTGGCGTCGTCGGCGATCATCGACACCATCGCCGATGCCTGGCGCCGACAGGGCCTTGCCGGCACGGTGCCGTTGGTCGTCGATCCCGTCTGTGCATCCATGCACGGCGATCCGCTGCTGCACCCGAGCGCGCTGGATTCGCTTAGAGGTCAGCTGTTTCCGCTCGCCACGCTGGTCACGCCCAACCTCGACGAGGTCCGCCTGCTGGTCGATATCGACGTCGTCGATTTCAACAGCCAGCGGGATGCCGCCCGCGCCCTGCACGCACT
>DASRJA010000118.1:0-2287 GCA_035649695.1 Mycobacterium sp. | reverse complement strand
ATCGCGCTCGCCACCAGCTCCTCGAGTGTCTGCACCCGGCGGTGGGGCATGGCGGCAAAGGCACCGACGTGCTGGTACACGATGGCCGCCAACTGGCCCTCGAGCCAATGCTGCGACGGCTCCTGCACGTCGCTGCTCACCGCGTCGATGGGGACGATGAGCGTGTTCTGCCGCCGGACGCGTACCGCGTTCAGCGCCTTCCATTCGGCCGCGATCTCGGAGACGGCAGCTACCTTGACGACCCGGCGCTCGAAGCCCGGCTGTCCGTTCATCCGAACGTTGACGTCCAGCACGGTCGCCCCGCTACGACCGCCGCCGATCTCGGTCAGCACCTCAACCGCGTGCACCGCGTCCTGCCATGACCGACTCGGGTCGATGTTGCCATCCGCATCGACGCGGCAGATCTCGAGCAGCACGTCACGCAGTTCGCCCTGCCGTTGGAGGGGAATTGTCGGCGGCGCTTGGAAGTCCACGTTCCGCACCTCCCCTACACGACCCATTCGGCGCCTTAAATGCAGCGCTTCGGTCGGCGCCCCATCGAACGAAAGTCCGAAGCATTCCGCGTTTTGCCCGGCGGGGCCAGGCGACCTCGGAGCCGAAAGGCTAACTGAGCAGGATCGCGGTCGCCAAGACCCACAGCAAGGTGACTGGCACGGCCGCAAGCACGCTCCGCGCACCGGCGCTTGCGCGCCGAGATGACCTACGCGAGTCAACGGGCCCGGGTATCTGACTTTTTCATGATGTGCGCAAAGTCAAACCTCCGCACGCTGGAGGAAGCGCGCGACCAACGCGGCGGTACCGTAAGATCCGGACTCGCGCCGGGGAAAGCGTCGGCGCGACGTGCGGCCATCACTCACACAACACGGCGGCGGGATCAGCGGAAACGCCGACGAGACCGCCTCTGACCTGCAAAGATGCATTTGACGTCCGAACTGCCGACCAAACGGCTGATTGATAAGCTCTCTACCGGCGCGCCGCCTTGCCACGGCGAAGCGGATTGGCTGACAGCGAATAAGGTGTTTGCATCGGCAAATACGGTGCTTGCGTTACACAACTATCGTGCGAGATACCACAAACATTGGGCAGGACATCGTGAACACGACTTCGGTGAGCAGTGAGCGCATCGTTCCCTCGCTTGACGCGGCGGCCAGTACGCCACTCGACCGCATTCCCGCTGACGACGTTGCTGCCGTTGTCAGGCGTGTGACGAAACGCGACTCGGACCGGCCGACGACGGTGGATGTCGCGATGTTCGGTTCGGCGATCTAGCTCCCGGAGTCCGCCATGAGGATGGGTGGGTCACCGGCTGCCCACCCGTCGATCAGCCAGTATGTACTGAAAGTCCACAGTCGGTGTGATTTGGCGTGCGACCACTGTTACGTCTACGAGCACGCCGACCAGAGCTGGCGCGGCCGCCCCAAGTTCATGACCACGGCCACCGTGCGGGCGGCGGCCGGGCGCATCGCCGACCACGCGGCGAGCCACCACCTCCGGCGGGTGCTGGTGGTGCTGCACGGCGGCGAACCGCTGCTCCTGGGTGTGGCGCGGCTGCGGGCGACGTTGGAGATCCTGCGCGACCGCATCGAGCCGGTGACCCGGCTCGATCTACGCATGCAGACGAACGGTGTGCTCCTGTCCGAGGCGATGTGCGACCTGCTGGCTTCCTTCGAGGTGAAGGTGGGTGTCTCCCTGGACGGTGACCGGGAGGCCAACGACCGACATCGCCGTTTCGCCAACGGGGCCAGCAGCTACAACCAAGTGCTCTCGGCGCTGGCCCTGCTGCGACGGCCCGAGTACCACCATCTCTACGCCGGCATCTTGTGCACTGTGGACGTTCGTAACGACCCGAACCGGGTCTACGCGGCGCTCGCGGCCCAGAGTCCGCCCCGCATCGACTTCCTTTTGCCCCATGCCACGTGGGACAGTCCGCCTCTGCGACCCGGGCCGGACCCGACTCCCTACTCGACCTGGCTTCTCAAGATCCACGATCTCTGGACGAGTCAGGGCCGGCCGATGTCGGTCCGGCTGTTCGAGTCGCTGCAGTCCACTGCGGAGGGTGGTCCGAGCCAAAGCGAATGGGTCGGCCTCGATCCGGTCGATCTCGCGGTCATCGAGACCGACGGCGCGTGGGAACAGGTCGACTCGTTGAAAACGGCGTTCGACGGCGCACCAGCGACCGGCTTCGATGTCTTCGCCGACCCGGTCGACACCGTTGCCACTTGGCCGGGCATCGCGCGACGACAGTCGGGAATCGACGACCTCTGCGACACCTGCCGCAGCTGCCCGG
>DASRJA010000117.1:0-4406 GCA_035649695.1 Mycobacterium sp. | reverse complement strand
TTCAGCGTCGACAAGTGGCACGATGTCGACGCCGTTGACGATGACGTTCTGCAGTTCGCCATTGATCTCGACGTCGACGAGTTCGACGCCACGCATGCGGCAACCGTTGAACGCCGCACCGCGTATCTGTATCCCGCTCAGATCCACCGAATTCATCTGAGCATCGCGAAGACTGACACGGTCGAATCGTGCTCCGGTGAGGTCCTGATCGTGGAACGAGGCCATGAAGTCCACGGTAGTGCGTGAAACCGCAACCAGCCGTGGGGGATTCGGTCGATCACAAATCGTGAGCGCCGCGGTCACGGTATAGCAAAGATCCGAAGCCGACCAGGGGAGACGCCGGCCGATGCGCACCGACCTGTTGCAGAAGTGAATATAGTGACGGATGTTAATTCCATAGGTCGCGCGGTCAAGGGTGCCCGGAAACCGCACAGGAGTAGTTGTGGCGGACCGGCCACGAGATGAAGGAAGTTCGAATGAAACGCATCTGCGCCGTGATGGTCGGTCTGGCGTTGTTGGTCGCGACGCCGGGCCTGGCGACCGCTGACGCGAGAAACCAGCAAGCGATCAATTTGGTCATTCAGCGTGCGCTGTCGCAACGCGGCGTGCCCTTTGCGTACGGCGGCGGCAACATTGCGGGACCCAGCGTCGGCACTGCCTCGGTGGACACTCCGGCCGGCACCGCGGACGCCGGCGTTGTCGCCGATCCGCTGTCGACCAACCCCGGTCTCAACCTCAACCCTGTCGCCACCCCGGCCGCCGAACCGCGAGTCACCAGGGTCGGATTCGATGCGTCCGGTCTGGTGGTTTACGCATTCGCCGGCGCCGGGATCAAGATGCCGCGGTCGTCTGGCGAGCAGTACAAGGTCGGCCAGAAGGTGCTGCCATCGCAGGCGCTGCCCGGCGACTTGATCTTCTACGGCCCCGGAGGCGCCCAAAGTGTCGCGCTGTTTGTCGGCAACGGTCAGATGATCGAGGCCACCGACCCCGCCGTCACGGTTTCACCGGTGCGTACCAACGGCATGGCGCCATACCTGACGCGAATCATCGCCTGACGCCGTACCGCTATCGCTTGTCGGTCTGGCCCTCGGCAATCGCGTCCGCCGCCTTCAGTGCAGTGGCACCCGCGAGGCGACCGGAGATCTCGGGCGCCATCATCGCGAAGCGGGCGAGGGCCCGCTGACGAAGCGGAGCCACGGAGATCTCCGACTTGTCGTGCTCGATCGCCCGCACGACGGCATTGCCGACCTGCTGTGGGTTCCCGTACCGAGGCCGGGCGGGGGTGGGGCGCCACTGTCGGCGAACATGCCGGCATCGCGGATCGCCCCGGGCGTGATCACCGAAACGCCAATGCCGCTGCCGCGCAAGTCTTCTCGTAGGTTGAGCGCGAAGCCGCGCAGGCCGAACTTGGTGGCCGCATAGAGGGACGCACGTGGGGTGGAGGCGAAGCCCGAGATCGACGAGATGAAGACGAAGTGCCCGCTACCGCGTTCCTGCCAGCGCGGCAGCAGCTCTCGGGTCAATCGAACGGGCGCCTCGAGGTTGACACGAAGCGCCCTGCCGATCTGGTCTTGACTAAAGCCCTCCAGCTGGCCCGACGCCGGTAACGCTGCGTTGGCGACGAGCATATCGATATCGCCGGCCTGGTCGAGCAATGCGAGGGCAGCGCCGTCCTCGGCGAGGTCAGACACCAACGTGGTGTGCCCGCCGCCCGGCAGCGATCTGGCGACCTTCACCAACTCCTCGGCCTTGCGGGAGCTCAAATGAGCCGCGCTCCGCGTGCCGCGAGCGCCGTGGCGATCGCCCTTCCCAGGCCTCCCGTCGCGCCGGTGAGTAGTGCAGTCCTGCCGCTAAGGTCGATACCCGGAACCTACCTCCGGCGATCCCTGCGGCGTCCGACATCAAGCGAGGTGCGGCTCGACCTCGGCCACCAGCTGCGCCTTGCCGCCGAAGCCGATCACGCGGTGGATTTCCTTGCCGTCCTTGAACATGATCATGGCCGGGATACCGCGGAAATTGAACCGCTCCCAGATGCCGTCGAACTGGTCGACGTCGATCTTGCGGACGACGATCCGTCCGGCCCACTGTTCGGCAAGCCCGGCCAGCACCGGTGTCACCATGCGGCACGGCCCGCACCACTCGGCCCAGAAGTCGACCAGCAATGGAACGCCGGTCGAGCTCTCGGCGGTGATCTCGTCCGGTGTGATGGCGGCGAGCTTGCCACGGGCGGCCAAGTAGGCCTGCTTATCCTTCGCCTCCTGTGCCAGGACGTCGGCCGGCATCGGCTCACCATTCGATCGCGCCCAGCTCGTCAGCTCGTCGAAACGGGGTCCGGGTGCGTCGTGCTCGCCGCAAGCCTCGCCGATGGCGCTGTTCAGCGCCTGCAGGGCCGCACCGAGCTCCGGGCCGCTGCCTTCCAGCCCGAAGGCGCGCGGTGACCGTATCGCCGTCCCGCTGTATCTCGACGTCCTGGAACAGCCGGACCATGTACTGCTCGTCGTCCGTGACACGCCAGCGGACCGTCATCTCGCGCAGCTGCGCCAACTCTCGCGCGGCGGCTTCCTCGTCGGACAACCGTGTGCCGTGTTCCCGCACATAAGCCGCGAACGGTTCGAACTCCGGCGAACCAGGGCCGCTGGCGATCTGCTGCTGCAGGCCGCCAAGCAACTCTTGATAGACCTCGTCCTCGGTGTCGCCCTTCGCGTTCAGGTTGAAGGGGGGCCAGCGGCCGATGGTGGCGTCGTCCCGCCGTTCGATCTGCACCGCTTCGAGCAGCTCGACCGTGTACGTGTCCTCATCGGTTAGGTTCACGGTGAACTCGTGATCGCGCTCCATGAGGCCCCCTCCGACGCTCAAAGCGGTTGGACAGAAACGCTATCAGCGCCTTGCTGAAGTGAGTCCTAAAGAGCCATATCAGCCAATAGCATTTCGGTCAGAGATAGATCCTCAGGGAGCGACGATGGCATCTGACGACATTCGCCCGGCAGTGTCGGCATCGTCGCCGTGGGCGCCGCTGCGGATCCCGGCGTTCCGAGGGCTGTTCCTCGCCGCGCTCACCTCCAACGTCGGTACCTGGATGCAAACCGTTGGGGCGCAGTGGTTTCTGGTGGAACAACATGCGAGCGCGACGACTGTTGCGCTCGTCCAGACGGCCACTTTGTCGCCGACCCTGATCCTCGCGATCTTCGCAGGCGCACTGGCCGATCGCGTCGACCGCCGGAGCCTGCTGATCGCGCTGCAGATATACGCCGCGGTTGCCGCGGCGGTATTGACCGCGATTGCGGTCGCCGGTCTTCTCAATCCGCTGTCGCTGCTGTCGCTCTTGTTCGCGACCGGCTGCGCGGTCGCGATGACGACACCGGCGTGGCAAGCGATTCAACCGGAGCTGGTGCCACGCGAGCAGTTCCCGGCGGCAGCATCGCTCAGTGGTGTCACGATCGATGCCGCGCGGGCGATCGGACCGCCGATCGCCGGTGTGCTGGTGGCCGCGGCGGGTCCAGAAGCGGTGTTCGCGATCAACGCGGTGTCGTTCGCGGCGGTCGTCGCCGCGCTGATGGCGTGGAAGCGGCCGCCGTCGACGCCGGTCGTCACCCAGGAGCGGCTGAGCCAGTCGATCGTCACCGGCATCCGCTATGCCAGGGATAGCAGGGTCGTTCGCCGAATTCTGTTGCGGGCGGCATTGTTTGCATTTCCGGTGTCGGCGCTGTGGGCGTTACTGCCCATCGCCGCCTCGCAACATTGGCATCTGCGCGCGATCGGCTACGGTTCCGTACTGGGAACGGTGGGAGTGGGGGCGGTGCTCGGTGCTCTGGTGATGTCCCGGCTGAACAGGACGTTTTCGGCCAACACGTTGCTGGTGCTTGCGGCGTTGATCGATGCCGCGGGATTGCTTGCGGCGGCGTACCTGCCGCTCGCAGTGGGCGTGGTTCTGCTGCTGCTGGCCGGTGTGGCGTGGATTGCGACACTCACGACGCTTACCGTCGCTGCGCAGCTCGCCTTGCCGCAGTGGGTTCGGGCCCGAGGATTCGCCATGTACCTGGTGGTGCTGATCGGTTTTCAGGCTCTCGGGGCATTCGTGTGGGGGCTAGTGGCCTCCCAGTTCGGGCTTGCGGCGTCGCTCACGGCGGCCGCGGTTCTTCTTATCGCTGCCGCGGCGAGCCAGGGTGTTCTGCCGTTACTGCCCGCGACGAGTGACGAGCCGGTCAGCTGACTCGCAGCAGCTTCATGTCCGCGAGGTGCCGCGGCAGCGCGTCGATGTAATCGGTTACTGCGTCGCGCATCTCGGCCTCGTCAGACACCTGACTGCCGTCGAGCTCGATCGGAAACGGGTTCTCACGGTGAATAGCGAGGAGGGCGTCGACGAGTGCACTGCGGTCACGAGTGCCGTCGAGCAGTGGGAGGAGGTG
>DASRJA010000116.1:0-3029 GCA_035649695.1 Mycobacterium sp. | reverse complement strand
AAGCTGAGACGTTACGCCCGACTTGGCTCGCGCCCGTACGCGGGTCACCGCAGCATCAGCGTCCACATCGCGCCCGCTTCCGATCACCGCATTGAACCCATCACGCCGTCGCGTCCCGGCAGGTCGAGGTGGTAGCGCTCGAGTTGCACCCCGCACGCACCACGCATCCCGACCGGGATGACGAAGGCGGCCAGTGTGTCGCATTGACACCGTCTGCGCCCAAGGTCAGGGCTTCCCGACTGTCGCGTCATACCCGGGGCTGACGGTGGGTGGCATGGTCTGTGGTGCGATCCGGTGCGCGGTGGCCAGCACCGAGGCCACGACGAGGCCGGCCATGCCTGCGATGCCCAGCGCGCCACCGCCATAGGCGACCAGCAGTCGGCTGCGGCCCAGCTGCTCGACCGGCGTGGACAATGCCTGGTCGGTCAGCGCCAGCGCCAGTGCCGCACCGGCCAGTAGCACCACCGCGACGACGGTGAGCGCACCGACTGCGAATCGGTTCGGCGGCCCGTGCTCGACGTCCCGGTGCCGGCGCTGCGCTATCACGATGCACAGCCCGGCAGCGCACGCCCACACCCCGACGATGAGCAGCGCGGCCACCGCGTCGCTGGGACGGTGCCAACCGGCCGACAGCGTCGCGATACCAACGACGGCAGCCGCCAGCGCGCCGAGCATGCCGCCGGCCCCGCGTATCCCCGCCGGCAGCACCAGCAGCAACGCGACCGCGACCGACGCCGCGGTCGTCGTGTGCCCGCTGGGCAGACTGTTGCCCGCCGCCGCCCGCGGCAGATCAATGCCCAGCTGCGGTCGGTCGATGACCTCCTTGAGCAGCTGCGTCGTCAGGTTCGCACCGACGATGAGCAGCATCACCCCGAACGCCACCGCGACCCGGCGGCGGATCAACGCGATGAAGCCGATGACCGCCGTGGCGATGACCAAGGACAGCACCGACACGGTGTTCAACACGGTGTCGACCGGGTTCTCGACCCGGGTCTGCCCGATGCGGTTGCCGGCCAGCGCCACCGTGTCCAACTGCTGCCCATGTGCGGACCGCACGAAGAACCACCAGACCGCTACCAAGCCGGCCACCTCGACGCCGGCCAGCAGAAGCAACCACAGAACCAGACCGATCGGCCGTCCACGCATGCGCAGCAACCTAGCCGACGGACCGGCGACCTACCCGTGGCGCTGGCCACACCGCACGGGTCGTACACTCGGGCGCCGTCGTGAGCTGCGCTGGCCTGCGGGTTGTCCGTCGGCTCGATGTTCGGTTCGTGAACCGAGTGGACCGAGTATGGTTCGGGCTCGACGAGGAATCGGATCCAAGGAAGGCAAGGTGCGGGGTGGGTGATCGGGGGCGGCTCGGTGTCGGGGAGCGTGCGGCCGACTTCGTTCTGAGCGGCCGGTCCGGTGTGCCTGCGCGGTTCTACGCGCATGCGGGTGGCCGCCCGACCGCTGTGGTCTTCGACGGCGACGGTGATGACCGACGGTTGGCCGACCTCGCCGGTCGGCTGGCGGACCGGGACGACGTGGCGTTGTGCTGCATCACGTCGAACGGGACAGCGGACGGTCCGGGCATACCGGCGTGGTCTGACCGCAACGGCACGGTCGCCCAGGCATACGGGGTGGCGGCCGGAGAACTGACCGCGGTGGTACTCGATCCGAATCTGCGGGTGGTCGGCGTTGTGGTCGGCGACGGTCTCACGGATCGGGTCGTCGAACTGCTCGACACTGCCGTGCACCGCGAGCCCACAGTGCAAGTGGTGGCGCAGGCTCCGGTGCTGCTGGTGCCCCGCGCCCTCGATGAGGGGTACCGGGACCGACTGATCCGAGTGTGGGAACACGACGGCGGGACCGATACGGGCGTGGAACGCGTCGGCGGCGATGTCCTCGACGCGGGCTTCAAGCGGCGTCGCGACCACACTATCGACGACCGCGATCTGCTGCGGGAGTTGACCACGGTGGTCGGCCGCCGCGTGCTGCCTGAGGTCAGTAAAGCATTCGCGTTCCGGGCCACCCGCTTCGAAGGGTTCAAGATTGCCTGCTACGACGCCGCCACCGGCGGCTTCTTCCGACCGCACCGTGACAACCTCACCCCGGCAACGGCGCACCGCGTGTTCGCACTCACCCTGAACCTCAACGACGACTACGCCGGGGGACAGCTTCGCTTCCCCGAGTACGGCAACCAGCTCTACCGGCCCGACGGCGGAGCTGCGCTGGTCTTCTCATGTGCCCATCTGCACGAGGTGCTGGACGTGACCGCGGGCCGACGCTTCGTGCTGTTGTCCTTCCTGTACGGCGAACCTCGCTGAGATGCAACACCAACTGCGCGAGAGCTACGATCCCGAAACCCGGTCGTCGGGGCGACGTTGCGTTGTCTGATCGGCAGACATGGCTGTCTGCCGGACACGGCCCGGTCAGATCGCGCGGGCGAGTTCGCTGAAGGCGGTGGCGACCCGTAACGCCCTTGACGCGTGGTGACCGAGTTCGTAGTGGCCACGGCGTAGGTTCTGGACGAAGGCGTGGCAGGCGGTGACGACCTGTGCGGTGCGGTCAGTGCGTAGTCCGCGCATGGCTTTGAGCCGGTGTTTGAGGCGGCCGTGGTCGGCCTCGATCGGGTTGTTGGCGAACCGCTCGACGTGGTGCCACGCCGAGGGAATGATGTCCGAGTCTTGAAAATGCACCCGTAGCGGCGTGCGCTAGGGGACGCCGCTACGACCGTGTAGTCGTGGTCGATGGCTTCCCGCAGATTGTCCACATAGGACCGATCGGCCAACGCTCGCGTCGACTTCGATGAGATCCAGCGGTTCTTCGTCGCGCACCGGCGCCACGGCTAGGGGTCGATGCCGTGTTCCGTTGGGCGCGTTGCGCGCCGGAGGAAGCGACCATGCATGAGGCGTGCGGCTTGCGGACCGCGCCGGGGAGGGTTGACAACGGTTACCCAGTATGGGTTACTGGAAAACCGTTACTGGGTAAGTATAGGTGAGGGATGTCACTGAAGTTC
This sequence comes from Mycobacterium sp., assembly GCA_035649695.1. Lineage (GTDB taxonomy): Bacteria > Actinomycetota > Actinomycetes > Mycobacteriales > Mycobacteriaceae > Mycobacterium. Next base: position 25 of record DASRJA010000116.1, on the reverse strand, counting down.
GGGATTCTTGGGCTCCTAGCGGAGC
>DASRJA010000115.1:0-2543 GCA_035649695.1 Mycobacterium sp. | reverse complement strand
AGGTGATCGAGGCACAGGAGATCGAGCGGCGCCGGCTGGCCGGCGACATCCACGACGGCATCTCGCAGCGGCTCGTCACGCTGTCCTACCGGCTCGACGCGGCGACCCGGGCCGTCAAGGATCCGGAGATGATGTCCGAGCAGCTGAGCAAGGCGCGCGAGCTGGTCGACCTGACGCTGCAAGAGGCTCGCGCGGCGATCGGCGGACTGCGGCCACCCGTGCTCGACGACCTGGGGCTGTCCGGCGGGCTGGCCAGCTTGGCCCGTTCGATCCCGCAGATCGACATGGAGGTCGATCTCGACGACACCCGGCTGCCTGACCACATCGAGCTTGCGCTGTACCGCATCGCCCAGGAATGTCTGCAGAACATCGTCAAGCACGCCAATGCCAAGAGAGCGCGGCTGACATTCTTGGCCGACAGCGACATTGCCCGGCTCGAAATCATCGACGACGGAGTGGGTTTCGATACTTTCGAGCATCCGCTGGGCGGCGACGAGATGGGCGGCTACGGGCTGCTGTCGATGGCCGAACGCGCCGAGATCGTCGGCGGCCGGCTGAATATCCGGTCCCGCCCGGGTTCGGGAACTGCTGTGACGGCGACGATCCCGCTCCCCTCTCCCGCGCGAGCAGACGGAAAAGGCCCCTAAATTCGGCGTGTCGGGGGACTTTTGCGACTGCTCGCGACTAAAAGTCTCCCGAGTTGCGGCGCAACGTTTCGATCGAGTCCGCTAGTGCCCGCGACTCATCGTCGGACATTCCGATGTCGGCGAACACCTCGTTGTTGAGCGTGACGGTCGCGTCCTCGACCGTGGAGCGGCCGAGATCGGTGATCCGCACCAGCGTGGTGCGGCCGTCGGTGGGATGTGGGATGCGTTCCACCAACCCGTCCGCTTCGAGCCGGCGGATCGCGTGCGTGACGCTGGTGACGTGCACCTGCAGCCGGTCTGAGGCCTTGGTGATCGGCAGCGCCCCGGTGCGGCTGAACGCCAGCAGCCGCAGCAATTCGTAGCGGGAGAAGCTCAGGTCGTAGGGCCGCAGCGCCGTCTCCACGCGTGCCAGCAGAATCTGATGGGCCCGCATCACCGATGTCACCGCGACCATGCCATCGGCGACGTCGCCCCAGCCGGATCGCTGCCAATTGGCGCGCGCCAACGCGATCGGATCACGGTCATCCCGTTGCGCGGCCACGCCTCTTCATACCGCATGCACCGGCCAACACCGGGCAGATTCTCAGCGCATTGCGTTCGGCGCCACCGCCGCCAATACCGCACGCGTCGACTGCCGGTTGCCGACGGTGATGCGCACGCTGCCATCGGCGTAGTTGCGGACCTGCAATCCGGTGCCGTCGAACACCTCCCGCCACGGCTGGTGCCACGGCGGCAGGAAGACGAAGTTCGCGTGGCCGTCGGTGCTGTACACGCCCATCGACCTCAACCGCATCCGCAGGAAGCGTCGCTCGGAGGCGATCATCCGAATGCGTTGCCGCAGCTGATTTTCCGCGTCATAGGAGGCCGCCACCGCCACCAGACTGGTGATGCCGATCCCGAACGGCAGCTGCATCGTCCACAGCCGGCGGGCCAGATCGGGTGCGCAGAAGCCATAGCCGATCCGGAGACCCGCCAGCCCGTAGGCCTTCGAGAAGGTCCGCACCACCACGACATTCGGATACCGCTCGACGAGTGCGGGCGCGTCGATCCGGTACACCGGTGACAGGAACTCCACGTAGGCCTCGTCCAGCAGCACCACCGTGTCGGAGGGAACCCTTCGCAAGAAGCGCTCGATGTCGGCGGCGGGCTCGATGGTGCCGGTCGGGTTGTGCGGCCGGCACACCACGACCACCCGGGCGTGTGCTGCCGCATCGGCCATGGCGTCGAGGTCGTGGTGGCCGTGCGCATCCAGCGCCACCGTCACCGACTCCAGCCGCGCCATCTGGGCGAAGATCGGATAGCCGTCGAACGTTGGAGATGTCATCACCATCCGGTCGCCCGGACTGGTCACCGCACGCAGCATCTGCATGATCACGCCGGTCGCGCCGACCCCGATCACCACCTGCTCGTCGCCCACACCGACGTGGCCCGCGACCAGCGAGCGCAGCCGCTCGGGCAGAAACTCCGGATAGCGGTTGGCCGCGTCGATGGACTCGATCAGCGCCGAGCGCACCGCTGGAAGCGGCGGAAACGGATTCTCGTTGAGCGACAACGCCAACGGGTCCAGCGCGCTGGGCAGCGCACCCACGGCCTCGGTCAGCTCTCGCTTCAGCGTGCCCATCAGTTGCGACCGCCCCACTTGATCGCGGCGGCCCCGGCGAAGTCTCCGGCGTGCGCGAACGCGGCCATCATCACCACATCGCCCTTCTTCAGGGTGCCGTCGGAGATGGCCCGGTCGAGGTTGACCGGGATGCCTGCGGCGAACAGGTTGCCGCAGCGGTCGAATGTGTCGACGTGGCGCTCCTTGGGCAGTTCCAGCGCCTCGCGCCAGTTCCGCAGAAACACCCGGTTGGGCTGGTTCGTGACGAGCAGGTCAAGATCCTTGGGCTGCATGCC
>DASRJA010000114.1:0-2384 GCA_035649695.1 Mycobacterium sp. | reverse complement strand
GTGGGTCAGGCCGGGCGTTGGTCAGTCGGCTGCTCGGCCTGGGGAGCCGGTGGTGGGGTGTCGGCCCGTTCCGATGCGATCGGGGTAGCAGGTGGCGTCTCCGGCTTGGAGTCGGACTGCATTTCCTTGATTTCGGACTTGAAAATTCGCATCGACTTGCCGAGCGAGCGCGCTGCGTCCGGGAGCTTCTTGGCGCCGAAGAGCAGCACGAATACCGCAATGACGATTAGCCAATGCCAGGGTTGTAGACCACCCAATTTGGTCACCTCCAGACGTCTGGACCGAGTCTACCTGCCGGTGGTATCCGCGCCGACCTCGTAGGCGTCCAGCGCGGCGGTGGCCGACTCGCGTACCCGCTGGGCAAGCGACTCGGGTTCGAGCACGCGCACGGCAGAGCCGAAGCCAAGCACGAACCGGGCCATCCATTCGTCGGAGGCATAAGTCATCGAGGCTTCGCAGGCACCGTCGGTCAGCTCGCGAATCACCCGCAGCGGGTAGTAATCGAACATCCACGACGCGGACCGGTCGATGAGCAACGTGGCGGACGGCAGCGACGGGTCGGCATCGAACAGCGACGTGTCCGGTCCGGCCTGTACGGCGGGCGGCGGCGGCGCCGACGGCTCGTCGAGCACCTTGGCGTCGACGATGCGGTCGAAGCGGAACAGCCGCACGCCCTCGGCCGACCGGCACCAGGCCTCCAGATAGCTGTGGTCGGCGACCAGCACCACGCGGATCGGGTCGACGACGCGACTGGTCAGCACGTCGTGGGACGCGGAGTAGTACTCGATCGCCAGCGCGCGGCCATTGCGCACGGCGGCACGGACGGCGGCCGCAGCCTCACTTTCCGCGGGGGCGGGTTCGTCGACGGCGGCTTCGGCGCCGTGACTCAGGGTGCCCGCGGCGGACTCGATCTTGGCGATCGCGCTGCGGGCGGCCTCGGGGTCGACCATGCCGGGCACGTCGAGGAGGGTCCGCAACGCGACGAGGACGCCGGTGGCTTCGGGCGACGTCAGCCGTAGCGGGTGGTCAATGCCGGCGCTGAACGTGACTTCGATTGTGTCGCCGGAGAATTCGAAGTCGATGAGGTCGCCGGGGCCGTAGCCGGGCAGGCCGCACATCCACAGCTGGTTGAGGTCGTCGCGCAGCTGCTTGACGCTGACGCCGAGGTCGGTGGCCGCTTCTGCGTATGTGATCTTCGGGTTGGCCTGGAAGTACGGCACCATGTTGAGCAACCGGACCAGCCGGGTGGAGACGGCGGTCATGCGGTCACCCCGTCGTTATGGCCGGCTTGGGCGCGGAGGCGAGCCAGCACGTCGTCGCGCAGTGATTGGGGCTCGAGTGCGACGGCGTCCGGACCGTAGCTGGCGATCTCGCGGCCGAGCCGGTCGAGCATGCCGATGTCGATGATGATCTCCTCGCCCGCCCGGCCACCTAGCGTGAGGGGGCCAACGACGGTGGCGTGGCGGCGCAGCGCGGTGGCACGGCCGTCGGCAACCCACACGCGGGCCTGGCCGGTGCTGGGCCACTCTCCGACCGCGCGGTCGACGATCTCGCGCAAGTTGATCCCGTCGGGCATTTTGACCGCTCCAGGTGGGCCGATGGGGGTGACGCCGGCGCCGATGCGGGAGAGCCGGAAAGTCCGGGTGGCGTTGCGGTCGCGGTCGTGGCCGACGAGGTACCAGCGGCCCCGGTCGGTGACGACGCCCCAGGGCTCGACGGTGCGGGTGGTGTAGGGGTCGCTGCGGGAGGGCCGGTGAGGGAAGCGCACCGCGTGGCCAGAGTCGATGGCGGACAACAGGATTCCCAACACGTCCTCGGAGCCGCGCAGGCCGGGGAGCACGGCGGTCGAGGCGATCGCGATGCCGGAGTCTGCCGCGTCGACGTCGACGCCGGCGGCGCGCAGTTTGAGCAGGGCGCCCTGGGTGGCGGTGATGAGCTCGGGCGATTCCCAGAGTTGGGTGGCGACGGCGACGGCGGTGGCCTCATCGGCGGTGAGCTCAACAGCGGGCAGGGCGTAGGCGTCGCGGTTGATGCGGTAGCCCTCGGTGGGGTCGAACTGCGACACTCTCCCGGTTTCGAGCGGGATGCCCAGGTCACGCAGCTCGTTCTTGTCGCGCTCGAACATGCGGGAGAACGCCTCGTCGGTGGCGCTGTCGTCGTAGCCGTAGACGGTTTCGCGGATCCGCTCGGCGGTGATGAACGTGCGGGTGGACAGCAGCGCGATGACGAGGTTCATCAACCGCTCGACTTTGGAAATGCCCACTTGCAAGAGCTTAAGGCTTCAGGTCGGTGTTATTTGGCGGCCGACCCGGCCAGCGCGTCGGAGATCAGCACGCTCAGGTGCTGCCAGTAGACCCAGTCGGCGATCGCCCCACGTTGGGCAG
>DASRJA010000113.1:0-4591 GCA_035649695.1 Mycobacterium sp. | reverse complement strand
GACGCCGGGAGGCAAGTCGCCGACGCCCACGGCATTCTGGCTATAGACCCGCAGGTCGTACGAGCCGGGCTGCCCGTTGTCGTTGACCACCACCAGCCCGTGCCACCCGGTGTTGGCGGCCACGTAAGACGCCGCGCTCGAGCTCCCGCTTCGCTGCAGGATGGCGTTGCTCCGTCCTCCCCAATTGAGGCTAGGGGCGAACAGAAACAGCTTGAGGTCAGCCCCGTTCGTGTTGAAGAACACCTGGTACGACTGGCCGGAGTTCAGATAGATGTCCCAGCATTCGAGAACATCGGAGGGTCCGGTCGTCCGGCTGATGGTCGGATTGGACGGATCGGTGAGCACGATGTCGCTGAGAGTCGAGCCTCCATCCCACTCCACCATGGCGGAAGGCGTGCCCTGGTTGTTGTTCATGAAGGCGCGCACGAAATAAGACGTGTCTGCAATCTGGGTGTCGAAGTTGCCGACGATGAAGTCCACCGCCGGGGCGGCCAGGCTCGAGGTCGCCAGCGGGTCTGCGAAGCACGTCGGCCAGGAACTCCCGGTGCGGTCGCCAAAGGCGGCGATGTTCCAATTGGCGGTACCGCGCACGCCCACGGCCAGATGGAAGGTCCCGTTTTGATCCCAGCGGTAGTAGCGCTGCCCCAACCCCGCGGTGCTGACCGCGACGCCCGAAACCAGGTCGGTTGGAATCTCACAGCGCCCGACCGCAATGTCGTAGCTTCCGGTGACGCCATCGTCGTTGACCACGACCAGGCCGTAGTAGCCGGACGTCGTGGCGGCGTACGTGCCGTTGGAGGTGAGCTCCAGCACCCGGGAGTCACGCCCCGCCCAGTACGCGCCGGCGCCGCTCTTGAAGAGCAGGGCCTTGGCGTCGGCCCCGGTACGGCTGAAGCTGATGGTGTAGGTGACCCCCGCGCTCAGGAACACGTCCCATACCTGGATCACGTCCGAGCTGCTGGTCGGGACTGTCAACGAGGGGGCGTTCACCGTCAGCAGATCCGCGCCATCGTCCCACTCGACCGTCGCCGAGCCTGCCCCGCTGACGCGGGTGGCGAGCGGGTAGTGGATGCCGGCCACATTGTGCCCGGGGTTGAAGTCACCCACGACGAAGTCGACCCCGGTGGTCTTGACTGAGGATCCCAACGATCCGTTGACGCAGTTGGGCGGTCCGCCCACACCTGAATAGATCCCGAGGTCCCAGTTGCTTCCCGCGGCCGAGCGGATGGCGATCGCGGTCCAGAAGGCGCTGGACTGATTGAACTGAAGAGGCGTCGGCGTCGCGGTCACCGTTGCCGCCGCCCCGCTCGCCAGCATGGTGTAGGTGCATTGAGCCTGGACGGCCTGGACGCCCAGGCTGGCCAGTGCGGCGGTGACGACCACTGTCCATAGTGCTCTCGACATCGACTGCCCCCTAGTAAAACGGCCCCGCCGCGTGCAGCCGAGCGGGGCCGTCCACGACTTTTCCGGAGGTGGGCCGGATGGTCCCCGGCCCACCGTTCCGTGATGCTACTTCACGTAGATGACTCTCATCGACTGGTGCTGACCCGCGAGGGTGCTGCGGACGAAGTAGACGCCGTTGTTGACGCGCGCCCCGTCGTCGCTGACACCGTTCCAGGTCACTTCGTACCGGCCCGCGGGCTGGAAGCCGCTGGCCAGCGAGCGGATCTTGCGTCCCGCGAGGTCAAAGACCCCGATGTCCACCCGCTCGCCGGTCCCACGCACCACGTAGGCGATGCGGGTCGCGAGAGCGAACGGATTGGGCGACGGACGATACAGCTCGACCACTTCGGTCAGGCCGCCGTCACCCGGAGTCTGGTAGTCACGGTACATGGCATTCTCTGCGGCGGCCGAGGTGCAGGCAACGGTGCCCACGTTCTCGGCGTTATTGATGGCGTCGAGACAGGCGATGATCTGGCTGTACATGGCCTTCACCACCGGACTGCTGAGTGGCTGGCCTTCGAGCGTCAGCAGCACACCATCCACTTCGGTGATCAGCGCGCCGATCGTGGTCGAGCTGAGGCCCGAGCACGAAACCGGCGTCGACGGATCGAGCTTGATGATGTCGCCGTTGCTCGCCACCAGTCCCAACTCACCCGTGCAGACGTTGGCGAGGAGGGCGGCGAACTGACGCTTGGCCTGGCGGCGCTGGTTCATCACGCCACCGTTGGACACCGCCGAACAGAACGAGCTGAAGTCCGACCCAGCCGCCCAGGTGAAGATGTCGACCTTACCGTCGACACACTCCGAAATCTGGGTCATCTGGGCCACGTTGAACTTCGTGCTGCCTCCGGACTTCTGATCACACTGAGCCGACCAGAAACCGGGCGTCCGCGGGCAGCTGACCGCGCACGGAGCCACGGTGAGCTCGTGCGAGCAGCCGTCGCTGGAGCACTTGGTCACGAGATCCGTCACCACCAGGGTGTACGTGCCCCCGGTGCTGACCGTGATGCACTGGCTCGCGGCGTTGAAGCCGCCGGGCCCTGACCAGGCATAGCTGTAGTTGCCGGCAGGTCCGCACAGATCGACGCTCTCACCCGTACAGGTTTCGGTCGGCCCGGTGATGCCGCAGACCGGCTGATCGTTGAGGGTCAGGTCGTGGGTGCAGGTGCTCTTGCAGCCCTTGGCATCCGTGGTTTCGAGGGTGTACGTCCCCTCTGCCCCCACGGTGACGCACTGGGTGCCAGCCGAGAATCCACCCGGGCCCGTCCAGCTCCAGCTGGTCGCTCCCGCGGGGCCGCACAGCTCGGTCGTGGTGCCCGCGCAGATGGCACTCGCGCCCTCGATGTCGCAGCTCGGCAACCCAGTCACGGTGACGTCGAATCCGCAGCTCGTGCTGTTACCGCAATCGTCGGTCGCGGTGCAGGTCACCTCGGTGGTTCCGACTGGGAACTCGGATCCCGACGGCGGGACGCAGACGATCGTCGGTGTGTCGTCGCAATCGTCCTCACCGGTCGCGGTGAAGGTCGGCTTGTTGTCGCAGGCCCCCACTTCGATGTCGGTCGGACAGTGGATCGACGGCGCATGGGTGTCTTCGAACGAGATGATCTGGACACATGTCGCCGAGTTGCCGCAGTTGTCGGTCACCGTCCACGTGCGGGGGATCGGCGCTCCGGCGCAACCGGGTTCAGGTCCGGTCAGTCCGCCGTCGTCGAAGTCCACCAGGATCTCGCCACCGCAGTTGTCGCTGCTGGTGGGTCGTCCGGTGACACTCGGGTCGTACGGCGTGTTGCACTCGACCGTGACGTCACCCGGGCACTGAATGGTGGGCGGCGTGGTATCGACGAACACGATGGTCTGCTGGCAGGTGCTGGTATTGCCGCAGTCGTCGGTCGCGGTCCAGGTCCGGCTGATCCCCGGCAGGCCGGTGCAGTTCGGCGGTATCGGCTGGTCGCTGAAGTCAACCGTCGCGGTGCCGCATGCATCGGTAGCCGTTCCCGTTCCCGTGAAGCCGGGGACGATCGGATCACCGCACTGCAGCTCCTTGTTCGGCGGACAGGTCAGATCCGGGCCGGTGCTGTCTTCCTTCCAGGTGTAGATCGCGCTCGTCGAGGCGCTGTTGCCGCACGCGTCGACGGCCGAGTAAACGAAGGTCTGGCTCTTGAGGCAATCGCCCGTGATCGCTCCCGGAGTGCAGGTCACCTGCAACTCGCGGACGCAGTCGTCGGTCGCCGTCACGCCAGTGTCACAGCTCGGCGGCGCCGTCGGGTTGCACCCCAGATCGCCACCGCCAGGCACGCCCACCAGTACGGGCGGGGTCGTGTCTTCCGTCCAGCCGTAGCGGACGCTCGCCGAGGCGCTGTTGCCACAGGCGTCGGTCGCCGTGTAGACGAAGTCCTGGGCCCTGGAGCAGCCCTTGCTGCGGATCTCACCCGGGGCGCACTGCACCTGCAAACCGCCGTCACAGTTGTCGCTGGCGGTCACGCCGTTGTTGCAGCTCGGCAGCGTCGCCGGGTTGCAGCCCAGGTCGCCACCATCAGGCACGCCAGCCAGCACGGGCTCGGTGGTGTCTTCCTTCCAGGTGTAGATCGCGCTCGTCGAGGCGCTGTTGCCGCACGCGTCGACGGCCGAGTAAACGAAAGTCTGGCTCTTGAGGCAGCCCGCGCCGGTAATGGCGCCGGGAACGCAGGTGGCCGCTCCCAGACTGCCGTCACAGTTGTCGGTCGCCGTCACATTGGCGCAGGTCGGCAGCGTCGGGTTGCAGCCCAGATCGCCACCGGCCGGTACGCCCACCAGCACCGGGTTGGTCGTGTCTTGCTTCCAGGTGTAGGTCGCCGTCGAGACCGCGCTGTTGCCGCAGTCGTCGGTCGCCGTGTAGGTGAAGGTCTGGCTCTTGTTGCAGGTGCCGGTGATGGCACCCGGCACGCAAGTCACCGTCGGGCTGCTGTCGCAGTTGTCCGTCGCCGTCGCCGTGGCACAGCTCGGCAGCGTCGTCGGGTTGCAGCCCAGATCGCCACCGGACGGAACACCGGACAGCACCGGAGCAGACGTGTCGACCACGTTGATGGTCTTCTCGCAGTTGCTCGGGCAGGTTTGACCGTCCGTCACCACCAGCTTCACGGTGTACGAGTCGTTGCAGGCCGATCCAGCC
>DASRJA010000112.1:0-3818 GCA_035649695.1 Mycobacterium sp. | reverse complement strand
GGCACGAACACCTTCTTGCCGTCGATCAGTGCCGAGGGCCGCTACGTCGCCTTCCAGTCCGACGCGACCGATCTCGTTCCCGGTGACGGCAACGGCGTCTACGATGTATTCGTCCGGGACTTGCGGGCGGGCACCACCGTTCGGGCCAGTGTCGACGTGAGCGGCGGCGATCCCGACGGTGGCAGTTTCTACCCGTCGCTGAATGACAACGGCCGCTATGTCGCCTTCCACTCCCAGGCCACTGACCTGATTTCCGGCGACGGTAACTTCGACCTCGACGTGTTCGTGCGCGATCTCCACGCCCGGACGACAACGCGATCAAGCGTCGACTTTCTTGGCCGGGAACAGCTCAGGCAAGGCAGCCTCTTCGCATCGATCAGCGGCAACGGACAGTACGTCGCCTTCCAGTCCCGCGCGAGTGATCTCGTTCCCGGCGACGGGAACGGCCTTGAGGACGTTTTCGTGCGGGCCGTCGTGACGCCGACGGTCGACTCGCTCACACCAGCGACGGTCGCTCGGGGCAGCACGGCCACACTCACTCTCACCGGTAGCGGCTTCTTCCCCGGTGCGCAGGCTTCCCTCCAGGCGTTCGGTCCATACGGGCTTCGCGTGAACTCGGTCGACGTGGTTTCAGAGTCCGAACTCGAAGTCTTGGTCACCGTGAGTGCCGCGGCACCGACCGGAGCACGCGACGTGATGGTGTGGAATCCCGGGACTGGCCCTGGGCCGTTCGCGACGGGGTTCGGGTTCTGCTTCGGCTGCCTCACCGTCACTTGATCCGACGCGGCGCCAGTGACTCGAGACGCGGTCAGGGTGTGCGGGATTGAATGCGGCCCCCGTTGGAGGACTTGCCGTGGTGGCGCAGAGCTGCCGGTCTGTCGTGGTGTATCACCAGCTTGGGAAGGGCCGAGGCGTCTGCATCGCGACCAGGACCTGCGCTGACATGGCTCGTTGACCGTGGGTGACCGCTGATGCGCTCCGGTCCGTGTCCAATCTCGCACGAACTGGCACGCTCAGGGATGCGCTCGGTGCGATGCGGATCGAAACTCGGTGCTACTGCGCGGCGGCCAAAGTGGCCTCGTCGGCTGCCAGGAGCTGCGCTTCGTACAGAGCGAGTGAGTGACTTGAGCTGTGCGGCCCGCGTACCAGACCATCAGGGCAATCTGTACGCCGTTCGCAATGGCATGCGCCGCCGGGCTACCCGCAGACGCCGCCGCACGAGTCGTGGATCTGGCATGACGAAGCACACTGAGGCCGAACGCCTTTGCTCTGAGGAACCACGGACTGACTTTGCCGGGCGGCTACCTAACCGGAGACACGGGGCATGCGCGGGTATAGCGTCACCTCGTGAGTGTGTCCGCCCGCCGCCCGGCGGCTTGGGTCGCGATCCTCGCGCTCATAATTGTGAGCGCGTGCCAGAAGACGGTCGCCGACCCGGTCGATGATGAACTGTTCGACATCGACATCGTCGAAGTGGGGGTCGACTACCGGACCGACGTGACCAGGTTGTGGCTCCGGTACACGCCTGACTCCTATGGGGCGAGCTCGGGTGCTGCAGAGTGGACCATCGCCCTGGCCGACGGGACGCCCATCGTGGCCGGACCGCACGTGTTCGTCTCGCATTCGCCGACCGGTTCGACGTTCCGCGCTTTCCTATGCACCGGGCCCGTGGGAAGCGGCGATGGCTTCGACGGCGTCGACACGGTCAGGTTGACCATCGACAACAGTTGTCTCCTTCCCCACACGGGCGGCACGCTGCCGAACGCGATCCGAGTTTCCGGCCGTCACTACGTCGTCATGGGCCAGGAAATCATTGTGACGGATGACACCGGCTACACGGATCCCGTCGGCCCGTACCCCTAGGGAAACCGCCATATGTGTCGACGCGTCGAACCACTGCACGAGTCTAAATTCGCGAATACATGTACGGTTGGCCGAGACGACCTGGTGGCGTTCTTCGGGTCGATGGGCTGGATTGGCGCGCTGCCTGCGGACGAAGCCCAAGGTCTGCTCGATGAGGTGAGGTCACGACTTATCCATCGCGAGCACCGCCTGCTGTTCGAGACCGACGTTCACTGGACACGGCTCGCCGATGAGCGCGGCTGACAGCCTGGCCGTCACCGCCGTGAGCGCAGACGGTCGATACCAGACGCGCCATAACTGCCTGATGGATGCTGCGGGTGGGCGTGGGGTTGTGGCTCTAGCGTCGTCGGGTTCCGGTCGGCTGGCTCTCGAACTGCGTGCTGCTCGCGTGTCGGGTTAGCTCCCGAACGAAGCGTCAGCCGGTCGGGGTCCGGTCACGGCGTGGCTCGAAAGAGGCGAGCAGCAACCCTTCATCAGGAGTGCCCGTCGTGACGCTTCCACGCGTACACGAGGAGGAACTCCATGACGGTGATCATCGGTGTCGACCCGCACAAGGCGACCCACACGGCTGTCGCAATCGACAGCGACGAGCGGCCACTTGCCCGCCTCGACGTGGTCGCTGAGCGGTCCCAGACACAGCGGCTGTTGGCGTGGGCCGCTCCCTTGGGGAAGGACCGCCGATGGGCGGTCGAGTCCGCCGACGGATTGGGCAAGCTGCTGGCCCAGCAGCTGGTGGCGGCCGGTGAGGACGTCGTTGACGTGCCGCCGACGCTGGCAGCTCGGGTGCGCCTGCTCGGCTCGACCAAGGCGTCGAAGAACGACCCCAACGACGCCCTGGCCACCGCAGTCGCCGGGCTGGGTCACTGCGGGCTACGAGCCGTGCGTGTCGATGACCACTCCGCGGTGATCCGGATGCTGGTGGACCGCTACGACGACCTCACCGGTCTGCGCACCCAGGCCGCATGTCGTCTGCACGTGGCGTTGCGCGAACGCATTGCCGGCGGCGCACCCAAGCGTCTCTCGGCCGATCGTGCGGCCCGCATGTTGCGCTCAGTCAGGCCGGTCGGGGTCGCCGAGATCGAACGCAAGCGACTCGCCAGCGAGCTACTAGGCGACGTCCGATGCCTCGACCGTGAGATCGTCACCGCCCGAGCCCGGGTCGCTCACGCCGTCGCCAAGTCCGCAACGACACTCCTCGAGCTCCACGGCGTCGGCCCGATCGTGGCTGGGTTCATCCTCGGTCACGTCGGTGACCCCCGCCGGTTCCCCAGCCCAGAGCGGTTCGCCTCCTACAACGGCACCGCCCCCATCGAAGCGTCCAGCGGGCCAACGAAACGACACCGGCTCAACCCCCGCGGCAACCACAAGCTGAACCACGCCATCCACATGGCCGCCGTCACCCAGGTCCGCCACGACACACCGGGACGGGTCTACTACCAGCGCAAGCTCACCGAAGGAAAGTCCAAGAAAAAAGCCCTGCGAGCGCTCAAGCGTCGCATCAGCGACGCCGTGTGGCGCCAGCTACAAGTCGATCTCAGCCGCCGCTAATCGAGCGGGCCCGAGAGGACAACCAGGGACGACTCTTCAATCCAGCGTGGCCGGCTGAACCCTGAACACCGGCTCTTCGGATCAGTCACTCCCGGGCCCGACAACAACGCTACGCCCACCCCCAGGGGCGTGCTTCAACGCGCCCAAGAACCACCCCTTGACACAAAGAGGCTTCGATCTGGCGGCCCCCGACGAGCAGCGCCAAAGGTCGATCAGGCAGCCCGGGCGCCGGCTCTGCCGGCGCCCTTGATCCTCTTAGAGCCGAATTCGGCAGCGCAGAGCTAGACCCGAGATGGGCGGGTTCAAGGGGTCTGCGCAACTCCTCGGTGAGTCGATGACTGTGTGGTCCGTGATCCGAGGAGGCTGAGGGATGACGTGGGGTGGGGTTGACGGTGGAGCAGCGGCGG
>DASRJA010000111.1:0-6041 GCA_035649695.1 Mycobacterium sp. | reverse complement strand
TCGGGCACGCTGATCTTCAGCCCCTGCCTGCGTTCGATGGTGCGGACGTAGTCGCCGGCATCCAGCAGCGAGTCGAACGTTCCGGTGTCCAGCCAGGCCGTGCCGCGAGCCAGTACCTCGACCGTCAGCCTGCCCTGGTTCAGGTAGGCCTGGTTGACCTCGGTGATTTCGTACTCGCCGCGTGCGGAGGGTTTCAGTGAGCGCGCGATCTCGATGACGTCGTTGTCGTAGAAGTACAGGCCGGGCACCGCGTAGTTCGACTTCGGCGTGGCCGGCTTCTCCTCAATGGACAGCGCGGTGCCGTCGTCGGCGAACTCGACGACACCGTAGGCCGAAGGGTTGGCCACCCAGTAGGCGAAAATTGCTCCGCCGCTGATGTTTTGGAATCGGCTCAGGCTGGTACCCAGGCCCGGCCCGTAGAAAATGTTGTCGCCCAACACCAATGCCACCGGACCGTCGCCGATGTGGTCGGCGCCGATCACAAATGCCTGTGCCAGCCCGTTGGGTTCGTCCTGCACCGCGTAGCTGATGTTGATGCCCAAATCCGAACCGTCGCCTAACAATCGGCGGAATGCGTGCGCATCGTCGGGTGTCGTGATGACCAGGATGTCGCGGATGCCTGCCATCATCAGCGTCGACAGCGGATAGAAGATCATCGGCTTATCGAATACCGGCAGCAGCTGCTTGCTGACGCCCTTGGTGATCGGATAGAGCCGCGTGCCCGAACCGCCGGCGAGGATGATGCCCCGCATCAGCCGACGAGGTCCTTCTCGGTCAGCTCGGTCGCGGCCAGCGCCGTGGCGAGGTCGGGGTGCCGGAATACCGACGTGACGTGGTCGCGCACCACCCGAAACGCCACTGCCTCGCCGTCCTGCTCCTCGGCGACCACCACACCGCCGCGGACGTACATCCGGCCTGGGTCGGCAGCTGTGACGGCCAATGAGCTCGCCCACTCCTGTAAGCCTTCATATCCCTGGCCCGCGCCGTTCGCATCACCGAACTCGATATCGTCGCTGGACACCTGCAGCAGGGTGTCGAAATCCTGCTCGGTGAGCGCGTCATGCCAGGCGAGGACGGTCGCGATCTCCGAAGTGGTCATGGTCGAGAAACTACGCCCAATTAGAACGGTGTGTGCTCCAGCCAGCTATCCCAGATGGCGGTGTCGCCGAGTACTTCGACGCGGCCTTCGGCTGCGGTGCGCCTGCGCACGATGGCCAGCAGCAGCTCCTTGGCCGGGCCGCGCAGCGCCACGTCGCCCTTACCGTGTTCGTGCGACCAGGAGACGCCGTCCTCCCTGTCGCTCGTGATCGTCCACTCACCCGTGGGACCAAGACCGTCGTCGGTGGCGTGCAGGTGCAGTGTCCGCCCCAACTCCAACGGCAACGGCTGAGAGCGCGCCTGGACGCTGATGCGCTCGATCCATTCGCTGATCCCGTCGGCGGCCAGCTCCGGCGACAGGTCGTAGTCCAGGCCGAGTGCGAGCGCGGCGTCGGCGCGGTGCACCGTGGCCTCGTGCAAGCGGCGACGGATCCACCAGCCGCACGGGCGGGCACCGATGAACGTCCACACCCGCGTTTCGGAACCGACGCGATCGACGGAGTCGATGATGAGCTGTGCGCCCTTGTTCAACCAGTCGATCGCGGCGTCGGGGTCGTCGGGCGGTTTGCCCTCGCGAACGTCGCGCGGGTCCAGCGGTTCGGTCCGCCGGTCGGCGATGATCTGTGCGGCCCAACGGTTTCCGCGCCCGACATGGCGGAACAGCTGTCGCAGCGTCCAGTCGGGGCAGGTCGGTACGGGCGTTGAAGGGTCTGCACTGCGGATCAGTTCCCCGAAGTCCCGGGTCTGGTCGAGCAGCGCCGCTCGGAAATCCACGCTACGAACCTAGCTCAATATTCGACTCTGAAACCTCCGATAAATCTGATCGTGTTGCCGTCGGGGTCGGTGATGGTGGACAACCGCACGCTCTTGTTGGCTTCGACGATTTCGCCGGGTACGAGGCCGCGTTCGCGCACCTGAGCAAGATGACTTTCAAGGTCGTCGACGGCGAAGTTGAGAAGGCCCGAGCCCGCCCGCTGCGGATCGCTGAAGACCTGCACCCACGCTCCCGGCAATACCTGCCACTCGACCAACGTGGGCATCGGGTTGTTGTCCGCCGATCGCCCGAACAGCGACGAATACCACTGGTGGCTCTTGTCCACGTCGGATGCCGGAACGACAGCCAACACATGATCAATCGACACGGGTTACCCCTTCTAATCGGTCCTCAGGGGTATTGACCGCGCTACGCGCGCGTAGTCATCGCGGGATCGCGCGCCTTGCCAAGCGTGATCGGCAACGACGATCATCCCCGAAGCACCCGGGTGTCGCGGCGGCTACCGGCACCCGCGAGCCGTGCGTCCGGGAACCGCTCAAAGAACGTGCGCAGTCCGACCTCGCCTTCCTGGCGCGCCAGCGCGGCGCCGAGGCAGAAGTGCCTGCCACCCGAGAACGACAGATGCTTGCCCGCATTCGTGCGCTCGATGTCGAAACGGTGCGGATCGGAGAAGACTTTCGGATCGCGGTTGGCGCCTGCCACGTAGATGAGGACGCCTTCGCCGGTGAGAACCAGCGTCCCGGCGATATCGGTGTCGACGGCCGCCACCCTGGCCGTCATCTGGACCGGCGATTCCAGCCGCAAAATCTCCTCGACCGCGCTCGGCCACAACTCCGGCCGCGCTTTGAGCGTCTCGAGTTGCTCGGGCGTATCGAGCAGCATCCGAATTCCGTTGCCCAGCAGGTTAACCGTGGTCTCGAAGCCGGCGGCCAGCACCAGACCCGCGGTGGCCAGCAGCTCCTCATTGCTCAGTCGTGCACCTTCTGCGCTGTTGTTGGACGCCTGGATGAGCTGGCTCATCAGGTCGTCGCCAGGGTTGCGCCGCAACTGTTCCAGGTGATCCGACAGCCAATTGTTGAAGCCCTCTATGCCACGGTAGACCTGTTGGTATTGCTTCCAGCTCAGCCCCATGTCGAGGCTGGGCGCGCCCAGTTCACCGAATTCCAGGATGCGGGGCCGCGCCTCGTCGGGCACCCCGAGGATGTCGCCGATCACTGTCACCGGAAGCTGCGAGCAATACCGCTCTACGATGTCGACAGTCCCCGCATTCTCGGCGAGCTCGTCGACGAGCCGGTCGGCGGTGTTCTGCACGCGATCCCGCAGCGCCGCAACGGCTCTGGTGGTAAAAACCGACGACACCAACTTGCGGTAGCGGGTGTGGTCGGGCGGCTCGACGGAAAGCATCGACGGCGGCTCGACCGGATGGAGCAGTCCCGGATCCGTCCAGCTGATGACGCGCTGCAGCGGCTTGGGCAGCCCGGAGCCGAAGCCAAAGACGTGGAAATCGTCAGAGCGCAACAAGTCGTTGGCGATCTCGTGGTCGACGGTGATGTACATGAGTCGGCACTTGACGATCGGGCCCATCGCACGCAGTTCGTCGGTGAACGGAACCGGATTGCTTCGCACCGTCGGGTCCGTCATGAGCCGGCCCTGGGGGTCGCCCCGACGGGCGAGAAGTCGCGAAACTCCGCGGGCGGTGCCGTGCATTGCCAGCCATCGGATGCGTTGCTTCAAGGCCATCAGACACTCCGTCCCAACCAAACCGAATCGCGATTCGGTAATGTGTCAGCAGCCTACCGAATTAGTATTCGGTATGGCAAGGACGCGGATACCGGCTGCAGAGCGGCGGGCCCGCATCCTCGACGCGGCCGTCGAAACGTTCGCCGAGCATGGCTTCGCCGAGGCGAAGATGCAGGACATCGCCGCGCGCGCCGGCGTCGTCCCATCGGTTCTCTACGACCATTTCGGCTCCAAACGCGAGCTTCACATCACGGTCCTCGAGCAGCACGCCGAGCAGTTGAGGGAACGTTCGCTGCGACCCATTGAGGGCGCCTCGGCCGAGGAGTTGGTCCGAGTGAGCGTCGCGAACTACTTCAAATTCGTCGAGGAAGACCCGTTCCTGTTTCGCTTTCTGCACCGCGATCCGCCGGCCGACCCGGAAATCGCCGCGGTCTGCCAGGAGATTGCCGATCGTGGCACCGAGGCCATCGCCGAACTCCTGCGGTTCGGCGCAGGGGACGCCAAGTCGGTCAAGGGCATCACCGTGGACGAAGCGGCCTGGATCCTTGCCCGCGCCACACAGTCGGCGTGCGCCGGGGTTGCCACGTGGTGGTATGAAAACCGCGACGTGCCACGCGAACGCGTGGTCGAACTCGTCTTCATGTTGTTGTGGGACGGCTTCGGCGGAATGCTCAAGCAGGCGTCGGCTGGTTGACGCTCTTGCCAAGGCAGTACATCCGCCACCCGGCATTGGTCCACCGTTCGGCATCGAGACAATTGCGGCCGTCCACAACGACTTTGGCGCGCACCGTGTCGGCGAGGTCGTCAGGATCGAGCTCGACGAACTCCCGCCACTCGGTGAGCACCAGCACGGCGTCGGCGCGCTCGCAGGCCTCCACCACAGACGTCGAATAGTTCAGCGTCGGAAACAGGCGCTGCGAGTTCTCGATCGCCTTCGGGTCATAGACGTTGACCGTGGCGCCGTTGAGTTGCAGCATGCCTGCGACGTTGAGGGCGGGCGAGTCGCGGACGTCGTCGGACTCGGGTTTGAACGCGGCGCCGAGCACTGCGATGTTGGCGCCGAGCAGCGATCCGCCACACGCCTTGGTCGCCAGATCGACCATCCGGGTGCGCCTGCGCATGTTGATGCTGTCGACCTCGCGCAGAAACGTCAGTGCGTGGTTGGCACCGAGTTCGCCTGCCCGGGCCATGAATGCGCGGATGTCCTTGGGCAGGCATCCGCCGCCGAAGCCGAGGCCGGCGTTGAGGAAGCGACGGCCGATTCTCGGGTCATACCCCAGCGCGTCGGCAAGCAGGGTCACGTCGGCGTCAACGGCCTCGCACACTTCGGAGATCGCGTTGATGAACGAGATCTTGGTGGCCAGAAAAGCGTTCGCGGACACCTTGACAAGTTCGGCGGTCTGAAGGTCTGTGACGAGGAAGGGTACGCCCTCTTCCAGCAGCGAGGCGTAGAGCTCCCGGATCGCAGCCTCGGCTCGGATCGAATCCCGTTGCACACCAAGCACAATGCGATCAGGGTGCAGGGTGTCGTGGACGGCGAAGCCCTCGCGCAGGAATTCGGGATTCCACGCCACCTCGACGTCAATCCCCTCGGGGGCAAGCCCGCGGGCGCGGTCGGCCAGCTCGGCGGCCGTGCCGACCGGCACAGTTGACTTGCCGACGATCACCGCGGTCCGGCGCAGCTTCGGCACCAGGGTGTCGATCACGGCGTGCACATGGCGCAGGTCGGCGCCGTATTCACCCTTCTTCTGCGGGGTTCCGACGCCCAAAAAGTGCACGTCGGCGAAGTCGGCCGCCTCGTCGTAGTCGGTGGTGAAGCGCAACCGGCCGGCAGCGAGGTTGTCGCTCAACATCTTTCGCAGCCCGGGTTCGTAGAACGGGATGTCGCCACCCGCGAGCTTGGCAACCTTGCCTGCGTCGATGTCGACGCCGATTACGTCGTGCCCGAGTCCGGCCATCCCGGCGGCGTGCGTCGCGCCGAGATAGCCCGTGCCAAATACGGTGCATCGCATACTGCCTCTATAGGCAGCCGCGATGAGCTAACTGCTAAGGGACACCAAGCGGCAGACCAACAGAAGGTTACCGCTAGTGGCGACCGCCGCCTCCGCCGCAGAGGATCGGGAGTAAGCATCCTCCCGAGCCACCGCGAGAGCCACCGGAACCGGAGCCCGGGTACTGCGGGGCGCCACCGGAACTGCCGGAACCCGGATAGTCATCGGAACCCGAGCCACCCGAGCCTGAGCCACCGGAGCCGGACCCACCCGAGCCCCCGCCGGATCCCGGCCACTGCCACGGCGGCGGATTCTGATGCGTCGGCGGATCATCCGGCGGGTCTTGCTGCGGCGGCTCCTGCTGCGGCGGCTGCTGCCACGGCGGTTGCCACGGCCTGGGCCGCGGGATGTAGATCGGCGGCGGCAGATACGGGTTG
>DASRJA010000110.1:0-21291 GCA_035649695.1 Mycobacterium sp. | reverse complement strand
GCCGCGTGTAGAGCGCGTTGACGGTGCCGGTTATCGCGTCCTGGTAGCTCAGGCCACGCGGATCCGACGTCCAGCCCGGCTTGTTCACCAGCGGGTCGACCAACTCGTGAAAGCGGTCGACGAACTTCGCGGGGTCGGTGCCGAGCGGACAGCCCGCCGACTGTGCGCAGTCGGCGGCGTAATCGTTGAAAGCCGTTTGAAAGCCGGCCATCTGGCGAATGCTGTTGGTGATCGGGTCGAGGCTAGGGTCGACGGCGCCGTCGAGCACCATCGCGCGCACCCGGTCGGGGTACTGCTCGGCATACGCCGCGCCCAGTTCGGTTCCGTACGAGAAGCCGAGATAGTTGATCTGGTTCTCGCCCAATGCTGCACGGACGACGTCCATGTCGCGCGCCGACGACGCCGTTCCGACGTTGGCCAGGAACTCCGAACCCATTCGCTGAGCGCATGCATCGACAACCTGGCGCCAGACGGCTTCGATGTGGGCGACACCTTCTGGGCTGTAGTCGGCCATCGGTTCACGACGGAACGCATCGAACTCGGCGTCGGTGCGGCAGCGCAGCTCCGGCGTGGAATGGCCGACCCCGCGCGGATCGACGCCCACCAGATCGAACCGGCGCATGATGTCGGTGTCGGCCAGCGACGCCCCCATGCTGGCCACGGTGTCCACGGCCGACGCACCCGGTCCGCCCGGGTTCACCACGAGCACGCCGATCCGGTCGCCGGATGCGGGAATGCGGATCACCGCCAACTGTGCTTGGGCGCCTTCGGGTTTGGCGTAATCGACGGGCACCGACACCGTCCCGCACTGCGCGGTCGGGATGCGGGTGGCGTCGCCGATGAACTGCTCGCAGCTTCCCCACAGCGGCGGCTGGCCGTACTGCTGGATCGACTCACCCTCGGGCGACGCCCATGCGGCCGGGCACGCGATCGCCGACATCAGGAAGATCGCGAGCAGCACCGTACTCCACCTGCCCACCCGCCACATGGCCAACATGTTCGCATGGGTAACGGCCGCCGGTCTGCGGCTGGAATACAACGGTGACCTTGCTGTTATCGGGCGTCTAGCTCGTACGTCAACCAGGTCGACTTCTCGGCGCCGATACCGTCGTAAAGCCGTTGCGCCGTCGCGTTGTCCGGCGCCGTCTCCCACACCAGCTTCCCGGCGCCATGCTCGCGGCAGAGTTCTCGGCAGCGTTCGATCAACGCGCGGCCCGCGCCCGATCCGCGGGAGGCAGGCACCACGAACAAGTCGTTGAGCACTCCGACCCGAGCGGCGTACAGCGTCTGCCATGTCCAGTAGATCGTCGCGAAACCCAATGGCGTTCCATCGGTGTCGCGCGCGATGAGCTGAAGTCCCTCGGACGGATCGTCGATCAACGCAGTTACGAGTGCCGCCAGTTGATCGTCGGGTGGATCAACCCGATAGAAGTCACAGTAGGCCCGCAACATCGGCATGAGGTCGGGCACATCGGCGCTGCCGACCGTGGTGATGGTCAGCATCGTGTATTCGGCGGCGGCACAGTCACGTCGACAAGGTAGCGCGCTGCGATGTCGTCAACACACGTATTTCCCTGGAAGACAACGGTGTGCTGGGTGCCGTCGAAGGTGAGCAGCGTGCCACCGAGTTGCTGAGCCAGATCGACGCCGGCCTGATACGGCGTGGCCGGATCGTTGGTCGTCGACACCACCAGGATCGGCGGCAGACCCGCCACCTTGAGCTCGTGCTGATCGCCGGTTGCGGGCACCGGCCAGAACGCGCACGTGTCCAGCGGTGCGAGACCGGTGAATTCGCCGTAGCTCAGGAACGGCGCGACCTCACGGGTGCGACGGTCCTCGTCGACCACCTTGGCGCGGTCGGTGATGTGCGGCTTGT
The DNA here is from genome assembly GCA_035649695.1 of Mycobacterium sp. Taxonomy (GTDB): domain Bacteria; phylum Actinomycetota; class Actinomycetes; order Mycobacteriales; family Mycobacteriaceae; genus Mycobacterium. The sequence goes on along the minus strand of DASRJA010000110.1, from coordinate 19,415 downwards.
CCATACAGTTGACCGCGACCCGGACATCGGTGGAGTTGTTGTAGTGCCCCTTGTCATCCCGACCCATGTACAGGTCGGCCATCGCCAGCATGGTGTCGCCTCTGCCCTCTTTGATTTCGGACAGCGCCTGGGTGAGGTGGCGCCACAGGCTCGGCGAATAGAGCGGCAGGATGGTCCCGACGATCGCGTCGCTATAGCTCAGCCCGCGCGGATCTTTCGTCTCCGCCGGGTGCTTGACCAGCGGATCGACGAGGCTCTTGTAGACGTCCACCGCCTTGGAGGGATCAGTGCCCAACGGGCAGTCCGGGCTGCTGGCGCAGTCGGCGGCGTAGTTGTCGAATGCCTTCTGGAACGCGGCGGCCTGGCGGATCTCCTCCTCGATCTGGTCGGCATTCGGGTCGACGGCCCCGTCGAGGATCATCGCTCGAACCTTGTCGGGATAGGCCTCGGCGTACAGGGCTCCGATCCGGGTCCCGTACGAGTAGCCGAGGTAGGTCAGTTTGTCGTCGCCGAGGCCGGTCCGGATCGCTTCAAGATCCTTGGCCACGTTGGCGGTTCCGAGGTTGGCCAGGAACTCCTTGCCCATCTTGTCGACGCACCGCTGGACGAACTCCTTGTTCTCCTTCTCGATGTGATCGACACCCTCTTGGGTGTATTCCACCGTGGGATCGGCCCGCAACTTGTCGTTGTCCTCGTCGGAGTTGCACCACGCCGCGGGCGTGGAGTTGGCGACGCCGCGGGGATCGAAGCCGACGAGATCGAACCGCTCTCGCACCGACTGCGGCAGCGTTGGCGCCATCGACGCGGCGGCCTCCACGCCGGATTCACCGGGACCGCCGGGGTTGACGACCAGTGAGCCGACCTTCTGGCCGGTGGCCTTGAAGCGGATCATCGCGATCTGCGCGACGTCACCGTCGGGCTTGGAGTAGTCGACCGGAACCGACAGCATGCCGCACTCGGCACCCGCGGGGATGCGGTTCTGGTCCGAGGCGGCGGCCTTGCACGGCAACCACTGGATCGGAGAGCCTGGCCGGGGCGCCGAGATGACGGCGCGCCCGTCGACCATGTTGCTGCACCCGGCCAGCAGCAGGGCAGCGATGGTCGCGAGGACCCCGATCCGCAGGTTCATGGCACCACATGCTGCCATGACCATGCATCCACGCAGGCGAGGGCGCTATCTCGTGGCGTCGAGCAGCTCGTTCAGCGCCACCTCGAAGTCATCGGCGAGGTCCCACAGATCGGGCAGCAGCTCGGGGCACGACACGATGCCGACGTCGAGCTTGCCGGTCAGCGACATCACCGTGATGTTGAGGCCCGAGCCGTGGAAGATCGGGCCCAGCGGGTACATCGCCTTGATCTCGTTGCCCAGGAAGTACAGCGGCTCCTGTGGACCGGGCACGTTGGAGATCACCAGGTTGTGCACCGGTCGTGCGCCGCTCAGCCGGCTCGCGGCATAGACGCGCATGGCGACGCCGAACACAGCCGGCGCGGCGAACTGCGTCCAGTCCTGAAGCAGAGTCGCACCGATCGCTGAACTATGTTGCTTGGCAACCGAATTCGACTCTGCGATGGACTTCAGCCGCTCCGCAGGGTCGTCGACGTGCGTCTCGAGTTTGGAGAACATACCCGACACCTGATTGCGGCCGGGCCGGTCGGACTTCTCATGCACCGACACCGGAACCATCGCGACCAACGAGTTGTCGGGCAGTTCGCCTCGGTCGGCGAGGAACTTGCGGAGCACGCCCGACACCAGAGCCATCACCACGTCGTTCACCTTGACACCGAAGTGGTTCTTCACCGTCTTGATGTCCTCGAGGTCGAGTTGGGCGAACGCGATGTTGCGGTGGCCCGTGACGTTGGTGTTGAACGCTGTCTTCGGCGCCGCGAAGGGTGCGGCCATCGCCAGGCCGCTGCGGGCGCGTTTGACGGTGTCGACGACCGACGTCAGCGTGGTCGGCACCACGTTGACCAGCCTCAATGGCCGCGTGACGAACTTGACCGCACCGCTGACCGCGATCTCAAGGCCGCTGGCATCGCCGATGCCCTCGACCGGGTCGGGCGCGGGCGCGTCCGGTTCGGTGCTGCACAGCTGCGACATCAGGTTGGCGCCCGTCACGCCGTCGATGCCGGCGTGGTGCATCTTCGTCATCACCGCAATCCGGCCCCCGGCGTGTGCGTCGGTGCCTGCGACGTTTTCGATCACCCAGGTCTCCCACAGCGGCCTGCTTCGGTCCAGTGGGAGCGACGCGATGTGGCCGCAGATCTCGGCGAGCTCGCGCCGGCCGCCCGGGGAAGGCAGACCGATGCGGTGCAGATGCCGATCGACGTCAAAGTCCTTGTCGTCCACCCACACCGGATGATCGGGGTTGAACCGGGAGTCGGCCAGCTTTTCGCGGAACTGCGGCATGGCCTGGATGCGCAGCGTGAGCGCGTCGCGCAGCCGGTCGAACGTGTAGCCGCCGGGCATCGTGGAGGTGTCCAGCTCGAGGATCGAGCACACATGCATTGGCTGTTTCGCGGTTTCGAGATAGAGGAAACTGGCGTCGAGTCCGCTGAGCCGTTGCATGCCGGAGATCGTAGTGTGAGGAAATCCACTTAACCTGAAGTTCAGGTTCTTGTGACGGGGTGGCAGACTTAGATGGTCAGACGAACCCGGGGACCGTAACGGCCTCGAGGATTCGACCCGACCCACCCAATTGGGGGACAACGATGTCTGAGCAGTCCGTTTACGGTGCTGCCGAGGTTAAACCACGCGGCAAGGTTCGCACGCACCACCTGCAGAAGTGGAAGGCCGAAGGCCACAAATGGGCCATGCTGACGGCCTACGACTACTCCACCGCCCGCATCTTCGACGACGCCGAGATTCCGGTGTTGCTCGTCGGTGACTCCGCCGCCAACGTCGTCTACGGCTACGACACGACCGTGCCCGTGACCATCGACGAGCTGATTCCGCTGGTGCGTGGTGTGGTGCGGGGTGCTCCGCACGCGCTCGTCGTCGCGGATATGCCGTTCGGCAGCTACGAGGCCGGCCCGCAGCAGGCACTGGCCACCGCGACCCGATTCCTCAAGGAAACCGGCGCGCATGCGGTCAAGCTGGAAGGCGGCGAACGCGTCGCCGATCAGATCGCGACGATCACCCAGGCCGGCATCCCAGTGGTGGCGCACATCGGGTTCACGCCGCAGAGCGTGAACGGCCTCGGCGGCTTCCGGGTGCAGGGCCGCGGTGACGCCGCCGAGCAGACCATTCACGACGCGATCGCCGTGCAAGAGGCCGGTGCGATCGCGGTCGTGCTGGAGATGGTGCCGGCCGAGCTGGCCACCCAGATCACCGGCAAGCTGACCATCCCCACGGTGGGCATCGGCGCAGGACCGAACTGCGACGCGCAGGTGCTGGTGTGGCAGGACATGGCCGGGTTCACCAGCGGCAAGACGGCCAAGTTCGTCAAGCGCTTCGGTGATGTGGGCAGCGAATTACGCAGCGCGGCAACCCAATACGCTGACGAGGTGGCCAGCGGGGCCTTCCCCGCCGAGGAGCACTCCTTCTAGGCGAACTCGGCTTTACGCTTCGCCAGGAACGCGTCGATGCCCTCGCGGCCGTCGACGGAGTCGGCCAGACCGGCGATGAGACGGCCCTCGAGTTCCATCTGCTCTTCGAGCCCGTTGGCGAATGTGGAGAGCAGCAGGGCCTTGACGCCGCCGTTGGATCCCCTTGCGGTGGCGGCCATTTGGTGAGCGAGCTTGTCGGTGCGCGCGGCCAGTTCCGCGTCGGGGACGACCTCGGTGACCAGTCCCCACTGCGACGCCTCTGGCGCCGTGAGAGTCCGGTTGGTCAGCATCAACTCCTTGGTCTTGGTGATGCCGATCAGCCTTGGCAGGAAGTACGACGAGCTGCCGTCGGGGCTGAGGCCCGCTCGCGTGTAGGCCATTGTGAACGACGCCGACTCGGCCGCCAGCACCAGATCACCGGTCACGGCCAGAGAGAAACCGGCGCCGGCCGCCACGCCGTTGACCGAGGTGATCACCACGGCGTCCATCCGTGCGAACGTCGAGATCGCGCGGTGCAGGTCGTCGGCGACGCCCTTGATGAACGGCCCCCTGGTCTCCGCCGCCGCGAACGACTTCAGATCCCCTCCAGCGCAAAAGAATCGGCCCGATCCGGTGATCACGACCACCTTGGTGGCAGGCGAGTCGCAGCGTTTGGCGGCGTCGGCGAGTTCCCGAGTCATGGTGTCGTTCATGCCGTTTGCCGCGTCGGGCCGGTCTAGCGTGATCCGCGTGATGGGCCCGGACTGCTCGAACGTGATGGTCTGGTATTCGGTCACACCTGGACTGTATCGGCAAACCCCAGTCGCGCCGCGGTCAGCTTGTGAAGTTTGGCGAAGCCCCCGTCGAATCCCAGTGTGCGCAGCGCCCCGTCAGCGATGACCCACGGCTGCTCGTCTGGACAATCGGTGTCGTCGGAGCGACGGTTGATCACCGATTCGACCAGCCGAAACGGCAGGTCGTCGGCGTCGACGGGACCGTCGCATTCCTCGATGACCTCGGCGGCGAGGGTGCGATAGCGGGCCCGCAATTCGGCTCGGCGCAGCCGGAACTGTTCGAACCGGTCGAGCCGCAACTCGGGCAGTAGATACAGCGCGCCGAGGTTCCATCGGCTCGCGCACAGCTGGGTGACGTCGCCGACCACCAGCGCATGCAGGCGCTGCACCGCCGGGCCTTCTTCGTCGAGGAGCTCGGCGGCGAGTTCTAACGGTTCGTCGACCGTACCGGCCAGCAGCGCATCGAGGATGTCGTCCTTGGTGGCGAAGTGGTGATACAGCGAGGCTTGGCGCACGCCAACGGCGTCGGCGATCCGTCGCGTCGAGGTACTCGCATAGCCGAGGTTGGTAAAGAGCTCGGCCGCCGCGTCCAGAATTTCTTCGCGCGCGGACTTGCCCGGCCGCCGCGACTGCTCCAGCCTCGGGCGTCCACGGCCGTCGCTGCGCATGGCCACATTCTCGCACCGCGCTTGCGATACTCACGAAAACTGCGGACGGAGGGGGCTGGCATGAATCCGTATGAGCGAGAGGTAAAGCACCTACGGCACGTGATCAGCACCGCCAAGATTGTGGTTACCTTGACTGCCGGCATCGCCGCCACCTTCGTCGCCGCGGAATTGCAAGTCAACGAACGAAATCCATGGGAGAAATCGGCCGCGCTGCTCCTGATTCCCATGCTGTGTGCCACGTTTTGGGTTCTCTGGCTCCGTGCGCCATCGCATGACAAAGAGATCGGTGTCGACGAGCTCAGGACGGCGAAGAGTGTGGCAGACCGCGCGCACTGGCTGATGTTGGCGCAGGTCGCGTTCTCGGTACTGTCAGGCCTCTTCGCTGTTCTCGGGTTACTGATCCCGTCGGACACCGGCCAAGCATCGCCTGGACCGAATACCTGTCACTTGAGAGAAATACAGTCAACGCACTCGTAACAACCGCGACACGCGGGTGGAATCGGTGCGCTGAAAACTTTCAGTTGACAGTTATTCGGACAGGAGCCGACCTTGAGTACCGACTCGACCACTGGGGCGCGCGACCACGCCCGGTCTCAGGTACAAACCGCCACGATGCGGATTCCCGCCACGCCGACCGACGTTGATCCGTCGCGCCTGCTGTGGGCCGAAGCCGTTCCCCCTGGCTCCTATGCGACAAGGGTGCTGGGGCGCGGAACACGCCTTCGGCTGATCGATCCCGATGGCGGCGCGTGCGCGCACCTGCTGCTCTTCCGAGCCGATGCGCCTTGGGAGCGACTCAACGTGGCCGACACCGTGAAGGTGCCTTGGCAGGCATACCTCGGCGCCGGCCATCCGCTGCTCTCCGATCAGGGCCGCGTGCTGGCGACCGTCACGGACAGTTCCGGCCAGCACGACACGTTGTGCGGCATGACCGATGCCGGGCGCGCCAAGATGCTGCTGGCGGCTGTCAAACACGGCCTCGATCTCCGCGACGTCGCACCGTCGGTGTCCTTCTTCAAGGGTGTCCGCGTCGGGGACGACGGCACATTGGGATTCACCGGTTCTGCCGGGCCGGGGTCCGCGGTCGATCTGCTGATCCACCTACCCGTGGTGGTGGCGCTGGTCAACACCGCTCATCCGTTGGACCCCGACCCGGCGCTCACCGGCCTCGACGTGCTGGCCTGGCGCGCGGGCGAGCAGCTCGCCACGCCCGTAAGCGACGATCCTGAATACCTGCGCGCCCTGTTCAACACCGAAAGCACTTGGGCCGCAGCGCAAACCAGCGAGACCTTCACATGACCACCACAGAACTCACCATCATCGGCGACGAGGTCGTCGATGCCCGGGCGCCGTGGTCGGCGATCGTACGAACCGGCCAGACGTTGCAGATTATCGACCTGCACGGCAATCAAGCCGTCGACACCCTGCTGTACGGGGTTTCGGGCGATCAGGTCGATCACGCGCTTCGCTACAGCGCGCAGGCCACCATCACCGCGCAGCGCAACATCTTTCTGTCCACCGGGTCGGTGCTGAAGGCCGCCAACGGCACACCGCTGATGACGATCGTCGCCGACGACGTCGGCAACCACGACACGATTGCGGGTGCTTGCTCGAAGGAGTCGAACACGCTGCGCTATGGCCATCACACCGTGCACCAACACGCTTGTGCTGAAAACTTTTTGGCCGAAGGAGCCAAGTGGGGGCTGGGCAAACGCGACATCGTGCCGAACATCAACTTCTTCATGAACGTGCCCGTCGAAGCCGACGGCACGCTGGGCATCGTCGACGGTCTCTCCGCACCTGGCAAGTCGCTGACGTTGCGCGCCGAGCGTGACACGCTCGTGCTGGTGTCGAACTGCCCGCAGATCAACAACCCCTGCAACGGATTCGACCCGACACCCGTGCGGATGGTGATCTCGGCGTAATGACCGCGATCGAGGTGGTGCGGCCGGGAATGCTGACCACCGTGCAGGACTGGCCCGGTCGCATCGGGTACTGGCATGTCGGTGTCCCGCCGTCCGGGCCGATGGACGACCTGTCGTTCCGGATCGGCAACCGGGTCCTCGGCAACCTGGAGGGCATCGCCGGTCTTGAATGCACGAGAGCCGGTCCGGCCCTTCGCTTTCCGGACGGCGGACGCGTCTGCATCACCGGGGCGCCGGTGAGCGTGACACTGGACGGCACGCCCGTGCCGCAATGGCAGTCCATCGGTGTCCCAGTCGGTGGACTGCTGGACGTTGGGGCGCTGACAGGTCCGGGTATGCGCTGCTACGTGCTGATCGCGGGCGGCCTGCAGGAACTCGAATACCTCGGCAGCACAGCCACATTCACACTTGGCGCGTTCGGTGGTCACCTCGGCAGGCCGTTGAGGGATGGCGATGTGCTGACGGCGGATGTCGACCCTGGACCAGCCGACGGCCGTCCCGCGCGAGCGGCGATCGACGAGCAACCCAGCATCGGCCACCGCTGGGAGGTCGCGGTCACCGAAGGCCCGCACGCCGCACCCGAGTTCTTCACCCGTGCCGATATCGAGGCGCTGATCCGCACCGACTACGCCGTGCACTTCAATTCGGATCGCACCGGCGTGCGGCTGATGGGACCGCAACCGCAGTGGGCGCGCAGCGACGGCGGTGAGGCCGGGCTGCACCCGTCGAACATTCACGACAACGCTTACTGCGTCGGCACTTTGGACTTCACCGGCGACACCCCGATCCTGCTAGGCCCTGACGGCCCAAGCCTGGGCGGGTTCGTCTGCCCGGTAACCGTGGTCGGCGGCGACCGCTGGAAGCTGGGCCAGATGGCACCGGGCGACGCGGTGCGGTTCGTTCCGGTGCGCGCCGATCGGGCGCCATCGCTGCGGACCATCGACATCGACCGACGGGCGTCGTTCCCTCTGGTGATCTCGACGTCCAGCGACAACGACGACGGCGTGCTCAGCCGGTTCACCGCGGCGGACGGCACCGACGTGGTGTTGCGGCGCGACGGTGACGGCGGCGTGCTGGTCGAGTACGGGCCGATGGTGCTCGATTTGGCCATGCGGGCCAGGGTTCACGTGCTCTACGAGCACCTCCTCGCACAATGCATTCCCGGCATCACCGAGCTCACCCCAGGCGTGCGCTCCCTGCAGGTGCAGTTCGACCCCGCGGTGCTGTCGATGGCTGAAATGACCGACTTGCTGGCTGGTCTCGACAGCGAACTGCCCTCGTCCGATCAGCTCGTCGTGCCGAGCCGCACTGTCCGACTGCCATTGTCGTGGGACGACCCGGCGACTCACGAGGCCATTGAGCGCTACATGCACGGTGTGCGGGCGGATGCGCCGTGGTGCCCATGGAACATCGAATTCATCCGGCGGATCAACGGTCTCGACGACGTCGCGCAGGTGCACGACATCGTGTTCGCCGCAGAGTATTTGGTCCTCGGGCTTGGCGACGTGTACCTGGGTGCACCCGTCGCCACTCCCCTGGATCCGCGACACCGGCTGGTGACCACGAAGTACAACCCGGCGCGCACCTGGACGCCGGAGAACGCCGTCGGCATCGGCGGCGCCTACCTGTGCATCTACGGTATGGAGGGCCCCGGCGGATACCAGTTTGTCGGCCGCACCACGCAGGTGTGGAATCACTGCCACCCCGGCGGTGCCCGATCGTTCGAGCCCGGAACGCCTTGGCTGTTGCGATATTTCGACCGAATCAGCTTCTACCCCGTGAGTGCGGAGGAGCTTGTGCATCTACGCGCCGAGATGGCCGCCGGGCGCGGTGAGGTCGCGATCGACGACGGAAAGTTCTCGCTCGCCGACTATCGCGACTTCCTGACCGACAACGACGACCACATCACCGCGTTCCGTCAACAGCAGGCGGTCGCGTTCGCGGCCGAACGTCGGGCGTGGGACCTGGCCGGCGAGTTCCGCCGGGCGTCCTGACGCTCGTTCACCTGGGTATGGCACGCTGTGCTGCACAATGGCGAAATCCAATGACCCCGCGACGTCCAGGTACCTGGAGGTCGAGCGCAAGTTTGAGGTGTTGGAATCGACCGTAAGCCCGTCGTTCGAGGGGCTGTCCTCCGTCGCGCGCGTCGAGCGTTCGCCGTCCCAGCAGCTCGATGCCGTCTACTTCGACACAGCGGCCCACGATCTCGCGGCCCGGCGCGTCACCCTGCGCCGTCGCACCGGCGGCACCGACGCGGGTTGGCACCTCAAGTTGCCCGCGGGGCCGGACGCCAGGACCGAAGTGAGAGTGCCGCTCGACGAGAGCAACGTCGATACGGTGCCGGAGGACTTGCTTGACGTCGTATTGGCCATCGTGCGTGATCGCCCCGTCGGCCCGGTCGCGCGGATCTCGACCAGGCGCACGGTCGACATGCTCTACGGTCCAGACGGCGTCGCGGTGGCGGAGTTCTGCGACGACGACGTCGTCGCGCGAGCCGACGACGACGAGGAATCCGAGCAACGGTGGCGCGAGTGGGAACTGGAACTGGGCGAGGGCGCCGATCGCGCGCTGCTGGACCGGCTGACGAACCGGCTGCTGGACGCGGGCGCGGTCACGGCCGGCCACGGTTCGAAGCTCGCGCGGGTACTGGAGCGCGATGACACCGATACCGCGATCGAGCCGCCGGCCGACCCGGTGCACCGCGCAGTGGCCGAGCAGGTCGAACAACTCGTGGTGTGGGACCGCGCCGTGCGGGCCGACGTGTACGACTCGGTGCACCAGATGCGGGTGATCACCCGCAAGATCCGAAGCCTGTTGCAGGCATCGGAGGGTGCGTTCGGGATCTCCGATGACGCGTGGATCCTCGACGAGCTGCGGCAGCTGGCGGCGGTTCTGGGTGTGGCCCGCGACGCTGAGGTGCTCGCCGAGCGCTACGAAAGGGCGATCGACGAACTGCCCGCCGAACTGGTCCGAGGGCCAGTGCGGGAGCGGTTGGTCGACGGCGCGAAGAAGCATTACAAGTCCGGCCTGCGGCGATCGCTGATTGCGATGCGGTCAGAGCGCTACTTCCGACTGCTGGATGCGCTGGAGGGGCTGGTAGCCGCGGAGCCGCCGCCCACACCGCCGGGTGAAGAGCCGGCCCAGCTGACCATCGATTCGGCCTACAGACGGGTACGCAAGGCGGCCAAGGCCGCAGCGCAGGCCGCCGACACCGAGAAGGATGAGGCGCTACACCGAATCCGTAAGGGCGCCAAGCGACTTCGGTATACAGCGGCGGCGACGGGCGAGGGCAAGGTTAGCGAGCGCGCCAAGACGATCCAGACGCTGCTCGGTGACCATCAGGACAGTGTGGTCAGCCGTACCCATCTGAGCCGCCAGGCCGAGGCCGCGCAGGCCGCAGGCGAGGACACCTTTACCTATGGGCTGCTCTACCAATTGGAGGACAACCTGGCGCGGCGCTCCCGCGAGCAGCTCGACGACGCGTTGAAGAAGCTGGACCGGTCGGTACGCAAAGCGCGATAACCGAGCGGGCGGATGAGTTGGCCTGTAAGCCGGATTCTGTCCCTCGCCGCCGCGTACTACCGCGGCGACGAGGCGGCGACCATCCATCTGGACACACCGTTGCCGGGTGCCTCAAGCGGCCTACCCGCAGGCTCGGGCGAGCAGCCCTCGGACGCCTGCGCTGCCGCACCCCCTCTGCGACATTCTTGGCCTTGCTTCGGGTGGGGTTTGCCTAGCCACTCCGGTCACCCGGAATGCTGGTGCGCTCTTACCGCACCGTTTCACCCTTACCACCGCGAAGGTGGCGGTCTATTTTCTGTGGCACTTTCCCGCGAGTCACCTCGGATTGCCGTTAGCAATCACCCTGCTCTGTGAAGTCCGGACTTTCCTCGAACCACCGCCGCACCTAATCCCCCACGGTTTGGCGCATGATCCGCGGCCGCCCAGCCAACTCATCCGCCTCATAATGATCGCATGACGCAGGTTCCGCCTGTCCGCTACCTGCAGCGGGCCAAGGATCTCGTGGACGCCCGCTACGCCGAGGCCATCACCGTCGACGACCTGGCCGCAGCGGCCGGACTGTCGCGGGCCCACTTCAGCAGGATGTTCACCCGGACCTTCGGCGAATCGCCGCGCTCGTATCTGCAGTCGCGCCGCCTCGAGCGGGCCGCGGCGCTGCTGCGCTACACCGACCGCTCGGTGGCGGACATCTGCGTAATGGTGGGCCTGCAGAGCGTCGGGTCGTTCACCACCAGCTTCGCGCGGGTCTATGGGTTGCCGCCCGCCGCCTATCGGGCCAGCATGCCGCCCGCCGCGATCTACGCGCGGGTGCCGAGTTGCATCTTGCGGCGCGACACCCGTCGTCCCGCCGACAGCCGCGTCAAGACAGCACACGGGGAGAAGACGAACGGCAGCGGCCGACCGTAGCGTCGTGCACATGATCAAAATTGCAAGCTCACACCTGTGGGTACACGACCAAGAAGTTGCGCTGAAGTACTGGACCGAGAAGGTCGGAATGGAAGTGCGCCAAGATGTTTCGTTTCCGGAGGAGATGGGCGAATTTCGGTGGCTGACGGTTGGCCCGCGCGGCCAGGACGACGTTTCGATCGTGCTGATGGCGGTGCCCGGCGAGCCGGTGATGGATGAAGCGACACGCAAGGAGGTGCTCAACCTCACCGCGAAGGGCTTCGCCGGCACCGTCTTCCTCACCACCGAGGACTGCCAGGCCAGCTGTGAGGAAATGAAGGCCCGCGGCGTCGAATTCACCGAGGAGCCACACCAGATGCCGTACGGCATCGACTGCGGATTCCGCGATCCGTCGGGCAACAGTGTGCGACTGACCCAATTGACGGAGATCCCGGCCAATACTGGATAGGTGCGAACTTCCACCGCAGCGGTCGGGTCGGCGGCCTTCTTTCTGGTGGCCCCCGGAACTTTCGTTGGGCTGGGCCCCTGGTTGATCACCCACTGGGAGATCCCGGGGTCCAGCCCACCTTTGCGTGTGGTCCTCGGCGTCGTGTTGATCGTCTTGGGCCTTATCCCGCCAGTCCACGCGTTCGTCCAGTTCGCCAAGGCCGGCGGCACGCCGATGCCAGTGGCGCCCACGGAGCGTCTCGTCGTCACCGGGTTCAACCGATTCGTGCGCAACCCGATGTACGTGGGCCTGCTGACGGCGATCCTCGGTCAGGCGCTGCTGTTCGACAGCCCCTGGCTGGTGCTCTACGCAGTGATCGGCTGGATCGCGACGGCCTCGTTCGTGCACTGGTATGAAGAGCCGACGTTGGTTCGCACATACGGCGAGCAGTACGAGGAGTACCGCCGCAACGTGCCTGCGTGGACTCCACGGTTGACACCGTGGAAGGCGCAGGGATAGCGGTCACATTCGTGGCGGCCGGTTCGTCACATCTGTATGTACCGTTCCGCCGCGTATTGGACCTCAACCCTCATCGTTGCCGCCGAATGCATCGGCGGCGGAGTAATGGGCGCCCTGCAGCTGCGACCGTTTCGCGACACGGCAACGCAGCTGGGTTATCCCGTGTACTTCATGTCGATTCTCGGTGTCTGGTACATATCTGCCGGCTTGATCGTGTTGGCGCCAGGGCTACCCCGGCTCAAGGAGTGGGCGTACGCGGGCCTCGTCATCAATTACACCGGCGCCGCGGCATCGCACATCGCGGTCGGCGACGACGCTGAAACGCTTCTGGGGCCGACGGTCTTTCTCGTCCTCACCGCCGCATCGTGGTGGCTGCGGCCACCTGCGCGTCGTCAGATCCCCCCTGCCACCGGCACATCCAGGCCCGGCCGCTTCGCCGCCTATTGGGTCACGACGGCATTGGTTGCCGCGGAACTCGCCGTCGGTGGGATCTGGGACCTGCTGCGGATCGACTACGTCCGCGGCGTCATCGAGCATCTTGGCTATCCGCCATATCTGTTGACGATCATGGGCGTGTGGAAGCTCGCAGGCGCAGTCGTGCTGCTGATTCCCCGGTTCCCGCGCCTCAAGCAATGGGCGTACGCCGGAGCGACCATCAATTATGCTTCCGCCGTCGCATCCCACGTAATCGTCGACGGCACGCCCGCACCGTTGATTGCACCACTGGCGCTGCTCGCGTTGACCGTTGCCTCATGGGCGCTATGTCCACCCAGGGCTGCCGCACTGTCGAAACCGACTGCGGCAGAGTCGAATACAACTAGCTGCAGTCAGAACGGCGGTGGTTCGTAGTTGGCGGCGAGCCAGGCTTGGCGTTGGCGTTCTTCTTCGGCGATGAGTTCGGTGCGTTCGCGCCGTTCGGCATTTATGCGGTCGCGGCGATCCTGCTCGCGAGTTTGCTTGCGGCGCGGCATCATCACCGACCGATCGGTATCTGGCGGCATCAAATGCGGCGGGATGTCCACCTCACCCGTGGATTGTCCAAGTGCGGGAAACATGTGGGCGCCGTGTGCCTCGGTGGTGTAGGCGTGCCCGGTGGGTGCGGTCAAGATAATAGTGCCGTCGGGCAGCTGCTGATCCGTCCAACCACCCGGCCCGCCGAAGAAGGTCTTGATCAGGTGATGACACCGATTGGGTGAAGAACACTCTGGTGTGAGCCGGGCGACGGCTATTTGTGCTTGCTGCGTATCAACGCTCTAGTGGGACGCGCGGCTCTCGGCCAGCCGCCCGCAGTGTGCCGTCGTCGCCTCAAAAGTCTTCCGCAGTCTTCCGCCGACTAAACGCGCGGCTATCGAAGCCAGCGGCCCGGTAAAGACGGTGCGCTCTGTGATCAAAGTGCCCGAGTCAGTGGGCTCGATGAGGTGATCGATGGTCTGCGTCAATCCCGGCGCTTTCGCCACTCCCGTCCACAACATCGGCGGTTCGATTCGGGTGACGGTCGATGTCAGCGGCGGGTAGCCCTTGACCCGAGTGGTGATCTTCGCCCCTACCGCGAACGGGCCGTCGATCTTGGCCATCGCAATGACATCTCCTGGCCACTCGGACGGGTTCGTCCATACCGCCCATACATCCTCGGCGCTCGCCGAGGAGTGGGACGACCCGCCGAACGGGCCCTTCGCCTCACCCATGTCGGTCATCTTCCCTCTCTCAAGCGCTGCCGCTCTGTAGAACGGAGGAACCTGAGCTGACAGCGGCAATACGGCTTGTTGTTCGACGGATGCGTCGGCCGCCGTGGACTCATCCCTGGTCGCCTCACTCATCACATCGATGAGATCAGCATCCGCCACAACTTCGAACATGTGTTCGAGTATGCCATGGCCCTACGACAAATCTCACACGCCGATCCCCCGCCTCGTCTACAAGGTATGAACACCCGACATGCGGTAATCGAAAGCCCGCTCGGCGAGCTCACCCTGGTCGCCGAGGACGACGCGCTGACCGGCCTCTATTTCCGGCACCACTGGTATCGACCGGCCGCCGAATCGCTCGGCGAGCGGGTCGAAGCCAAATCCGACGGGCTACTCGCGGAGGCACAGACCCAGCTGACGGACTACCTTGCCGGCCGCCGGCACGGCTTCAACCTGCCAACCAAGCTGAACGGCGACGAAGCCCAGCGGCGTGTCTGGCACCTACTGAGCACCATCCCGTACGGCGAGACGATCACGTACGGGGAATTGGCTGACGCAGTGGCGGACGGCACCACCGCCCGGGAGGTCGGGCAGGCAGTCGGCCGTAACCCACTGAGCATCATCGTCCCGTGCCATCGGGTGGTCGGAAAGAACGGCCAGCTGACCGGATACGCGGGCGGGCTCAACCGCAAGCAACTACTGCTGGAATTGGAAGAGCCAAGCGAAGTGAAGGCGGCGAGGTTGTTCTGATGGCTCAGACGAAATGGCAGAAACGTGTCGACTCTGGTGACTGGGACGCAATCACCGCCGAAGTCAACGACTTTGGCGGTGCACTGCTTCCCCGGCTGCTCACCAAGGCCGAGGCGGAGAGGATCCGCGGGCTCTACCCGGACGACCACCTGTTCCGCGCGACGATCGACATGCGCAGATACCGATTCGGCGACGGCGAGTACCGGTACTTCCAGCAGCCTTATCCCGAGCCCATCGAACAGCTCAAGCAGGCGATATACCCGCGACTGTTACCGATCGCGCGGGACTGGTGGACCAAGCTGGGCCGCAAGGCGCCCTGGCCCGACAGCCTCGACGATTGGCTGGACATGTGCCACGATGCGGGCCAGAAGAAGTCGACCGCGATCCTGCTGAAATACGGCGAGGGCGACTGGAACGCGCTGCATCGGGATCTATACGGCGACTTGGTGTTTCCGCTGCAAGTCGTGATCAACCTCAGCGAACCCGGGGTTGACCACACCGGTGGCGAGTTCCTGCTCGTCGAGCAGCGTCCGCGCGCACAATCGCGCGGCACCGCAACGCTGCTTCCGTTCGGTCACGGCTTCGTCTTCACGACGCGGGAACGGCCTGTGGAATCGACCAGAGGCTGGTCGGCATCGCCGGTCCGGCACGGCGTCTCGGCCGTGCGCTCCGGTGAGCGCTTTACACTCGGGCTGGTCTTTCACGACGCCGCCTGAAATATGAAGCACTACACACTAATCGGCTCCAACGGCATACCGATCGACTCGGCCACACCGGGCACGCTCGGAGGACACAAAGCGACGCGGATCTACGGCCGGCTGGACTGTCCGTCGGCGCTCCGGGCGCTCGCCAAAGGCGGCTACGTCACCCATCGCGAGTTCTTCGCCGACGAGGCCACCGCCATCGCCGCGGGCTACCGACCGTGTGCCAGATGCCTGCCCGAGCGGTACCGAGCGTGGAAGGCCCGCACCTAGCGCCGACGCAGAACGATCACGTTGTCGAACCAGGTCGCGGTCTGCCCGTCCGGTGTGGTCACCTCTCGCTCGACGGCTTCCACACGGACCCGCTCCCACTCGAAATCGTCGAGTTCGAGTGAGCCGATAACTTCCTCCGCGCTTGGGAACTCGTGGTGATGATCGAGCTTCGACGCCCACGGCGGCGGCCCAGCGTGGTCAACGATCAGCAACGACCCACCGGGGCGAACGGCGCCTGCCGCGCGCTTGAGCACCCGCGGTCGATCGAACGGAATCATGGAATGCAGAAACTGCGCCGAAATCAGATCAAAGGTGCCGGACGGGAATCCATCCGATAGGTCCTGCTGGACGAACTCGATCCGGTCACTCAGCCCTCGAGCGTCGGCTTCGGTAGCGGCGCGCTGCAACGCCGTGTCCGAAATGTCGACGGCGACAACGGTCCAGCCACGCTCGGCAAGCCACCACGCGTCGGCGCCTTCACCGCAGCCCAGATCCAGTGCAGTGCCGGGTCGAAGCTCCGCGGCCACCTCTGGCAGGCGGACGTTAACGCGACCGCTCCAACGACGGTCTCGCTCGCCGTAGTGCTGCTCCCAGTGCTCCTTGGCATCAGTCGTGTTCATGTCTCGAGCTTGCACGCGCCCAGCTCCGCCTGCCAAGCTGATTTGCCATGGAGGCAAAGTCCGAGGATGGCGTCGACCTTCGGGTCCGTCGCCGGCTTAGGGAACTGCGTATGCAGCGCGGATTGACGCTGGAGGATGTCGCGAGCCGGTCGAGCATCGACGTGTCCACCTTGAGCAGGCTGGAATCCGGCAAGCGCCGGCTCGCACTCGACCACCTCCCCCGACTAGCCGCAGCGCTGTCGGTAAGCACCGACGAACTCCTGCGGGCGCCCGAGGCGCAGGACCCGCGCGTCAAGGGCGGATCGCACACGCACAACGACGTGACCTACTGGCCACTGACCCGCCACGGCCCGGCGGGCGGATTGCATGCGTACAAGATCCGAGTCAGCGCCCGTCGGCGTAACCCGCCTGCCGAACTGCCGGTGCATGAAGGCCAGGACTGGATGTACGTACTCTCCGGCCGGATGAGGCTCATCCTCGGGGAGAAGGACTTCGTCATCAAGCCCGGTGAGGCCGTGGAGTTTTCGACGTGGACCCCGCACTGGTTCGGGGCGGTCGACGGGCCCGTCGAGGCGATCACACTGTTCGGGGTGCACGGCGAACGGCTCCACCTGCACAACTGATTACAGGTAGGCCGTTTGATTCACCAGTCGCACCGACGCCACGTCGTCCGGATAGAACTCCGCGATGGAAAGCGATGCAAGGTCGAGGTGCAATCGGTAAAGGATGCCCGGGCCGGCGTCCAACGCCATCCGGAGCAGCGTCTTGATCGGGGTCACGTGCGACACCACCAACACGTTCTGGCCCGTGTGTTCGTTGATGATTCGGGCCTGGGCCCGACGAACGCGTTCGGCCACGCTGTCGAAACTCTCCCCGTCGGGCGGCGTCACGCTGGTGTCGCGCAGCCATCGCCGATGCTGATCTGGGTCGCGCTCGGCAGCCTCACCGAAGGTCAGCCCTTCCCACGCCCCGAAGTCCGTTTCGATCAGGTCGTGGTCGACGGTGACGTCGAGGCCGAGGGCCTTCGCCGCCGCCGCCGCGGTGTCGTAAGCGCGCTGCAGCGGTGAGGTGATGACGGCCTCGATGCCGCCCTTCTGCGCGAGGAATTGTGCCGCGGCCTCGGCTTGCCGCCGTCCGACGTCCGTCAGCGCGGGATTGCCACGGCCGGAATACCGCCGCTGCGTGGACAACTCAGTTTGCCCGTGGCGAAGCAACAAGAACCGGGTGGGCGCGCCGCGGGCACCGGTCCATCCGGGGGCTGACGACGGCGTCGACGATTCCTTGGGTGCCTCTGCGGCAGTGTCCATTTCGGCGGCGGCATCCATCGCCTCGTTGGCCAGCCGGTCGGCGTGGCTGTTCTTGGCACGCGGGATCCACGTGTAGCTGATGTGCTCGAACCGCCCGGATAACGCCGTGGCCTGTTGATGCAGCGCGGCGATATCGGGATGCTTGACCTTCCAGCGGCCCGACATCTGTTCCACCACAAGCTTGGAGTCCATCATCACGTCGACGTCGGTGGCGCCGAGCTTGACGGCCTCCTCCAGTCCCGCAAGCAGCCCGCGGTATTCGGCTGCGTTGTTGGTGGCCCGTCCGATCGCCTGCTTGCTTTCCGCCAGCACGGTGCCGTGGTCCGCCGTCCACACCACCGTCCCATATCCGGCAGGTCCCGGGTTACCGCGCGACCCGCCGTCCGCCTCGACAATGACCTTCACGCGCCGGTCCCCTTGACCCGCAACAGAATTGCCCCACACTCAGGGCATCGCAACACGTCGTCCTCGGCCGCTGCGGCGATCCGTGCCCGCTCACCCTGGTCGATCTCGATCCGACAGGCCCCACACCGCCGCCCCTGCAGCAGGCCGGCGCCCGCACCGCCGCGGGAGCGTTGACGTTCGTAGAGCGCAACGAGGTCGGCGTCCAACGAGGCGACGAGTTCGTCTCGCCTCGAGATGGATTGATGGCGCGACTGATCGATCTCCGTCCGGGCCTCGTCGCACGCCCGTTGGGCTTCGGTCAGCTTGCTCTGCAGCTCGTCGATCTCGGCAAGTTTGGCGGCCTGCTGACCTTGCAGCTCCTCGCGGCGCTCCATGACCTCCAGAAGCGAATCCTCCAGGCTGGACTGGCGCCGCTCCAACGTCTCCAGCTCATGCTGCAAGTCGGTGAGCTGCTTGGCGTCCACGGTGCCCGACGACAGCATCGACCGGTCGCGGTCCTCACGCTGTCGAACCGCGTCGATCTCGGACTCGAACTTGGCCACCTGCGCGTCAAGGTCTTCGAGCGCGATCTGCACCGCGGCCAGGCGGTCATTCGCTTCACGGTGCGCGGTCTGCGCCTCCTCGAGTTGCTGCTGCGCCGGCAGATTCTTGGCCCGGTGCTCGATGCGGCTCAGCTCTGCATCGAGCTCCGCTAGCTCGAGCAGCGAACGCTGTTGAACTACTTCAGCTTTCATGTCTCGTTTCTCTCGACATTCCACGGATCAGTGCGTATTGCCGACACCCGCACCGGCAGCGCGTCGCCGAAATGGCTTCGCAGCACATCGGCCGCCTGGGTACACCAGGGGTATTCGCTGGCCCAGTGCGCGACGTCGACCAGCGCGACATCCGATGCGCGCCTGTGCTCGTCAGCGGGGTGATGCCGCAGATCGGCTGTGACGTAGGCCTGCACACCCGCGTCCGCAACCGTGTCGAGCAGCGAGTCGCCCGCTCCCCCGCATACCGCAACCCGAGACACCATCGCCTCCGAGTCCCCCGAGGCCCGCACGCCCCACGAGGTTCCGGGCAGCGCATCGTGCACGCGGGAAACGAAGGCGGACAACGGTTCCGCTCTCGGCAACAAACCGACTCGGCCCAGCCCGACACCGGCGGGGACAGTGGCCAACGCATAGATGTCGAACGCGGGCTCCTCATTGGGATGCGCGGCGCGCATCGCTGCCAGCACATGCGCCCTCAGCCGTGTCGGCGCAGTCACCTCGACACGGTCCGCGGGCACCCGCTCGACGGTGCCGACGCTGCCCGCACCCGCCGCGAACATCGCGTCCCGCACCAGGTCGGCGCTGTCGGCGGGTACGAAGACAATCCATTTGTCCAAACCGGCGCCCACCGAG
>DASRJA010000109.1:0-3754 GCA_035649695.1 Mycobacterium sp. | reverse complement strand
CAGTAGATGGCGGCATCGTTGTCGACCCGATGCAGGTGACGTCGAATCCTGCGGTCCTCGCGGTCGGGGATGTCGCGCGCACTTGTGCCGGCGGTGTCCTGCTGCACCGCAGCGAGCACTGGGAGGCGGCCCAGCACGACGCACAGCGCGCGGCCGCGACGATCCTCGGCGCGCCGCCGCCAGCTGCCAGCGCATCCTGGTTCTGGACCGACCGGTACGGGACACACGTCGAGGTCGTCGGAAACCTCGCTGGTGCTGAGGAGTTCGCATCTCGGGGTCGCCTCGGTGAGCAGCCCTACGCGTGCTTCGGATTGCGTGGCGGGCGGGTTGCCGGAGCGGTGGCGGTCGACGACTCGGCGTCTGTTAGGGCCGCGCGCAGGATGATCGACCGCGGCATCACGGTATCCGCGGCCGAACTAGGCGATCGATCGGTAGACCTACGCAGGCTGATCAAACGATGATGACGACACGGAGAGTACCCACATGACCAGCGCAGCAACAATATTGGCCAGCATCGACGGTGCACGGCGGGCCAGCCACGACATTCACTTCGAGGTCGAGCAGTTCTACTACACCGAGGCTGAGTTGCTCGACGACGGACGCTTCACTGACTGGCTCGATCTGTTGGACGACGACCTCGACTACTGGATGCCCACCAGAACCAATCGGTTGCGTCGCCAACAGGCGCTGTCGATCTCGGCGCGGGGCGAGGCCGCGTTCTACGACGAGACCAAGGAGAGTCTGGCGTGGCGGATCCGGCGATTCGATTCCGGCATGGCCTGGGCCGAGGACCCGCCCTCGCGGACCCGGCATCTAGTCACCAACGTCGTGGTGCACCATGTCGATTCGGATCAGGGGAGTGGCTCTGATCTCGCCGCCCGCTCGGCGTTCCTGGTGTATCGCAACCGCCTCGAACACGAGGTGAACCTTTTCGCGGGGTGCCGCACCGACATCCTGCGTCGCAGCCCCGATGGCGGGTTGAAGGTCGCCCGCAGGGTCATCTTGCTCGACCAGAGCGTCCTGCTGGCCAAGAACATCTCCACCTTCTTCTGAGTCGACAGATTTCCTTCAGACCGACGAGTGAAAGGACGTGCCGGTGGCCAGCACGCAATTCGACACTGAGATCGACGAAATGCCCACGTTGCTCACGCGGACGGTAACCACCTCCTACGGCGACATCGCCATGTCAGAGACCGGCGAGGGACCCGTCCTGGTCATGTTGCACGGCGGCGGCCTGGGAGCCTCCGGGGTCAGCAACTACCACCAGAACCTGCCTGCGCTGGCCAAGACGTTTCGGGTCGTGCTGCCCGATCAGCCCGGGTTCGGCGGCAGCTACCGCCCCACCGAGGCCGACCTCGACGCGCAGTCGATCACCCAGATCTCGGTCGGCGCGCTTTTCGAGGCGCTGGACGCCATCGGTATCGACCGGTTTCACCTGCTGGGCAACAGCCTTGGCGGCGCGGCGGCCATCGCGATGGCACAGGCGCAGCCGGATCGGATCACCGGACTGGTGCTGATGGCGCCCGGGGGTGGCTGGCTGCCATTCGGCCCGACTCCGACCGAGGGGCAAAAGGAGATGTTCCGGTACTACAACGGTGATGGCCCCAGCGAGAAGAAGATGTCGAACTTCATCCGCACCATGGTCTTCGACCACAAGCAGTTCGGCGCCGACGTCGTCAAAGCGCGGTACGAGGCATCGCTGGACCCCAGTCACATCGAGTTCTATCACCGATACAACGCCGCCTTCGGTAAGCGACACGGTATGGATCCGCTGTGGCGTGATCTGCACAAGGTCACCGCCCCCACCCTGCTGTTATGGGGCCGTGATGACCGCACCATCACCCTCGACGGATCTCAAATCATGCTCAAACAGATCCGCAACGTGCAGCTGCACGTATTCGGCAACTGCGGGCACTGGGTGCAGTTAGAGCGCCGGCGCGATTTTGAACTGCTGGTGGCGCAGTTCCTGACGGAGTTGCGTTGACCGGCTGGCTGCAAGGATACGTCGCGCTGATTACCGGCGGGAGTACCGGGATCGGGCGGGCCGTCGCCGAACGATTCATCGCCGAGGGTTCCTCGGTCGCCATCCTCGGCCGCGACCCCGATGCGCTGCACGCCGCCATCGAGGCCAGCGCCGATCCGGCCAAGCTGCACGCGATCAGCGCGGATGTGCGCGATTCGGCGGACCTGCATCGCGCGGTCGGCGAGACCGTTGACCGCTTCGGGAAGCTCGACACGCTAGTGGCCAATGCCGGGATCTGGGATTACCACCGGCAGCTGACCCGGATGACCGGCGCGCAGCTCAGTGCTACCTTCGACGAGCTGTTCGCCGTCAACGTCAAGGGTTATCTGCTGGCCGCTGAGGCAGCGTGGCGGGAGCTGGTCAAGACCCGCGGCAGCATCGTGATGACATTGTCCAACGCCTCGTTTTACGTCAACGGCGGCGGCCCGATCTACACGGCCAGCAAGCACGCGTGCCTGGGGCTGATGCGTGAGTTCGCATACGAATTGGCGCCGAAGGTCCGCGTCAACGGCGTGGCCTGTGGGGCGATGAATACGGCGTTGCGCGGGCCGGCGGCCCTGGACATGCAGGACCGCACACTGGCGGCGTCCTTTGCGAAGAAGAAAGCGGGTGATGCGCCGCCACCGATCCCGCTGTACGACTCGAGCACCGACCCGCGAGATTTCACCGGATCCTACGTTCTGCTGGCCAGCCGCGAGCAGAGCGGACCCATTACCGGACAGGCGATTTCGGTCGACGGCGGTATCGGCGTGCGCGGGTTCGCTTCGGCTGCTGGAGGTGACCATCTGTGAAGCGGCTGTCGCTGGACTTGGGGCCGGGGTGGACGGTCACACCCGGGGAGAAAGACGTCCTCGGCATTATCCGTCGTGATGACGACGGCGAGTGCGTCGAGGGGGTAGCCCGGTATGCCAGCGGCGGTCCTCTGCGCGACGCCTACCCGGTGGGTGCCCATGATGTTGAGATTCGCATCTCACGCCGACCCCCGCCCTCGTCTCGGCTGACTGCTTTCCTCGACGAACTTGGCGTTGCGATTGTGGCCGCAGACCCCGCCTGCCGACGTGTTGTCGTTGCTGTTGCACCCGATGACCTGGCCGCGATCTCGGCGGCGGAGTCGGTGGGCTTTCGCCACGTCGTCGATGTCGACGTTCCCGAGGAATTGAGTTTGCTTGTCCGAGAACCCGAGTGGGTCACTCAGGTGGACGCCGACCTCGATCGAGTGCCAGGCAGCTGATCACCCATTGCGGTGAGAGTGGCTCATGGTCCGGGAGGCGGAAGCGCAGACACGCCGCAAACTGTGCGTGAGCGGACGAAGGTCGGCGCGCAGGGGGACTGACACCGACAACGCGGCGATCGGTAACCCGTTACGGCCGAACACCGGTGCCGCAACGCAGCCTAACCCGGGACGGCTTTCCTCGCGCTCGGTCGCCACGCCCTCGCGTCGCACGCGCTCGAGCGCACGCGCCAACTCGTTGCCATCAGTGATCGAGTGAGCGGTGAGCGCGGTGAGTCGGCCGCTGGTGATCTTTTCCACCGCAGCGGGGTCATAGGCCAACAAGGCCTTGCCGACGGCGGTGCAATGCGCGGGTAAGCGCCCGCCGATGCGTGACGGCGCAACCGCGTTGCGATGTCCGTACAGTTTGGCCAGGTAGACGACATCGGTACCGTTCAGCATCGCGAGGTGCACGGTCTGGCGAGTCGCTTCGAACAGTTCGGTAAGGAAGGGCATCAGCT
>DASRJA010000108.1:0-9814 GCA_035649695.1 Mycobacterium sp. | reverse complement strand
CGGTCGTGATGAGGGCGTTGCGGACGTCGTCGGTTAGCGGGTCGGCGGCGGTGCGGGTCTGGTTGTCAGCTTCGAATCTTCACGATGCGGTAGCTGCGCGTATCGCGAACGAAATTCTCTATGCCCCAACCCGTTTGAGCTTCGCTACGGTGCTGGTAATAACCGGCCCTGGTAAGCAACCTAGTTGTTGGTTGGTGGTGGCTGCGGCTGGAAGGGTTCATACCACCACCAATCGGCGCGCTCACCGGTGGGTCCGGGGCACGGTGGGACATCGGGTGGGGGAAGGTTGGGCGGACGCGCGAGCGATCCCGCGCTGAGTCGTCGGCCGGAGCTGTCGGTGACGGTGAGATGGTCGGCGGGTCCGGTGATGGTGATGACGCCTCGATGGTGCAACCGGTGATGATACGGGCACAGCAGCACGAGGTTGAACAACTCGGTGGGACCGCCGTCCTCCCAGTGCCGGATGTGGTGGGCGTGCAAACCGCGGGTGGCACCACAACCCGGAACCGCACACGTCCGATGGCGGTGCTCCAGCGCGCGGCGAAGCCGCCGGTTGATCAGCCGGGTCGCTCGGCCGGCGCCGATGACCTCGCCGTCGCGTTCGAACCACACTTCACAGGTGGCATCACAGGTCAGGTATCGGCGTTCGGCCTCGGTGAGCAGCGGACCCAGATGCAGCGCCGCCGCGCGCTGCTCGACGTCAACGTGCAGCACCACCGTGGTGTGATGCCCGTGCGGCCGGCGGGCCACCTCGGCGTCCCACCCGGCCTCCACCAGTCGCATGAACGCCTCGACAGTGCCCGGCAACGGAGGCGCCTGATCTGATGTCCGCCCGCGGTCCTCGCGATCGAGTTTCCACTCGGCGATCAGCGCATCACGATGAGACGCCAGTGCGGCGTCGAACTTCGCCGCCTCCTGGTGCGGAAGTTTGATCCGCCAACAGGTGCCCTTGTCGTCGGAGGTCTTCGTGATCGACCGCTGCGGTTCTGGCTGGTCCGGCTGAGACTCGGGTTCGGGTCGCGGTTCGAGCTTGACCGCGGTGCGCAGCTGGTTGACCGTGGCACTGCGCGCCAGCTCCGCGTAGTGCTCATCGGATCCCTCGCCCGCCCGCGCCGCGATCACCCCGACCTGATCCAGCGACAATCGGCCTTCCCGCATGCCTTGGGCACAGCGGGGAAACTCCTCCAACCGGCGCGCCACGGTGGCGATCGTGTGAGCGTTTCCCGATGACGAACCCGCCTTCCAGGCCACCAACGCCGCCACCGACCGCGCCCCCGTGGCGCCCCACAGCTCGTCGCGATCCACTTCTGCGACGATCTCCACGATGCGCCCATCAATCGCGTTGCGCTGACCGACCAACTCCGCCAACTCGTCAAACAACACCTCAAGACGCTCGGCAGGGCTCACCACAGCCGTGGGCGGCGGTGCGGTCAAGGACATAACTTCATCATTGCAGGGGGGTACGACAAGTTTCGGCTGTCCAATCCGCGCCGGGGCGTGGCAGTCGTCATCTGCCAAGAGGGACAGCCTGATTGGCCGCCAAACGCTGCCCACCGCAGCCTTCAGCACCTCAGTCCATGCAATAGACACGACGCGCGGTCTCGTGTGCGATCAGGTCGACCACGCGGATCGCGTCGCGTTCACTCCATTCGTCGGCGTCGATGAAGCCTTGTAGGACATCGCGGATTCCGTTGCGCCACAGCCGCGCCCCGAGGCAGTGCAGCTCGGCCGGACCGAACCCGTCCGATGAGTACAGGATCTTGCGGAACGGCGCCATCTCCAGCAGCCGGCCGATGAACGACGCCGACCGCGCGCCGAGATAGTTGATCACCAGCCCGCCGTCTAGGTACACGTTGTTGAACGCCTGCGCCAGATAGCCGGCCTCGCGCTCGTAGGGATAGCAGTGCAGCAACATGATCGGGGTGTCGCCGCTGTTGCGCAGAAAGTCCAGCAGGTACAGCGGGTTCGTTCTGTACAGATCGCAGTCGCGGTCGCCGAACCCGATGTGAAACTGCAGCGGCTTGCCAAGGCGCAGAGCCTGATACAGGCCGAATCGCAGCAGCACCCGGTCGGTCAGCCGGGGATTGCCGCTGTCCCGCCATCGCTGCGCCGCATCTGCTACCTGTGCGGGTATCGGCTCGGATAGATCGCCGTCGAATCCGCCGCGGTAGGCCAGTATGGACTTTGTCGCGATCGCGGTCTTCGCGCGCTCGTCGAGGAGGCGGGCGAACGCCGTCGCATAGTCGTCAGGCATCCGAATGGCGTCTTCGGCGACCGACTCCAGACGGACGATCTCGTGGATGCGGCCCACCGAGAGAGCGGTCAACTCGTCGAGATCCGCAACCGTCCCCGGTCAGGCGCGTCCAGTCAGCAGCCGTGCACATGATGATCGACGAGCGGCACGTTGTCGATGTGCTCCGCCAGCGTGCTCAACCTCAGACACTCCAGGCCAACCGGAACTTCTCGGTGAGTTCGTCCGGGTTGAGAGTGCCGAAGTTCTCATGCTCGTAGCGTCGCACTGCCAGCACGGCGTCGACGGCCTCGTCGCCGAGAATGCCGCGCACCAAGGCGGATTGGTCCAGCGCATTGAGGGCGTCCGGCTGTCTGGACGCAAGGAGCGTGATGCCGGCTTGCGTGCGTTGGTCATCGGTGAGCGTGGCGGGGTCGACGGTCGTTTCGGGCGGCAGCGGCAGTTTGCGTTCGATGCCGTCGAGGGCGAGCCCGAGGATCGTGGCGGTCGCGAAGTACGGATTGGCCGACGGGTCGATGACTTTCACCTCGACATTGGCCCCTTGTGGATTGCTTGGTCCGCCAATGAGGTACCGCACCGAGGCTTCGCGGTTCTCGGTTCCCCAGCAGACGTAAGCGCCCGACCAATGACCCGGCTGCATCCGCAATCCCGACACGATGGAGCCGCACAACACGCCCTGCGCTTGCGGCAGACCGGCCAGAAGTCCCGCAATGGCCGATTCACCATCGGCCGTCATGCCGCCGACGCCGGTTCCGTCCGAGAACAGCGGGGTTTCGCCGTGCGTCATCGAAAAGTGTTGATGCGAACCCGATCCGACGCTGCCCGCGAACGGCACCGGTGACAGGCTGACTCGCAACCCGTACTGCCGGGCCACCCTGGCGATGATGATGCGCATCAACACCAGCTGGTCGGCAGCCGCGACGGGTGGCTGTGGTGACAGGGAGATCTCGAATTGGTTCACGCCGTACTCGGGGTGGAACTGTTCGATGGCCACACCCGAACCGGCTGCCGCGTTCATCACGTCGCGCAGGAAGCCCTCGAATTCGAGCACCCCGGCCAGGCCGTACTGCGCCCACAGGTGGGATGGCAATCGGCTGCCGTCCGGCCCGACGAGCAGGAACTCCATCTCGTGACCGACGACGGCGTCGATGCCGGCGGCGGACAATCGCTCCTCGACCCGGCGCAGCACGCCGCGGCTGCAATACGGGTCAGGCGAGCCGTCCTGATTGAAGAAAGCACCAGGGGCCCAGGCCAATCCGTCGCCGAGGATGCGCAGTGCGCTCAGGTCGATGCGGATCCGCTGGTCCCCCACCACACCGGTGGCGTCGCCGAAGACGATGCCCGCCTGGTCGATGGTGAAGACGTGCCAGACAGGGCTCGCGCCGAGTCCCGGGTCGGCGAATGCGCCCATCCGGCGGAGCGGAACCGTCTTGGCATGCGTGAGCCCGGCTGGATTGACGACCGTGCCGATGAGCGTGGCGACCCCGTCGGACTCCAGTTGGGCGATGGCCGCTGCGGCCAGGGGCTTGGCTGCGGACGATGTCACAGCAGCCATTGTCCAACGCTAGAGCGTGATCTTGCAGGTTTGGCCGATGTCCAGCGTGCGCAGCATCCGGCCCATGCCAAGCCACATCGCACACGACAGCGCCAGATCGGTCAACAGTTCGGGGCTGAAGTGTTCTTTGGCGCGGTCCCAGAAGTCCTCGTCGTCCCGTAGCCCGGTGTGGTCACTGGCGAAGCGTTGCGCGAACTCGGCGGCGACGCGTTCTTGCTCGGTGTAGCCCGGCCACGTCCGCCATTCGGCGGCGTGGTCATAGAGGTCCTCGTCGACGCCCGCCGCGATGCCCTCCGAGTCGCGGGTGTTCTGGCACACGACGCATTCGTTGTCGAGCGCGATGACCATCCGGGCCAACTCGCGGACCCGCATCGGCAGGCGGTTCTTGTTGTAGACCGCGTTGGTGAACCCGGCCATGGCGACTCCGATGTCCGGAGACTTCACCACCCAGCCTGCGGCGTCGTCGTCAGCGAAGGCTCCAATTCGGCTCATGGCGGCATCGTACGCCCGGTGGAAACGAATTGGAACACGTTCTAGAAACCGGGTTAGATGCCCTGGTCAACTGGCAGCGGCCAGTTCGGCCCGCTCGGCGTCCCAGTCCCGCTGTACCAGCACGCGGTGCGCGATGCGTTCCAGCGCCGCCTCCACTTGGATGCGGTCCGGGCGCCCCTCGAACGTCGGAGATGACGCCAGCTTCTCGACGATCCGGTTGATCAACGCCGACGACACCGCGTCGACCTGCTTCGCACCCGACTGGGTCAGCCACAGTAGATCGCCGGTGCGCAGCGCGTAGCCGGTGTCGACGAGTCTGTCGAACGTCGGCTCGAGCACCTCGCATGGCACCCGCAGCCGATCGGCGATTTCGGTCAGTCGCGCCGACCCGAACACCTGATTGTTTCGGTAGATCTGGATCAGCGCCCACAGACGTGCAACATCAAGGTTGCAGCCGGGTCGTTCGCAGATGTTGCGCAGCCGGATCTCCGGTGACTGCCGCATCATCCGGCCGATCGCGATCTCCAGCACCTTGTCTGCCGAGTCGGTGCTGGGCATGCCGAAGCCCTCACCCAGATCGACGGCGTTGACGGCGTCCATCTCCCGCAGCGGAACCTCTTTGAGTAAGAGCGCGACGATGAACCCGACCAAAGCCGCCGGGGCTGCGCACAGGAAAACCATGCCCAGGGAATCCGCGTACGCGTTGACGATTGGGGCGGCGACGTCGTGCGGTAACTGGTGCAGCACCTGCGGTGACTGCGCGGCCGCTGGTGGCGCCCCGCTTTCTGCCAGCGCCGGACCGATGCGGTCCTGGAGGAAGTTGGTGAACAGCGACCCGAAAATCGCTGCGCCGAAGGAACTTCCGATGGTCCGGAAGAATGTGACGCCGGAGGTCGCGACTCCGAGATCGGCGAAGTTCGCGGTGTTCTGCACGATCAGAATGAGCACCTGCATGCACATTCCGATCCCGGTGCCGAGGATGAACAGATACAGCGATTGCAACAGCATCGGTGTGGCGGCGTCCATCCGCGACAACAGCACGAACCCGACGAACATCACCGCCGTCCCTACGAGCGGGAAGATCTTGTAGCGGCCGGTGCGGCTCACGAGCACGCCGCTGCCCATCGACGTCAGCAGCAGGCCGGCGACCATCGGCAGCGTGCGCAGCCCTGACACCGTCGCCGACACGCCGTCGACGAACTGCATGAAGGTGGGCAGGAATGTCAACGCGCCCAACATCGCGAACCCGACGATGAACGACAGCACACAGCACACCGTGAACACCGGGCTGCGGAACAGCCGGATCGGCAGGATCGGTTCCGTCGCACGGCTTTCCACCCATACGAAGGCTGCCAGCGCCGCCGCGGACGCGACGAACAGCCCGATGATCACCGCTGAGTTCCAGGCGTACTCGGTGCCACCCCAACTGGTGGCCAACGTGAGTCCCGATGCGCCCATGCCGACAAGGACGATGCCGGCGTAGTCGATGACCGGGCGCGTGGTGCGGCCCAGCGCCGGTATTGCCACGAGCGCGACGAGGAAGACGATCACGGCCACCGGCACGTTGATCCAAAACGCCCAACGCCAACTGAGATGGTCGGTGAAGAAGCCGCCGAGCAGCGGCCCGACCACTGTGGTGACGCCGAACACGGCACCCAGTGCTCCTTGATACCGGCCCCGGTCGCGCAGCGGGATGACCTCACCGATCAGCGCCGTTGCCGTCACCATGATGGCGCCGCCGCCGATGCCCTGCAGTGCCCGCGACGCCACCAGCATGGTCATCGAACCGGCCAACCCGCACAGCACAGAACCGGCCAAGAAGAACAGGATCGCCAACGCGAAGACCATCTTGCGGCCGAACAAGTCGCCGAGCTTGCCCACGACCGCGGTGACGATCGTCGACGCCAGCAGATAGCTGGTGACCACCCAGGACTGGTGGCCGGCGCCGCCTAGGTCCGCGACCACCGTCGGCAGCGCGGTGGCGACGATCGTCTGGTCCAGCGCGGCCAGCAGCATGCCCAGCAGCACCGCAACAAAGATCAAGTTGCGGCGCTGAGGACTGATCAGGGCACTGCCGGATTCGGGATCCGCCGCAGGGCCCGCTGCTGCGGTACTCGTCATGCCTGCCTTATCGTTAGACAAGCTAGGAAAGTTACAACCGAGGTGAGAGTTGCCGTTCGGGCGTCGTTGGCAACCGGCCTACAGCGACGACGGGGGCCGCGACACGCACTGCGCGAGGTAGAGCTGCTCGCCGAGCTTGTCCATCAGCTGCAGCTGGGTCTCGAGGTAGTCGATGTGATCCTCTTCGTCGGCGAGGATCTTCTCGAACAGGTTCGCGGTGGTGGCGTCTTCTTTTTCGCGGCACATGATGATTCCCGGCTTCAGCCGCGCCATTACCTCGTATTCGATGGCCAGGTCGGCTTCAAATTGTTCGCGAAGAGTCTGGCCGACCCGCAACGAGAAAAGGCGCTGATAATTTGGCAGCCCGTCCAAAATGAGGATGCGGTCGGTGATTGCCTCCGCATGCTGCATTTCTTCGAAAGATTCTTTGCGCGTATGCTCGGCGATCTCGGTGAATCCCCAATTCGCCTGCATCTTGGAATGCAGGAAGTACTGGTTGATGGCCGTGAGTTCGCTTGTCAACTGCTCGTTCAGCAGCTTCAGAACGTCGGGGTCGCCTTGCATGTCGCTCCTAAGCACCTTGAGGGCTGATCAAGTACCGCGTCTTCCGTGCGCACTCAATCTAGTGCAGGAGTCCGACGAGGGCGCAGGTAATGGGGTTGCGCCAGGCGTGTTTTCGGTGATTTAGGCAACGACCGGCGGGCGAGGGGCCGCAGATCAGGCCAGCAGCCTGGACTGGCTACGCTTAGTAAGGTTAGACTGCACTAACATTGCGCTACCCCGTCCGGCAGACAGGAAAACCATGAGTGAGTACGATTTACACTCACTCATCCTTGCCTGTGATTTTCGTGTCGACGATGTCGACCGGATGTGGCGATGGCTCAAGAAGCACCATGACCCGCTGGCCTCAATCGGTGCCCATCACGTGGTGCTGTACACGTCCATTTGGGAACCCGGCCGGGTATTAGTGACAATTGGTATCCGCCAGGCCGGGTCAATTCGTGAGGTTTTGCGGTCGCCCGCAATATTCGAATGGTTCGAGATTTCCGGCGCCGACGATATTCCACCGATATTCGGCGGCGAGGTAGTCGAGAAGATCGACCTCTACGGGCCCTCGCCCGAGGAGCACGTCGGCCGGGTGATCGTCGGCGTGATGGCGGCGGTCGACGACGTGCCGTCCCTGATGGACAAGGTGCACGACGGCCTCGAGCGGTTCAAGCGCGGTGGCGTGCGAAAGATCTGGGTGTATCAGGCACTCGACGACGGACGGGAAGTGATGATCCTGCAGGAGATCGAGAACGAACTCAGCGCCCGCCAGTGGATCGATCACCCGGACGCCGCCGCGGAGTGGATGTCCAAGGCCGGCTTCGGCGCCTATCCCACTCAATTCGTCGGCAGGTTCGAGCATCTCATGAGCATCGGCGAGCGGGTCTGACCACGATGTTCGTCTGCCTGTGCAACGGAGTCACCAGCCACGTCGTCACCGAGGTGGTGGCCAACGGCGCGAGGACCTCAAAGCAGATCGCCGAGGCTTGCGGCGCCGGTGGCGACTGCGGGCGGTGCCGTCGCACACTGCGGGCGATGATCGAGGCCCATTTCGCGGTCAACGGCTCTGCGTCGAAGGTGAGCCATTAGTCCAGCAGCTGGCGGATGCGTTCGGCGCAGAACCCGATCAGGTCCAGATCACCGGTGAGCAGTCCTTCGGCGCGCAGCCTGGCGTCCAACCGGGAGACCGGCAGTCCCATCTCAACCGCTGCGAGCACTTCGTTGTAGCGCAGATTTCGCATTTCGCGGCCCGACAACTGCTCGTACCGCTCGACGGTTTCCTCCCGGCTCGGAGTCCCGTCCAGTCGGGGCACGCCCTGGTACTCCGTGCACGCCCAGTCGACAAACAGCAGCCACGCCAAATCGGCCTCGTGGTCACCGATGTAGGCGATCTCCCAGTCCAGCACGGCGGTGACTTCGAACTGCGGCCCATACAGGACGTTGGAAAGCCTGCTGTCGCCCCAGCACAGCACGAGGTGCTCGGGCTGATAAATGTTGTCGCGCAACCAGTCCACGGCGTCGACGAGTTCCTGGCGGCGGTCTTCCGGCGGCGCCCACGACAGCATCTCGGCGCAGTAGGCGACGACCTGTTCCAGCGGATGCGCGCCACGCTGCGGCATCAGCAGCTTTTCCAAGCGCAGGTCGTGCCAGTCCAGCGCGTGCACATCGGAGATGGCCTGTACGCAGCCCCACCACATGGTGGCCCGCTGCTCCGGCGTGGCGTCGAAATACAGGCCGTGCGAGTGATACGACGGGTAATCGCTCGCGGTGCCGATCGTCGGCAGCTGTTCCATCACGTAGTACGGCGTGCCAAGGGCCTTGTCGTCGCGGTCCAGCCAGCACACGACCGGCACCGCGATCGGTGTGTCCCGCAGCCGGTTCATCACCATCACCTGGCGTGTCAGGTCGTAGTCCGGGTACAGGCTGACGGCAGGCGGCCGGCGAAAGACCAACTGCTTCACTGTGATTGGCCCGCCGTCGCCATCTCGCTCTAGGTCGAACAGAAAGGTCTCGGTGGACAGTCCGCGTTCGGCAGCGCACCAATTAGCTATTCGGGCGCCGGCGGCCTCCGGAAAGTGCTGGTGCACAATCGGTTCGAGTAGCTCAGCGATTTCGTCCGCCGCAGGACGCGAGCCCATGTCAGTTAATTCGTTCGTTTCTGTGTGAATTCGGCAAGCGCGTCGGCGTTGGCCGCCGCACCGAGCAGCTCGGCGAAGTACGCGATCTCTCTGGCGGTCGCCGCAGCTATTTCCGGGCGGGTGGGTTCGACGATCGTCTGCTTGACTGCGACCAGGCTAGAGATGGACCGTGACGCAAGGATTTCGGCGTGACGACGGGCTTCGGCCAGCAGATCGTCGGGCTCGCACACCTTCCAGGCCAGCCCCATCCGCTGCGCCTCCGCGGCGTCGACCCACTCCGACGACATCAACAGCCACGCCGCGTTCTGCCGACCGATCAACTGCGGCAACAGGTACGACGACGCGGCCTCGGGCGCGACGCCCAGGCTGGTGAACGGGGTTTTCAGCCGTGCCGTCGACGACATGAACACCAGGTCCGCGTACCCGAGAATGGTTGCGCCGATGCCGACTCCAACACCGTTGACCGCGCAGATCAGTGGCTTGGGCAGCTCGGTGAGCGCATCGATCATCGTGGAGAAGTGACTGCCCTGTGCATTGAACGTCGGATCGGTGATGCGCCTCTGCATTTCGTTGAGGTCGTTGCCCGCGGAAAACGCCCGCCCGGCACCGGTCAGCAGCACGACCGCCACGTCAGGATCGGTCGCCGCATCACGCAGCGCGACCGCAGTCGCGTTGTACAGCTCCTCGTTGAACGCGTTGAGGACGTCGGGC
>DASRJA010000107.1:0-5457 GCA_035649695.1 Mycobacterium sp. | reverse complement strand
CGAGCACCTCGTCGTCGATGAAGGTGTTGCCGTTGCAGGTGCGCGGATCGCGGATCAGCACCTGATAGGCGGCGTCGGCGTAGATGTCGGGGGTGCGGGCGCGCGCCATCGCCTCGTCACCGCCGAGCAGGTTCTGCACCGCGGCGGTTGCCACCAGCGTTCGGGGCCACAGCGTGTTGGAAGCGATGCCGTCCTCGCGCAGTTCCTCGGCCATCGCCAAGGCGCACAATGACATTCCGTACTTGGCCATCATGTACGCGGTCGGCTTGAGCCACTCCGGTTCTAAACGCACCGGCGGTGACAGCGTGAGGATATGCGGGTTCTCCCGGCCGATCATGTGCGGGATGCACGCCTGCGACACGGTGTACGTACCGCGCACCTGGATGCCGTTCATCAAGTCGAAGCGCTTGAGCGGGACCTCTTTG
Source organism: Mycobacterium sp. (assembly GCA_035649695.1). Classification (GTDB taxonomy): domain Bacteria; phylum Actinomycetota; class Actinomycetes; order Mycobacteriales; family Mycobacteriaceae; genus Mycobacterium. The sequence continues at coordinate 5,032 of DASRJA010000107.1, read as the reverse complement.
ATCGAACCGAGGTTGATCGCCGACGCATTGTTCACGCAGATGTCGATGCCGCCGAACTGCTCGACGGTCTGCGCCACCGCCCCTGCGACCGATTCCTCGTCGCGGATGTCGCCGACGATCGGCAGCGCCTGACCGCCGGCCTCCTCGAGTTCCTTGGCCGCGGTGTATACCGTGCCCGGCAGCTTGGGATGCGGTTCGGCGGTCTTGGCGATCAGCGCGATGTTGGCGCCGTCGGCGGCGGCACGCTTGGCGATCGCCAACCCGATGCCACGGCTGGCGCCGGAAATGAACATGGTCTTCCCTGAAAGCGACATGGGGTCACCTTAGGACGCGCGGATATCGGCGGTGACCGCGTTCGTCAGCCCGATCAGGTCCTGCGGGTGCACGGCGACGTCCCAGCCCCGCTTGTCGGCACTGCACAGCACCCGGTCCCAGTGCAGGGCCGAGGCATCGACGACGGTGGGCAGCGGCCGCCGCTGACCGAACGGTGAAATACCGCCGATGACGTAGCCGGTGGACCGCTCCGCCGCCGCCCGTTCAGCCATCGTCACCTTCGGCACGCCCAGAGCCGCAGCGGCGGCCTTCAGTGACAACTTCGACGGCACGGGGATGACGGCGACGGCCAGACCCTTGGGCAGCGCGATGACGAGGGTCTTGAACACCTGCGCCGGATCCACGCCCTCGACCTGCGCAAGCTCCTCGACCGCTTCCTCGCCGAACGACTCGTTGCGCGGGTCGTGCGTGTACTGCAGCACCTGATGCGGGACTTCCGCGGCCTGGGGGTGCCCCCAGCTTGCGAGGGGGACAGGGCCGCGATCGCCGGGGTTGCCGCGCGCGCCACCGGCTCAGCGTAATGCGGGAACAACCGCGCCCGTCCGTGCTGTTATGCCATGCAGTTCAGCCCGTGAACGGGCTATGTCGGTTACTGCCTCTAGGATCGAAGGAAGGGGTCTTTGGTGCCTACCATTTGCCTGGACCGTCCGGTGGACATACCGGGCCTGTTTGGTGGCGCCGCAACGGAAGGGACGGTGTTTCCCACAGTGACCGAAATCGACGGGACGGCGCCCGATACGGCGCCAGAGTCGTCGGGGTCCGACAGGGCCGAGGAAACCGACGCCGAATTGACCGCGCGGTTCGAGCGCGACGCGATTCCGCTGCTCGACCAGCTCTACGGCGGTGCGCTGCGGATGACGCGCAACCCCGCCGATGCCGAGGATTTGCTGCAGGAAACCATGGTGAAGGCCTACTCCGGCTTCCGCTCGTTCCGCGAGGGAACCAACCTGAAGGCGTGGCTGTACCGGATTTTGACCAACACCTACATCAACAGCTACCGCAAGAAGCAGCGCCAGCCGTCGGAGTATCCGACCGAGGAGATCACCGACTGGCAGCTGGCCGCCAACGCCGAGCACAGCTCGACGGGTCTGCGGTCGGCCGAGGTGGAGGCGCTCGAGGCGCTGCCGGACACTGAGATCAAGGCCGCCCTGCAAGCACTGCCCGAGGAGTTCCGGATGGCGGTGTACTACGCCGACGTCGAAGGCTTCCCCTACAAGGAGATCGCCGAGATCATGGACACGCCGATTGGGACCGTGATGTCCCGGCTGCACCGCGGCAGGCGCCAACTGCGCGAGCTATTGGCCGATGTGGCAAGGGACCGCGGCTTCATTCGTGGACAGCAGCTCGACGCGCCCGAGGAGGTGTCCTCATGAGCGATGACGAACGCTGGTCCGCCCCGATCGGGCCTGTCGACCCCGAGCATCCCGAGTGCGCAGCGGTGATTGCCGAGGTATGGACGCTGCTGGACGGTGAATGCACGGCAGAGACGCGTGACAAGCTCAAGCACCATCTCGAAGAATGCCCCACCTGCCTGCGGTACTACGGCGTCGAGGAGCGGGTCAAGACGCTGATCGCCAAGAAGTGCAGCGGCGAGAAGGCCCCCGATGGGCTGCGTGAGCGGCTGCGGATCCAGATCAGCCGCACCACGATCATCCGCGGCGGCTAGCGCACCGATTTCGAACCGGCGTTTGGCCGCTTGCCGTGGTTGGCCTTGGAATGCTTACGATCGCGCTTCTTGCGGCCACGCTTGGCCATGGTTTTCCTCCGTCTGGTCAGGGGGTTGTCTAACCCGCCAGTGGCGGGCGCGTTGAGTCCATTGTCTCATGGCCTGCCAGAGCACCCCCCACCCCACGTTGTGGTTCGATAGAGCGGCACACAGCAGCCGAAAGGGGTGAAGATGGCCGAGGATGTTCGCGCCGAGATCGTAGCCAGCGTGCTTGAAGTCGTGGTTCACGAGGGCGATCAGATCGGCGAGGGCGACACCCTGGTGCTGTTGGAGTCGATGAAGATGGAGATTCCGGTGCTGGCGGAGGTCGCAGGCACCGTCAGCAAGGTGAGCGTGTCTGTTGGCGACGTCATCCAGGCCGGCGACCTCATCGCGGTGATCAGCTGACCGCCTCCACGCCGGAGTAAGCCCCGATGTCGACCCTCGGTGACCTGCTCGCCGAGCACACGGTGCTGCCCGGCAACGCCGTCGACCATCTGCACGCCGTGGTCGGCGAGTGGCAACTGCTGGCCGACCTGTCGTTCGCCGACTATCTGATGTGGGTGCGCCGCGACGACGGCGTACTGGTGTGCGTCGCACAGGTCCGGCCGAACACCGCGCCGACCGTGCTGCTCGCCGACGCCGTCGGCTCGCTCGCCGATTCCGACCATCTGCCGTTGGTGACGGCTGCCTTCGAGTCCGGCACAATCGGCCGCGAAAATGGTGGGGGACAAGGCGATTCGCGCACTGCTAATGTCGCCGCCGCGGCTGCTTCGGACCTCAAGGTGGAAGCCGTGCCGGTGCGCTACAAAGACGAAGTAGTGGCGGTGCTGACGCATCAGACGGCGATTGCCGCGCGCAAGGCCAGCCCTCTGGAGATCGCCTACCTCGACTGCGCCGGTGACCTGTTGCTGATGCTGTCCGAAGGCACCTTCCCCAATGTCGGTGACTTGGCGATGTCGCGGTCCAGCCCGCGCGTCGGCGACGGGTTCATCCGGCTCGACGAGGCGGGCAACGTGGTATTCGCCAGCCCGAACGCAATCTCGGCCTATCACCGGATGGGGCTGACCGCCGAACTCGAAGGCCACAACCTGGTCGCCATCACCCGGCCGTTGATCGGCGACCCGTTCGAGGCGCAGGAACTGGCCAACCACGTCCGTGACTCGCTCGCAGGCGGATCGAGCATGCGCATGGAGGTCGACGCCGGGGGAGCGGCGGTGCTGCTGCGCACGCTGCCATTGGTGGTGCACGGCAAGGCCGTTGGTGCGGCGGTCTTGATCCGCGACGTCACGGAGGTCAAGCGCCGCGACCGGGCGCTGCTGTCCAAAGACGCCACCATCCGCGAAATTCACCATCGCGTGAAGAACAACCTGCAGACTGTCGCCGCGCTGCTGCGCCTGCAGGCGCGGCGCACCAACAACGCCGAGGGCCGCGAGGCGCTCATCGAGTCCGTACGCCGGGTGTCGTCGATCGCCTTGGTGCACGACGCGCTGTCGATGTCGGTGGACGAAGAGGTCAACCTGGACGAAGTGGTCGACCGGATTCTGCCGATCATGAATGACGTTGCGACAGTGGACACTCCGATCCGCATCAACCGGGTCGGCGACCTCGGCGTGCTCGATGCCGACCGCGCCACCGCGTTGATCATGGTGATCACCGAACTTGTGCAGAACGCCATCGAGCATGCCTTCGACGGCACCAAGCAGCAGGGTTGTGTGACGATCCGCGCGGAGCGCTCGGCGCGCTGGCTCGACGTCGTCGTCCACGACGACGGCCGCGGACTGCCGGACGGTTTCAGCTTGGAGAAGTCAGACCGGCTCGGCCTGCAGATCGTCCGGACGCTGGTGTCGGCGGAGCTGGACGGTTCACTCGGCATGCATGACGTATCCACCGGTGGGACCGATGTCGTGCTGCGGGTGCCGATCGGCCGCAAGGCGCGCCTCGCCCAGTAAACGCACAGCCGAAATGTGATCGATTTCTCAAATTGACGATTCGCCCAGCAATTCGTATCAAATTGCATTTGCACACAGTTACGGCCCCGGCAGAATTTGCCGGGGCCGTAGCCAAACTTGAAACGCTGGGTGGCGGTTAGACCCCGCTACGGGCCTTGGTGCGGGCGTTGCGCCGCTTCAGCGCGCGCCGTTCGTCTTCGCTCATGCCGCCCCACACGCCTGCGTCCTGGCCTGAATCCAATGCCCAGGTGAGGCACTCTGTCGTCACCGGGCAGCGGTTACAGACCAGCTTCGCGTCAGCGATCTGCGCAAGCGCCGGCCCGCTGTTCCCTACCGGGAAGAACAGCTCCGGATCCTCGTCGCGACAGACCGCCTTGTGGCGCCAATCCATAGTCCTGATCTCCTTACTGTGTGCGCAGCAGGGCGCACGAGCTTTTCTTCGGCTGTTAACGCGTGCATTGAGAATGTTTCTGCACTGTTGCATCCGATGCTTTCACAGGCTGGACAGATGTCAATACTCGCGAGTTAACAAGTGGGTAATCTCACTAACGAGGGTCGTTGGCAGAACCCTCATTCGTTTGTACTACACTTAACCAGTCTGCGCCCTGAATCGGCCCTGTGAATATCATTTATGCAGGTCAGAAGGCACTTTTGCGGGTGGAGCCAGCACGCCCAGCGCATCCGGAACCGCCGTGAACGTCATCTCGCTCCGCGTACCCAGGTAGTCCCCGTCGATCTGGCACGCCACCGGCGTGTCGCTCGTCACCCGCACCCACGCCACGTCGTCGTCGCGGATCAGGTGCTTGGCTTCGATCCGCGGCTCCTTCGACACCATCTGTCGCACTAGCCCCAAATTGGCCCATACGTTCGTGCTGGTCGTCGCGAACACGCCGAGGCCGGTCTCGAACGTGGTGGTGGGGTTCGTCCACACCGGGCGGGCGTTGGCGTACGTCCACGGGCTCGAGTTCGACGCGAACGCGAAATGAACACCGGAAACGGGCTCGCGGTCGGGCAGGTGCAGCGTCAGCGACGGCTCCTTGCG
>DASRJA010000106.1:0-25603 GCA_035649695.1 Mycobacterium sp. | reverse complement strand
GTTCTGGTTGGCACCGCTACTGGGCGCAGCCATCGCGGGCATCGCCTACCCATACCTGTTCGGCCGCAACGAGGAACTCGCCGACCGCCCGGTGCGTGACGACGCTCTGGAGGAACCCGCTACTACTTGACCGGCGCCTTCTTCTTGGCCTTGCTGGCGGCGGCCCGCTCCGTCTTGGCACCCGCGCTGGCCAACTGGCCGCCGGCGTTCTCGAGATGCGCGCGCACGAACCACTGGAACTTTTCCAGCTCGGCGGCGTGTTCCTCGAGGATGTTCTCGGTCACGGAGTCAAGCTCGCCGATGCGGTGAATGGCTTTGCGGGTGTCCTCGATGACGCCGGTGTACACAAGGTCGAGCGCTGCCAGGTGCGCTTGCACGGTATCGCGGCCGACGGAGTAGTCGTCCCACGTGCGGTCCTTGATGATCGCGCCGGGCGTACCCTGCGGTGACTTGCCAAGCGTCGCAATGCGCTCCGCCGACACGTCGGCATATGCGCGGACCGTTTCGACCTGGGGGTCGATCATCTCGTGGACGCCGATGAAGTTCGGCCCGACCACGTTCCAGTGCACGTGCTTGAGCGTCAGATGCAGATCGTTGTACGTGCTCAGCTGTTTCTGCAGGATGTCGGCAACCTCGTTAGCGTCCTTCTCGGATATTCCGGGAATGGTGAACTCAGTCATGCGCGACGCATACCCACGCGCCCAGGTCAGTAATCGTGGTCAGAGCGCACGAAGGTTTGGAATCGCCTGACGCGCCGCTCTCCGCGGAGCGTGCGCAGGGCCGGTGACCTCCAGTAACCGGACCGCCCGGTGGCGGTGCGGCCGCAACGGCTCGAGCAGCTCCACCATCGCCGGATCGTCGATGGGCGCCCCGAGAAGCCGCCACCCGACCATCGAGGCCAGGTGGTAGTCGCCGACGCTCAACGCGTCGGCGTCGCCGAACGCCCGCTGCGCGGTCTCGGCCGCGGTCCACTCGCCCACGCCTGGCAGCGACATCATCGCCGCCCGCGCTTGCTCGGGCGGCCGGGTGGCCAGCCGCTCCAGCGAATCGGCGCGCTGAGCACAGCCGACGATCGTGCGGGCCCGGCCCGGGTCGACGTTGGCACGGTGAAACTCCCACGACGGAATGCGCCGCCACACCTCCGCGGCCGGCGGCACCCGCATGTGCTCAGGCGCGGGGCCCGGGGCGGACGACCCGAACTTGGTCACCAGCGCTCGCCACGCGCGGCGCGCGTCCATGCCGTACACCCGCTGTTCGAGTATCGCGGGGATGAGCGACTCGATCACCCGGTCGGTGCGGCCAAGCCGCAGGTGCGGCATCCGTTGATGCGCGGCGGCGATCGTCGGCTCGTCGGGAGCGAAGCCGGACGCGTCATCGTCGGCCCCGAGTAGCGCAGGCAAGGTTTCGGTGAATTCCGTTGCGCCGCTTCCCCAGGCCTCGCAGTCGACGGTATCGGGCGCCGACTTCGTGATTCGCGCCGTGACGGGTCCGCTGCGCATCAGGCTGGTGCGCCAGATCGCACCGTCTTGCGCGTCGTGATAGCACGGGTCGCCTCGGCCGCGCCTCAGCGGCGACAGGGTCAAGCCGGGGCTGGCCGGCCCGTCGAAGATGACACTGACCGAACGATGCACCGCATCAGGCTATGCGACTGAGATCTCCGCCTTGTCCGGATAGAACGCGACGTGTCCGGCAATCTGGCCGACCGCCGGATAGGGCTTCTCGTAGGTCCAGATGGCATCGTCGACGGTCCCGCCGGCTTCGGTGACGACGTGGTAGTAGCTCGCGTCGCCTTTGTACGGGCAGTACGTCTCGGTGTCGCTGGGTCGCAGCCGCTCAGCGGCGACGTCGCCCAACGGGACGTACTGCACCGCGGGATAGGTGGACTCCTGCAGGGTCAGCGCGTTGTCGGTGTCGGCCACCAGTTCGCCGTTGATGCGCACGGTGACGTGTTTTCCGGTGGGTTCGACGGTGATGGGATGGGAAGCGGTGGGTTCGAGTACGGGTCGGTCGCTCATAGATGAGGCAACGCCTGCACAACGGCCCCTGTTCCGGAATCCGTCGATACGATCAGGCCATGACTGAGCAGGAGCCGGCCTCTGCACAGGCAGATGTGACCATCGACGCTGATCCGCAGGCGGTGTACGCCCTCATTACCGACCTTCCGACGCTGGCCGCGTGCGCCGAGGAGGCGGAGGCGATGAAGTGGCGCAAGGGCGACGCGGTGCGTCCCGGTGCTGTGTTCAAGGGATACAACCGCAACGGCTCACGCAGGTGGACCACCGTATGCACCGTCACCGACGCGCAGCCAGGCAGGGCCTTCGCCTTTGACGTCAAGACGGCCGCCGTCGTGCCCGTGGCCCGCTGGCGCTACGACATCGAACCGGTCGAGGGCGGCTGCAAGGTGACCGAGCGCACCTGGGACCGCCGTCCCGGTTGGATCCGTAAACCTGCGCAGTTCACGACCGGGGTGAAGGACCGCACCGCGGCCAACGCCGAACACATCAAGCTGACGCTGCAGCGGCTGAAGGGGAAGGCCGAAGCCCGCTAGCTCGTCACCTCCGCCTCGACGTCATCGACGCGCCAGGCCGCGAGCTGATGCTCGACAGCTCCGGCCTCGTCGGATGAAAACAGCAGCAGTGACTGGCCGGAGCCGGTGCGGTACGCCAGTGCCTCGCCCGGTACCTCGTGAACAGGATTGAAGCCGAGCTTGTCGCGGTACCAGGCTCGGGCTCGCTCCAAGTCGCTGACGGGGATGGTCAGCGTCATCGGGTGGTCGACGAGCATGAAGCCTCCTTTCGTTGATCGGCTACCCGCGAGCTCTCCGTGCAAGACGTGGACTTGTCGGACCACCGGTGCAGGCTGGCCGCAACGACGACAGAGAGAGGCGTGCCATGTGCTGGTTGTGCGATCACCCGAAGCGACGCACGACGACTACTGCGACCTGTTGCAACGAAAGATCCGCAAGAAGGGTTGGACGGTGCAGTACGTCGAAAGCGACCGTAGGCCTTACACATACACGATCGGGCTGCATGACTGGGATGTGCCTGAGTTGCTCATGACCGGCGTATCACCGCAGCGAGCGCTCCGGCTGCTGGACATCGTCGCGCGAAGGTTGGTGGGCGGCGATGTGTTCGCGCCGGGACAACAGACCTCGCTGCCCGATGGCCCGCTCATCGAGATCGTCGAGGTTGACCACCCGGACGCGCACATGGGCTGGGCGGTGGCGGTCGGCGGGCCGGAGATTCGCGCGCTGCAGTTGGTTTGGGCCGATGGCCGTGGTCGCTGGCCATGGTCAGCGGAGTTCGCTGACGGACGAGCGATGCAACCGGTGCTGGGTTGTCGGACCCCCGGCGCAAGCTGGCCGTAACGACGACAGAAAGGTGCGGTCATGTGCTGGCAGTGCGACAACCCCAACGGCACCACCGAGGAATACCTCGACGAACTCCGCGCGCTGATCCGGATTCATGGGTGGGCGGTGCAGGGCGTCGAGGACGATCGACTTCCGTACGCCTACACAATCGGCCTACACGACCGCGGTCTGCCGGAACTTCTTGTGACCGGCCTATCGCAGGAGAGGGCGGCACGCGTGCTGAACGATGTCGCGGTCGCCGCGGTCGGCGGTCGCGTTTTCCAACCCGGCGCGCACATCGCTGTGGGTGACGGCCCGCTCCTCGAGATCGTCGAAGTGGACCATCCCGATGCGCACATGAATTTCGCCGTGGCGCTTGGCGGCCCGGAAATTCGAGCGCTGCAGTTGGTGTGGGCAGACGACCGCGGCCGCTGGCCATGGGCCGCGGGTTGGGGCCACGGTCGGCGTCGACAACCGGTGCTGGGCGTCCGCGCTCAGAAGGCGTAGCGGTGGTACTGCGCCATGTAGCGCAGCACCGGCGCGATCCTCATCGCTTTCAGCGTCCACCGGTAGTACCAGGGCACCCGCGCGAACGCGTCTCCGTCGATCGCCGAGACCCATGACAGCAGCCGCACCCCGGGCACCGCTGTGACGATGTCGTCAGGTCCGTCGATGCCCCAATGCAGCGTCGCTCCCGAGCGCCGCACCACCGTGTTGGTCCACTGCGCCTTGATGCCCAACCGGTTGAACGCGTCGAACTGCAATTCGCCGGACGGAGCGTGCTCCACGACGCGACGCAGCAGCGCGATGCCGTCCTCCTGAGTCAGGTACATGGTCAGACCCTCGCCGACCATCAGCGTCGGGCGGTCTCGCGGAATCTCGGCGAACCAGCTCGGGTCGGTGACCGAGGCCGCGATGACGCGGTAGTGGTCGCGGGTCGGATAGAGCTGCTGACGCAGGTGCGCGACGTCGGGGTAGTCGATGTCGTACCAATCCACACCCGGGCCTGGGGCCAGCCGGAAGAAGCGGGCGTCCAGACCGCAGCCCAGGTGAAGCACGACGGCGTGCGGGTGGACTGCGAGGAACTGACGCGCCCAGTTGTCGAAGTGCGCGGAGCGGGTCGTCACCGCCGGCGAGTTCGTGGCCGTGATCGACGTCTTTTTCCAGTCGTAGTCGACGCGGTCGACAATGTCCTTCGCAAACCGGTCACCCAGGATCGGCTGGGGAAGGTCGGCGTCCACAGCCTTCGCGTAGAACGTGGCCAGCATGGTCTGCGGCGCACCGGACAGGTCGACGTGCAGTTTCTCGGTCACGTCATCCGACGCTAGTCCGACCGCGATGGATGAGGCTATTCACTAAACACCCGTCGGCGTGGCGTTCAACCGAATACCGTTGACAGACATGCGTATCGACGTGCATGCGCACTACTGGACCGACGCGTACCTCGACATGCTGGTCGACCTCGGCAGATCCGACACCGCCACCCAACGCGGCATCGGAGCCGGCGGTGGGGCCGAACTGGATGCGCGGCTGCGGTTGATGGATCGCGCAGGCGTCGACATCCAAGTGCTGTCCGCCGCGCCGCAATTGCCATACGGCGACGACGTGGCCCGTACCGCGGCCGCGGCACGCTATGTCAACGACGAGTACGCAGCGCTGGTGTCGTCCCATCCTGATCGCTTTCGCGCGTTCGCGGCCACGCCGATGCCCCACATCGACGCTTCGATCACCGAAATGTCTAGGGCCATTGATGAATTGGGCATGTCCGGGCTGACGATGAACACCAGCATTCTCGATCGAGCGATCACCGATCCCGAGTTCGAGCCCGTCTTCGCCGAACTCGACCGGCGCGGCGCGATTCTGTATCTGCACCCCGTCGGCAACGGGGCGTGTTCGCCGCTGGTCAGCGAGCATCACATCACGTGGACAGTCGGCGCACCTTTTGAGGACACCATCGCCGCGATGCAGCTGATCACGTCGGGTCACCTGCAGCGTTTCCCCAACGTGCGGATCATCTGTTCGCACCTCGGCGGCGCGTTGCCGATGATCCCGCTGCGCGCGGACGATCATGTTGCATGGGAGGCGCCGGATACGCCCGAGGCGCCCAGTCATGCCGTTCACCGGCTGTGGTACGACACCGTGAGCCACTGCCACGCACCGGCATTGCGTTGCGCCATCGACTCATTCGGCGCAGACCGCATCCTGCTGGGCACCGATTTTCCCTACGAGGACGGCGACACATTCGTCCGTGCCGTCGAGTACATCATCGACGCCACCGATCCCGCGGAGGCCCATGCCATTCTGGACGCCAACGCGATGGCGCTGTTTCGAATCAGCGGCTAATTGCTCACGGTGACTGGCAGCGGCTGCGTCGACGCCCCCTGCGCGGTCGTGACGGTGACCGCATACGCCCCCGGCGGCGGGATCGGTTGGAAGATCACCTCGATCTCCTGGTCGGTCCAGGAAACGAATTGGACCGGCGTCAGCGACAGCCCGACCTGACTGAGCACCACCGTTCCCTGCACCGGCCCGAATCCCTGGCCGTGGATGATGAGAACCAGCAGCTTCTTGTTCGCGTCGACCTTCACGTCAACGCCCTGCACGGTGGCGGGCGGGGCCGGAGGTGCCGGCGGTGGGTCGCCACCGTTCAGCACGAGGCAACCGGTCAGGGTCGCCCGCATGCCGTCGAGGAGTGCAGTCACGCCGGTTTCGTCCAGGTCTGCGGCGATCTTGACTGGCAGCACGTCATCGGTGGCCGGCACGCCGTGCAGGCGAATGCGGCCGGTGTCGATGGCGAGCGCCTCGTCCGCCGATATCTTCAGTTCCCCGAACTCGAGCTCGGCCTCGAGCTCCAGTTTCGGCAGGGCAACCGCCCGAATCAGGTCGGGCCCGATCGCCAACAGCGCGGCGGCCCCCAAGGCGACGTCACTGGGATCCAAAGGGTCCAGCGATTGCAAGAACGCCCGAACACCCTCGAGGTATTCGACGACGCCGCTGTCGCCAACCCCAAAGGTCACGTTGAGCGTGGGATTGGGCAACTCGACGGTGATTTCGGGGACTGTGACGGTGATGTCGGGCAGCTCGACTTCGATGGGGTCGGCGCTGACCGTCGGTGTTCCAGATGACCGCGCATCCAGTTTCACCGGATCGATCTTCAGGCTGACGGGACGATCCTCTGGACTACAAAGCGATGCAGAAACCTCGGCGCGCATGTCTATTCGGCCTCCCCCTGCTTCTCCTCGAATGATTCGGAGGCCGGAGCACCATGCGTCTGCTGCACGGCCACCGCCCGCATGGCCTCCTGCCATTGCTTGGTGTACTCGGCGGCGTACACCGCAAACGCCGACTGCCACTGCTCGGTGAGCTGAGAAAGGCAGGTTTGCAGCGCTTCCTGAATCTGTTGGGTGTAGGCGGCGACGACGCGTGACAGCTCGGACGCGAGCGCCTCACCGATCTTGGCACCGCTGGGATTGCCCCCGGGCTCCGTGCCGGGTGCATCAGTGGGCGCTTGGTCTTCCCCCACGGCGCGACTGTAGACCAACCCGACTGACGCGGAGGTCAATTTGCCGATCTCCGGCTAATTGGCCGTCTTGCTCTTTCGTTTGGCGTCGCGCAGGCCCACCCAGAACCGGGCGGCCTCGCGGATCGATTCCTCCACTGGTCTTGGCTCCCAACCTAATTCGCGTACCGCCTTGCCATGGTCGACCGGCGCCTCAGCACGCATCAACCGCAACGACCCCAGCGACAGCCGTTCGTCGGTCCCGCGCAGCTTGGCCTTGAAGCTGCCCGCGGTCGCCAATGCGTACGACACAGGTAGTGGAATTGACTTGGTGGGAGCCGGAACTCCCGCCGCCTCCGCCGCGATGCGCACAACGTCGGCATTACTGATCATCTTGTCCGAGATCAGGTACCGCTCCCCCTGGCGGCCGCGCTCGGCGGCCAGGATCATGGCGCGCGCCGCGTCGTCGACGCCGACGGCCTCCAGCTCGATGCCGCTCATCACGAACGGCAGCTTGCCGAATGCCGCGCCCGCGATGATCGCGCCGTGCGGGGTGCGGCCCCAGTCACCGCTTCCGTACGTGGTCGACACGCACATCGCGACGGCGGGCAAGCCGTGCTGCGTCGCGTACTTGAGCACGATGTTCTCGGCCTGCGCCCGAGACCGGACGTACGGCGTCAGCCCGCGGTCGACGATGGTGTCGTCCTCGCTGGCAATGTGGCCGCGGCGGCGCCCGACGGTGACGTAGCTGCTGGTGTAGATGAACCGATGCAGCCCAGCGTCTTTCGCGATCTCCAGTACGTTGCGCGTGCCGTCGACGTTCGTGCGAAACAGCGGCGCGGGATCACGCAGCCAACCACGGGCGTCGACCACGCAGTAGTACACGTCGTCGACACCGGTCATCGCCTCGCGCAGAGTGTCGTTGTCCCAGATGTCCCCGTGGAATCGGGTGACGGGCAGGTCGTCGATGCCAACTGTCATCGCGTTCGGCCGCACCATCGCCCGGACCTCATGACCGTCGGCTATCAACTGTCGGGTGACATGCGAGCCGAGGAAGCCGTTGGCCCCGATGACAAGTTTCGCGCTCACCTCAGGTCTCCGAACTGACGCAGCCAGGCCGCCGCCTCGTCGGGAAGCGTGCCCAGTTCCTGCGCTTTGCGGCACCACTTCCTTGTCGCCGAGACGAACCGCAGCGGGTTGTAGATGTCCTCCTGACGGCACCAGTGGCCGTCGCCGGCGTAGGTCAGGATCGAGATGTTGGAGGCGCTGATGATGGTGCCGTCGCCCGGGTCGCGCATCGGGTTGTCCAGCTCGCAGATGATCCGGCCGGTCGGCTCGTCGATGACCGACCACAGCGACGGGAACGACGTCATGTAGCTGCCGGGAAAGGTCTCCATGGTCTTCCAGATCCAGGCCCGCACCTCGTCGCGACCGTGCATGGTGCCCGCTGCGTGTTCAACGTACGTCACGTCGGGTGTGTACTGCTCAACCCAGGGATCCCAGTCGCGGCTCTGCGCGGCCCGATCGACCGTCGCCTCGAATGTCTCGAACGCCGCGGCCAGCTCGTCGCGGGTGAACGTCTTGCTCGTCACAACCAGAACTAGAACACGTTCTACCCACGTTTGTCGAGCGTCGGTCGTATCGTCAGACACGTGAAGGCCCTGCTCGGGCTTGCCTTCGCGCTCGCTGTTTTCGCCGGATGCGCGCCGAATCCGCATGAACCCGACTTCGCGGGGCTGGTGTACATCGGCAATGGCCGCCAACTCTTTCTGAACTGTCAGGGCACCGGATCGCCGACGGCCTTCATCATTCCCGGCAAGGGAAGTTACGCCGCGGAGTGGAACGTCGTGGTGCCCGTCCTCGCGAAGACCACCCGCGTCTGCGCCTACGACCGGCCCAACACGCGACCCGACGGACCAGAGCGGTCCACCCCTGTCCCTCAACCGCACACAGTCCAGCAGGACGTCAACGACATCGTGAAACTGATTGTCGCCGCGGACCTTTCAACACCGATGGTCGTGGTGTCACATTCGTATGGCGCGCTCATCGCCGACCTGCTATCGCGGACCCACCCCGAGTTCGTCAGCGGTCTCGTGTTCGTGGATCCGACGTCGGAGTACTTACCGAGGCTGGGCAGACCCGATCAGGACACCGAGTTCGACCGGGAGGCACGGGCACCGGCGCCGAATGCGCACGGTGAAGGGTTTCTCGCCGCGGACGCGTTCGCTCGGCTCAAGGCGGCGCCTGCGCCACCGCTGCCGAGGGTGCCCGCTGTCGTGCTCAGTTCCGACAAGTTCCCGCCGCCCACTGACCTGACGCCCCAGAGCTACACCAAGTTCCAGGTTCACCGAGCGAACAGCGTGCTGGCCGAGACCCTCTGGGCGGACAACCTGATCGTCGCCGGCAGCGGGCACGACGTGATGCTTTATCAGCCCCAAGTTGTCGCCGACAAGATCGTCGCGATCGTGGAGAAGGTCCGCTTGGGGCCTATGCCGCGCTGAGCACCTGTCGGTCGCCGAGCGGGCTTTGCAGCGGCACGACGAGCGTGCCGGTCACCGCAAGCATGATGCACATGCGGCCGGCGGACGCGGGCAACGAACCACCTTTCAGGTCGATCGTGACCGTGTCGGCCGTCTCGTGAGCGGTCGCATGCACGCCGTTACAGGCGGGTGTGCCGGTCGTGAAATGCACCGCCACGGCGCGATCGTTGCCGACCCGACTCCACGACTCGACCGGCATCGGATGCGGATCGACGATCGCCGGGTTGTCCGTGAAAGCGACGCCTTCGGCATCGGTTGCCTCGGGTGGCGCGACCGGGTCGGCCGACGCTGACGGGGCACTCCACGCGGCGAGCACCACGCAGACAGCGAGAACGACTGACCGCATGTATTTACGGTAGCGACAGCCGCGGATTAATCAGGCACGCCACGCGGTTATAAAGGCACTATGTCGCATCAATACAACAAAAATCCTGCGGCGGTCGGCGCGCTCTCGCCAGAGCAGTACAACGTGACGCAGAAGAACGGCACCGAACGCCCCTTCACCGGCGAGTACTGGGACAACCACGACCCGGGCATCTACGTCGACGTGGTGTCGGGCGAGCCGTTGTTCGCCTCGGTCGACAAGTTCGACAGCGGCACGGGTTGGCCCAGCTTCACCAAACCGATCGATGCCGAGAACGTCGTCGAAAAGCGCGACTTCTCCCACCTGATGATCCGCACCGAGGTCCGCTCCGCACACGGCGACAGCCATCTCGGTCACGTCTTCACCGACGGACCACGGGCCGAGGGTGGGTTGCGCTACTGCATCAACTCGGCTTCGCTGAGATTCATCCACCTCGACGATCTCGAGGCAGAGGGCTATGGCGATTACAAGGCTTTGTTCAGCAAGTCGGCCTCAAAGGAGGAATCAGCGTGACTGAATACAAGAAGGCGATCCTGGCCGGCGGCTGCTTCTGGGGCATGGAGGAGCTGATCCGCAAGCAGCCCGGCGTCGTATCGACTCGCGTCGGCTACACGGGCGGCGAGAACGCGAACGCGACCTACCGCAATCACCCGGGCCACGCCGAGGCCATCGAAATCACCTATGACCCGTCGCAGACGGACTTCCGCAATCTGCTGGAGTTCTTCTTCCAGATCCACGATCCGACGACGCGCAACCGGCAGGGCAACGATGTCGGCACCAGCTATCGGTCGGCGATCTTCTACGCCGACGATGAGCAGAAGCGCATCGCGCTGGACACCATCGCCGATGTCGACGCGTCAGGGCTGTGGCCCGGCAAGGTGGTCACCGAGGTCACCCCGGCGAGTGACTTCTGGCAAGCCGAGCCGGAGCATCAGGACTACCTCCAGCGTTTCCCGACGGGCTACACCTGCCACTTCCCGCGGCCGGGCTGGAAACTGCCGAAGCGGGAGACACAGCAAGCCTAGGCGGCCGCTGACTCGCGGCGGCGCACGACGATGCGCCCGCCGTCCTTCGGTGTGAACGCGATGCCCCGGAAATGGATCTTCTCCTCTGGGGCGTCGTCGGTCTCAATCACGAAGTGCCGCAAGATCGTTCGCAGCACCACGTCCATCTCGACGTTCGCAAACGCGGCTCCGATGCAGCGGCGGGTGCCGCCACCGAACGGGATCCACGCCGTCGGTGTCCTGGTGCCGACGAAGCGGTCCGGGTCGAAGCGCTCGGGATTCGGGAAGACATCGGCGTTGGCGTGCACATTGGCGATCGCGATCATCACCGTGTAGCCGTGGGGAATTCGCCAGTCGCCGAGATCGAAGTGCGGCGCCTGAACATGCCGCCCGGAGAAGTCGATCACGGTCCGGTTCCGCTGCAGCTCTTGAATGGAGGCCTGGCGGAACTCGTTTCCGCCGTCGTCGTTCTCGTCGACCAGCTTGGCGAGAACGTCAGGATGCCTGCGCAACCGCTCGAAGGCCCAACCCAGCGTCGACGCAGTTGTCTCGTGCCCGGCGCCAAGCAGCGTCAGCAGTTCGTCCGAGACGTCCTGGCGCGACATCGGGGTGCCGTCCTCGTAGGTGCTACGCAGCAGCAGCGCCAGAATGTCGGTGCGCTCGTCGAGGTGCGGGTCGGCGTGGGCCTTGTGGATCAGCGCGAAGACCGTGCGGTCGAAGTTGCGGCGGAACTCCTCCAACCGGCCCCACGGGCTGCGCCGCCCGGTGCTGAACGGCGGCTCCGGCAGGGTGGCCATCCGCGACCCCAGCTTGGCCCAGGGCGGAATGATCTCGCGCAGGAAGTCGAGTTCAGCGCCCTCGGCCCCAAACACGGTGCGCAGGATGACATTCAACGTGATCCTGTTCATCGGTTCGAGCGTCCGGAACTCCACGCCCTCCGGCCACATCGCCGTCTCGCGCAGCGTCTCCTCTTCGATGACCTTTTCGTAGTTCTTGATGCTCTGACCGTGGAACGGCGGGGCCAGCAGCTTGCGGCGAGCCCGGTGCTCCTTGCCGTTCAATGCGAATACCGAACCCGGTCCGAAGATCCTGCTGAGGTTCGGCTGCACGTTGATCAGGTCGTCGGTACTCGCAAGGAACACCTGCCGGGCCAGCGCGGGATCGGACACGACCACACTGCGGCCGAAGAACGGGACATTGATGGCGAAGACGGGGCCGTAACGCTTCAACGCGTATTGCAAGAACGGGCGGCGAAAGGCCGACATCAGGACCATCTGTACGGCCTTCGGCAGGCGCACGACCGGCGGCATCTTGCCGACAGTCGTCGGGGTTGTTGCTTCGGCGGTCACTGCGGTCTCAGTCATGGGTGAATCACTCCTGGCCGTTTCCCTGGTACTTCGGTGTACCGTGGGTGTTTGTAGTACGGTACCGCTTGGTACCAGATAAGCGCAAGGGCTTCAGGGAGGCGAAATGACGACAGCGCTCGACAAGGCGGCGTCGGTCGACGACGCCTTCCGAGACCGGCTGCTCGACGGGCTGGCCGCATCGATCGGTGAGCGCGGCTATCGCGACACGACCGTCGCCGACATCGTCCGGCACGCACGCACGTCGAAGCGCACCTTCTACGAGCAATTCGCCAGCAAGGAAGAGTGCCTGATCGAGCTGCTGCGCAGAAACAACGAGGACCTGATCGCCAGCATCCAGGCGGCGGTCGACCCCGAGGCGGACTGGCAGCAACAGATCCGTCAGGCGGCCGGGGCCTACGTCGACCACATCGGGTCACGCCCGGCGATCACGCTGAGCTGGATCCGCGAGGCGCCCGCCCTTGGGGCGGTGGCGAGGCCGTTGCATCGGCTCGCCATGGAGGCGCTCACGGATATGCTCGTCGACCTCACCGACAGCCCCGGCTTCCGGCGCGCGAGCCTGGCGCCGATCTCCCGCCCGCTCGCGCTGATCCTGCTGGGCGGGTTGCGGGAACTGACCGCGCTGTTTGTCGAGGACGACCGCGACGTGCAAGGCATAGTCGAGCCCGCCACCGCGGCCGCGACCGCGATCCTCGGCCCTCGCTAGCGCAACATCAGCCGCGCCGACTTCTCCAACCTCTGCGCGATATCCGCGTATGACGCGTAGCCCATCCCCGCGCGCACCAGCGCTCCGGAATAGAGCATGTCCAGCGAGTCGATGATGTCCGGATCAGTATCTGGCCCGAGCGCGGCGGCGAGCCGATCGCGGATATCGCGCCCGATGCGCAGCCGCAGCACCTCGACGTCTGGATCTTTGCCGAGGAGCGCATTCGTTACGGCACAAGCGAACTCGGGCTCGTCGGCGACCAACAGCGAGATCTCGCGAAGCACGTCGACAACGCGCGCGGCCGCATCGCCCGAGTCGTGCGCCGCGGGTGGGGCCGCGGCCAGCCGACGCCAGAACACCTCGGCGACGAGATGCTCCTTCGACGAGAAGTATGTGTAGGCGGTCGCCGCCCCGACTCCGGCCTCGGCGGCTACCCGCCGCACGGTTAGACCGGCAAATCCTTCGCGGCTCAAGAGGTCCAGTGCGGCACGGCCGAGGCGATCGACAGTGTCGGCCTGTTTGGCGGTCAGGCGGCGCCGAGTCGACTCCAAGACCGGATCGGACACGTGTCCGGACGCTACTACAACCACCATCTACCAGCAACGGTAAGGTAGCCGCCGATGAGCCGCACAGACGAACTCTTCGCCCTGGCCGAGCAGGTCACGGGCTTCATGCCCGCCGACGAGGGCCGCACGCTGTTCGACACCGCCGTCCGTTATCTGGGTGACGGCGCCGGCGTCGAAATCGGCACGTACTGCGGCAAGTCCACCGTGCTGCTGGGGGCCGCGGCGCAGCAGAGCGGCGGGGTGATCTACACAGTCGACCACCACCACGGTTCCGAAGAGCATCAGGCAGGCTGGGAGTACCACGACGCGTCGATGGTGGACGCCGTGACCGGGCTATTCGACACGCTGCCGACGCTGCGGCACACGCTTGACACGGCGGGCCTTGACGACTACGTGGTGGCCATCGTCGGCAAGTCCCCTGTCGTCGCTCGCGGTTGGCGAATGCCGTTGCGGCTGTTGTTCATTGACGGCGGCCACACCGAAGAGGCCGCACAGCGCGACTTCGACAGCTGGGCCCGCTGGGTGGATGTCGGCGGTGCGTTGATCATCCACGACGTGTTCCCGGATCCAAATGACGGCGGCCAGGCTCCGTTTCACATCTATCAGCGTGCGCTCAGCACGGGAGACTTCCGCGAGGTCTTGGCAACGGGTTCGATGCGCGTCCTGGAGCGGACCTCGGGCACGCCCGGCCAACAGTTGTAACAAGCGACACTTTCCGTGCATTGACTCGATGCCTCGCCGGGCTATCGTCGCCGCGCCATGACCACAATTGAGCGCGAGGCACCGACGGCGGTCGTGGAGATGCCACCAGGACCGCCACTGCCTCGTGCCGTGCAAGGCGTGATAGCGGTAGCCAACCGCAGGATCGCGTTGCAGATGTTGCGTCGCCGATACGGATCGGCGTTCACGATCGACCTGCCCATCTTCGGTCAGATGGTTGTCATCAGCGATCCCAGCCACATTCGGCAGCTGTTCAGGACCGCCCCGGACATCGCGGACACAACCGACGCCAATCTCGGCCGGGTGATGGGGCCGAATTCGATGTTCGCGCTGATGGGCGAACGGCATCGCGCCCAGCGCAAATTGCTCACACCGTCGTTCAATGGCCGGCGCCTGGCCGCCTATGAAGCGATCATCGAACGCGAAGCGGCCGACGAGTTCGCAACCTGGCCCGAGGATCGGACCTTTGCGGCGATGCCGTCGATGATGCGGATCACGCTCAACGTGATCCTGCGCGCAGTGTTCGGCGCCGAGGGTCACGAGCTGGAACGCCTCCGCGAGATACTGCCGCCGGGAATCAGACTCGGCTCGATGCTCGCGTTGGCCCCTGTGCCGCAATGGGATTGGGGCCGGTGGAGCCCATGGGGCCGGTTCTACCAGTACCGTCGCGAGTACGACGCGATTGTCGACCGGCTGATCGACAAGGCTCTGGCTGATTCCGCGTTGGGTGAGCGGGACGATGTGCTGGCCCTGATGTTGCAGAGTCGCTATGAGGACGGTTCGCCGATGAGTCGTGCGGAGATCGCCGACGAGTTGATCACCATGCTGGCGGCCGGCCATGAGACGACCGCCACCACCCTCGCGTGGGCTGTCGAGCGGCTGCAGCGACACCCGCAGTTGCTCGACCGCCTCGTCGCCGACCTCGACGCCGGATCCGAGGAACTGTTGAACGCCACCATCTTTGAGATCCTGCGCACCCGCCCGGTCATCGATACCACCTTCCGTCAGGTGAAGGCCCCGACGCTGCGGATCGGTCCGTGGACCGTCCCGCAGGGACAGACGATCGTCGCCAGCATCGGGCTGCTGCATGCCGACGAATCCGTCTTCCCCGACCCCGACCGCTTCGATCCCGATCGGTTCATCTCCCGTCGCCCCGACCCCGCGGAATGGATCCCCTACGGCGGCGGTGTTCGCCGCTGTATCGGTGCAGCCTTCGCGACCATGGAGATACGCGTAGTCTTGCGAACCCTGTGGCGCAACTACACCATTCACCCGTCGACTGCCCGCGACGAAGGCCGGCAATCGCGCGGGGTGGCCATCGCGCCGTCACGTGGAGCCCTGGTCCGTGTCCGACGCCGTTAGCCTGACGTGCCGGTCAATTCCCTTAAGCCACGGTGGATCCCCATCGGCGACTGCGACGTGGGCCGCACGCCGAGGGTTCGCATGGTGGCCTCGATGTACGTCTCACTGACCTCGACGAGGATTCGAGGCCCGGCGAACTCCGATGGACAGACATCCCCGGTCCGCTCCCGCCACTCGTGAAGGAGAATCGCAAGCTCGGTGGCGATCTGCTCTACTGGCTCGGACACTTCACCTGCGAGCAGATTGTTCAACTCCGCGGGGTCCTCGCGCAGGTCATAAAGTTCGCGCGCCGGCCGCGGGCCTGCCACGAATGGCGCGACCACTTTCCCGGACGGGCTGTCCTGGACGTCCAGCGGCAGATCCACGAGATGGCGTGGCACGTAGTTCTCGATATAGCTGTACTCCTTGGTGCGAACGGCCCGGGCCGGGTCGAACGAGTCGTGATAGGTCTTCTCGGTGAACACCCGCTCGCGCACCGGTGCGGCGTCGGTGGCCGGCCGAAGCAGATTCCCGGCATGGGAGATGCCCTCGATGTCGGCGGGTATCTCGATGCCCAACAAGTCAAGCAGCGTCGGCAGCAGATCGACGCCGCTGAACAACTCGTCGTAGACACCCGGTGCGATTCCCAGCCGCGTCGGCGGGCGGAGAATCAACGAAATGCCCGTACCGGCCTCGTACAGCATCGATTTCGCTCGAGGAAACGGCTCACCGTGGTCGCTGAAAAACACCACCCATGTGTTGACGTCAAAGCCAGTCTCGGCCAGTGTGTCGAGCAGACGACCGACGGCGGCGTCGGCGACCGCGATCGCCCCGTAGAAGTCGGCGATGTCGGCGTCGACTTCCGCGATATCAGGGAGGTATGCCGGCACTTCCACATCGTCGAGTGGCGCAGGCTCATACCGCGCTCGCGACCACGGCCGATGCGTTTCGAAGAAGCCCGCGGTCAACAGAAACGGATCACCCTCCTCGAGCGGGGCGCTCTCCACGAGCCATTCCTGCGCGCGGTCGACCACGTATTCGCAGCAGGAGTTCGACACGTCGAACTCATCGAAGCCGAGCCGCGACGGGTAGGACGTCTCATGCTGCATACCGAACAGCGCGGAATACCAACCGGCTTCCGACAGAATGTGCGGTAGCGTGCGCACCCCTTCGCGGTATTCAAATCCGTGATGCGCCAGCCCGATCAGGCCGTTGCTGTGCGGATAACGACCCGTGAAGATCGCGCCGCGTGCGGGAGAACATCCAGGGGATGCCGCATGTGCGCGCGTGAAGCGGATGCCCTCGGCGGCCAAGCGATCCACACACGGGCTCGAGACGCCGGGGTGTCCATAGGCGCCGAGCCAGCGGCCCGTGTCGTGCCAGTGCACGATAAGCAGGTTGTCGCTCGTCCGACCCGTCATGCTCACCAAGTTTGCCCGAAACACGGCTGCCGGGATCGAACTTCGCTGCCTAACCGTTATGCGTGCTTGATGGCCTTGTGGCACAGGCAAGTAACCATTCATGGGTGCGTGACGATTCTTGTCCTTCGCGTGCCCGAAGGGCTGCAGTGCTGGTTTCAATGGCGATGCTGGCGGCCATGGCCGGGTTGATGCCGCGCGCCCTGGCGGATCCGGAAGCCGATGTTGTGGCGCCGCCCGACCCACCGCCTGCTGCGCCGATCGAAGTGTTCGCGCTTCCACTCCCGTTGGCGATCCCCGATGGAACGCCGGTCGGTCAGGATCCGACTCCGTTCACCGGCATTGCGCCGTTCGATCCGCCGGTGATCAACCCGTCCGACACCTCAATGGTCGGCGTCGCCATGCCGATAATCGTCGACTTCGGCACTTCCGTCGCTGATCGAGCGGCCGCCGAACAAGCGATCCATGTTTCGTCGGATCCGCCTGTCCCCGGCAAGTTTTACTGGATGAACGATTCCCAAGTGCGCTGGCGGCCATTCGACTTCTGGCCCGCGCACGCTGTGGTCAACGTCGACGCAGCAGGTACGAAGTCGAGCTTCGTCACTGGCGATGCGTTGGTCGCCACGGCTGACGACGCAACCCATCAGCTGACCATCACCCGCAACGGCGATGTGGAGCAGGTCTTTCCCATGTCGATGGGCAAGCCCGGCCACGACACTCCCAACGGCACCTACTACGTCCAGGGAAAGATGCGCGACGTCGTAATGGACTCCGCGACATACGGCGTGCCGAACACATCGCCGGATGGTTACCGGCTGCACGTCCAGCTCGCCGTTCAATTCGACAACACCGGCAACTTCGTGCACAGCGCGCCATGGTCGGCAGGCGACCAGGGCTTGCGTAACGTGAGCCACGGCTGCATCAACATCAGCCCGTCCAACGCGGAATGGTTTTACAACAACTTCGGTGTCGGCGATCCCATCGTGGTGACCAACTCCGTTGGTCTGTACGCCCAAAACGACGGCGCGCAGGACTGGCAGATCTAGCGGTCGCTGGTGGCGCAGGCGCAGTCGTATTCGCCCTCCAGGCCGCGGGGCAGGTCCGCGCCGCGGAAGATGCCGTTGGCAGGCGTGGTTCTCGATAGCGCATCAGCGGCGAGGATCATCGCCGCACCTGTCCACGTGGTGCGCTCCACCGGCCAGCGCTTGCCGTCGGCGTACACCAGTCCGGTCCAGTAGGAGCCATCCTCCTCGCGCAGATGATGCATGGCCGCGAATTGCTCGTGGGCACGCGCCGAGTCTCCGATCGCGTCCAATGCCATTACCAGCTCACAGGTTTCCGCTCCGGTGACCCATGGCCGGTCGTCGACGCAGCGGATGCCGAGCCCGGGCACGACGAAGTCATCCCACCTCTCGTCGATGCGTGACCGGGCCGCCGCGCCCCGCAGCGCGCCACCGAGCACCGGGTAGTACCACTCCATCGACCAGCGATCCTTGGTGACAAATGCGTCGGGGTGATGCGCGATCGCGTGACCCAGCTGGCCGACGGCGACCTCCCATTCGGGCTGGGGATCGTCGAAGTAGTCTGCCAGCGCCAGTGCGCACCGGATGCTGTGGTAGATGCTGGCGCATCCGGTTAGCAAGGCATCAGGTTCTGGTCCCGATGGGCTTCTGGCCCAGGAGATTTCACCGCCACTCGCCTGCAGGCCGACCACGAAGTCAATGGCCTTCGTGACTACGGGCCACATCGTCTCGGCGAACCGCCGGTTGCGGGTGATCAGCACGTGATGCCAGACGCCGGTGGCGATGTAGGCGCAAAAGTTGCTGTCGCTGTTGGCGTCTTCGATGACGCCGTTGCGCAACTGGATGGGCCAGGATCCGTCCGGCCGCTGCGCACGTCGGCACCAGTCGAACGCCGCCCGGGCCGGCTCCAGCAGCCCGGCGACGGTGAGCGCCATCGCGTTTTCCACGTGATCCCACGGATCGGTGTGGCCGGCGTCGAACCACGGGATGGCACCAGAGGATTCCTGCGTTGCGGCAATCGACTTCGCGGTCTGGCGGCACTGCGCCGGCGTCAGGGCGCCGGGCACGCCGGGAACGTCAGGAGCCAGCAACAGACACCACCGGCTTCCTGAAGTACAGCGCCACGCTCTTGCCGATCAGCGGGTTCAGCAGCGACTCTGCGGTGCGGGTGAGCCACGGTTGGCCGACCATGTCCCACACCAGCATCCTGTGGTAGGCAGCAACCGCGGGGTGGTCGTTATTCCACGTTCCCACAGCGCATTTCAGCCACCAGAACGGTGAATGCAGGGCGTGCGCATGGTGGGTGTGGGTCAGGTGCAGGCCGTGGGCAAGCACCTTGTCGCGCAGCGCGTCAGCCCGGTAGATGCGGATGTGACCGCCCTCGTTGGCGTGGTACTCATCGGACAGAATCCAGCACACCTTCTCAGGCAGCCACCGGGGTACCGTGATCGCCAGGGAGCCACCGGGTTTGAGCACCCGGACAAGTTCTGCGATAGCACGATCGTCCTCGGGTACGTGCTCGAGGATCTCCGACGCGATCACACAGTCGAAAGTACTGTTGTCGTACGGCAAGTCGAGCGCGTCACCCTTGACCGCCTCGGCCCGCGCCGACTCGGGCACCTCGCCCTGGTCTTTCATTGCTTGCAGAATCTCGTCGACGTCGTTGAGGTCGGCCGCGTTCTGGTCGAACGCAATGACGTCGGCACCGCGGCGGTACGCTTCGAACGAATGCCGGCCCGCGCCGCAACCGACATCGATCACCTTGGTGCCGGCGCCGACGCCCAGCCGGTCGTAGTCGACAGTCAGCATGCCGCCATGGCCTTCTCATAGACCGAGACGGTTTGCGCTGCAACGGATTCCCAACTGAACACCTCGAGCGCGCGACGACGTCCCGCCGCACCGAGGCGGCGCAGCTCTGTCGGGGAGTCCAGCAGCTCGCCCAGCACGCGCGTCAGCTCGTCGACGTCGGCCGGCCGTACCAGCCGTGCGCATTCGCCGTCGGCGCCGACCACCTCCGGCAGCGCACCGGCGCGGCTGGCGACAATCGGTGTGCCGCTGGCCATGGCTTCGACCGCAGGCAACGAGAAACCCTCGTATAGCGAAGGGATGCACGCTATTTCAGCCGATGCGAGCAGATCGGCCAGCTCCGAGTCGGAGAGCCCGCTGGAGCTGTGCACAATGTCGGAGATGCCCAATTCGGCGATCAGCTTCTCGGTCGGCCCGTTGGGTTCGAGCTTGGCGACCAACTGCAGTTCGAGATCGCGTTCGACACGCAACCGGGCGACTGCATGCAACAGATGGCTGACCCCCTTCAACGGCACGTCCGCGCTGGCGATCGCGATGATCCGGTTGCGCACCCGCCGCTGCGCGGGCTTGAACAGCGCGGTGTCCACGCCGAGCGGGACCACGTGCAGCTGGTCGGACGCGACCGCGAAGTCTTCTGCGATATCGGCAGCCGACGTCGACGAGACCGTCACCAGCTCTGGGATCTGGCGGGCGACCGTCTGCTGCATCTCCGCGAACCCGTACCAGCGCCGAACCAACGGCTTTCGCCACCAGCGGGCGGCAGCCACGTCGAGAACTCGGTCCCGCGTGATCGGATGGTGCACGGTCGCCACCACCGGGAAACCAAGCTCGGCGATCGTCAGCAGACCGGTGCCGAGGCACTGGTTGTCGTGCACGACGTCGAAATCATCGCGCCGGCCGGCAAGGAGCCGGGCAGCGCGCAGGCTAAATGTCTTCGGCTCGGGAAAGCCAGCCGTCCACGTCGTCAGCAGCTCGAGCAGATCGATGCGCGTCTTGATCTCACTGGGGCGCGGAATCCGGAACGGGTCCGGCTCGCGGTACAGATCGAGACTCGGCACCTTGGTCAGCCGCACCCGCGGATCGAGCACTTCGGGGTAGGGCTGCCCGGAGAACACCTCGACGTCGTGGCCGAGTTCCACAAGCCCGCGGGACAGGTGGCGAACGTAGACGCCCTGGCCGCCGCAATGGGTTTTGCTCCGGTAGGACAACAAGGCGATGCGCACGGTCAACTCACCAAGACGCGCAGCAGTCGGAAGTTCGAGGGCCGGTGAGCTGGACAAATGGCGTCACGCAAAAACTCCGAACCCTCTGGACATGTGTCCAGACTATAGTTTGACGTGCTAGCGGACGCAACGCGGCCACCTTGCTCTGACTACCACAGCCGGCGCACAGCGTCCTGATCGGCCCGTCGATTCCCGACCTCTCGTCCGGGGTATCCGGCTGTCATGAGCAGACACATCGAGGCGCGCTTCGAGATCGCCAGCTGGGACGAGACACCATTCGAGGATGGCGATGAAGCGACGAAGCTGACCGAAGCACTGGTGGCCAAGCGCTACGAGGGCGACATCAAGGGCACCTCTACGACCAAATGGCTGATGGCCTACGCGCCGGACAAGACCGCGCTGTTCGTCGGCGTCGAGCACATCACCGGCACGATCGGCGGTAAGGACGGGGGAATCGTGCTGATTCACGACGGCGAGTACCGCGACGGCGTCGCGGCGGCCGAGCTCCGAGTCGCGTCGGGCACGGATGGGTTGGCGACGGTGG
Source organism: Mycobacterium sp. (assembly GCA_035649695.1). Classification (GTDB taxonomy): domain Bacteria; phylum Actinomycetota; class Actinomycetes; order Mycobacteriales; family Mycobacteriaceae; genus Mycobacterium. Next base: position 4,137 of record DASRJA010000106.1, on the reverse strand, counting down.
CGGGGACCGGAAAGTTCCGCGCCGATCCCGCAGGCTCGATGACGCTCGACCTCGACGGCGCCTGGTAGCGCTATTGCGGAGGGAATCCGCCGGTGGCCACCGGACCCCATCGGCGCGGAGTGACGCGGATCAGGCACTTGCCCTGGTCGACCATCGCCCGCCGGTACTCCGCCCAGTCGGGGTGTTCGCCGGCGATGGAGCGGTAATAGTCGACCAACGGCTCCACGGCATCGGGCAGTTCGATCACCTCGGCGTCGCCGTCGATCTGCACGTAGGCATCATTGAATTCGTCGGACAGCACCATCACGCTGGCGCGCGGCGTGCGACGGACGTTGGCCGACTTGGCGCGCTGCGGGTAACTGGCGATCACAATGCGACCGGCATCGTCGACACCGCCCGACACCGGAGAGCTCTGCAGCGACCCGTCCGATCGAAATGTGGTGAGCACCATGCGATGTCGCGGCCGGATGAACTCGAGGAGGTCGGGCAAGCTGACCGCATCGGCGGTCGCATACTTTCTGGCCATCCGTCAACCCTAGCGACGGAGCGATGACTAAAGCGTTCGAGAAATTGGTTTCGTTGCTCGACTATCCGATGTTCGTGGTCACCACCCGCACTGCCGATGAGTCGGCAGGCTGCCTCGTCGGTTTCGCGAGTCAAGTGAGCATCCACCCGCGGCGGTTCTTGGTCGGACTGTCGAAACGCAACCACACCTACCGGGTAGCGAAGGGCGCCAGCCATCTTGCCGTGCACTTGATCGAGCGGCGGCACAGCGAACTGGCCCGCCTGTTCGGCGGCGAAACCGGTGATGAGACCGACAAATTCGGCCGCTGTGCCTGGCATTCCGGTCCGCATGACTTGCCGATTCTCGACGACGCGGCAGGGTGGTTCGCCGGCGTGGTGCTGAATTGCTACGACGTCGGCGATCACGTCGGATTTCTGCTCGAGCCCATCGATGGGACCGCGCCGGACACGTTACAGCAGCTCGTCACGTTCTCCGATGTCCGCGACCTCGATCCAGGCCACGAGGCCTAGCTAATTGGGCGGCTTACTGTAAGGTATTCGAGTGGCCCACGACCCGGTCGGCGCACTCCGGCGCGAGCGCTCGGAGTTACTGAGGTTCTGTGCCGACCTCTCCCTCGCCGACTGGCAGACGCCGAGCGCGGCCGACGGCTGGCGGGTGCAGGACGTCGTAGCCCACATGGGTTCCGCGTACCGCGCACTGTTCGGGCCGGCCGCACTGGAACTGATGCGCAGCAACGACATCGAACGCACCAACGACGCGCTCGTCGATCGCCGCCGCGATTGGCCGCCGTCGCGTGTCCTGACCGAGTACGAGCGGTGGAGTCAGGTGATGCTGCGCATGATGGGTCCGGTGTCGCGCACTCCGCTTGCTCGCGCTCCGATGCGGCTGGCCGAGTTGGGCACGTTCAGGGCGAGCCAGCTGCTGTGCGCGATCGTGTTCGACACGCACACTCATCTGCGGCACGACATCGCGCCGGCGCTAGGCCGTCCCGTCCCCGACACGGACGGCGACCGAATGGCCGTGGTCCTCGAGTGGATGATGGCGGTGCTAAGCAACCAGTTGCGCGCGGCCCGGCACGAGTGGCTGGACCGGCCGGTGTCGATCACATTGTCAGGGCCGGGCGGCGGCTGCTGGGTGGTGCGACCCGACGGCGGTATTGATTTGGGGTCACCTGCGGTGAGCGCCGCGCAGATAGACGGTGTCGCACTGGAGTTCCCGGAGTGGGGCACGCAACGGGTGAGCTGGCGCGACCGCGACGTGCACATCGGCGGCGACGCCGATTACGGTGCCCGGTTTCTCGATGCGGTGAACGTGGTGTGAGGAGCTACGACTACGTGGTGATCGGTGCTGGCTCCGCGGGCTGCGCCGTGGCCGCGCGGTTGGCCGCGGCGTCGCACTCGGTGCTGCTGATCGAGGCAGGCGGGTCGGACCGGCGACTGCCGGTGCGCGCGCCGCTGGCCTACGGGGCGCAGATGGGCGGCAAGACGGACTGGGCATTCGAATCCGAGCCGGAGCCGGGCTGTAACGGCAGGCGCATCCCGCAGCCACGCGGCAAGGTGCTCGGCGGCACCAGCGCGATGAACGCAATGGTCTGGGTGCGCGGCACCCGCGACGACTACGACGGCTGGCAGGTGCCTGGATGGGGCTGGGACGACGTCGAACCGGTGTTCCACAGGATTGAATCGGGACCGATGCGGGTGACGAGAGTGGCTGAGCCCGACGAGGTTTCGCGCCGGTTCGTCGCCGCTGCCCGGGCGGCTGGAGTATGCGCCAACGACAACATCAGCGGACCCGAGCTCGACGGCGCCGCGATCTCACCCGTCACGGTGTGGAAGGGACAGCGGTGGAGCACCGCACGCGCCTACCTGGACCACGCGCGGCGTCTCGAGAATTTTGCAGTGGTCAGCAGTGCGCTGGTGCGCCGGATCGTGATCCGCGACGGCGCGGCGGTCGGCGTGGAGTACGAGCGCCGCGGGCGGTCGTTTACCGCGACAGCGCGACGTGAGATCGTGCTCAGCGCAGGCGCATACGGCACGCCGCAACTGTTGCAGTTGTCCGGTGTCGGGCCCGCCGAGCATCTCCGCTCGGTCGGAATCGATCCCATTGTGGGCAGCCCGAGGGTGGGGCACAACCTCACCGACCATCCGGCCACGTTCATGAACTGGGGCCTCGCGCCGGGTTTCATCGGGCTGGCCGACGCGCGCAATCCGAAGTGGTTGCTGCGCTGGCTGATTCGCCGGTCAGGCAAGCTGACGAGCAACCTGATGGAAGCCGTCGCGCAGATTCGTTCGACTCCTGATTTGGCCGCGCCGGACTTCCAGCTGATCCACGCGCCGATCTATGCGCGCATCGACGAGATGAGTTATTCGCGGCCGGCACTGTCCATCCTGCAGTCCTATTGGACGCCGGAAAGCCGCGGCAGCGTAATGGTCCGGTCGTCCGATGCCCGGGATGCCCCGGCGATCCAGCTGAACACGCTGACTTCTGCCGGCGACGTAGCCGCGTTCGTCCGGGCAATCCGGCGCACGCGCGAGATCGTGTCGACGGACCCGCTGGCGTCAGCGGTGGCGGTGGAGGTCCACCCCGGCCCGAACGTGAACACCGACGAGGAGATTGCGGCGTGGGTCCGGGCGACGGTGGCGACGACCGGGCATCCGGCGTGTACGGCGGCGATGGGCACTGAACCGGACAGCGTGCTGGATCCGCAACTGAGGGTGCGCGGCGTCCGCGGTCTGCGGGTGGCCGACGCCTCGGCGCTACCGCGCATCCCTCGGGCCAATACCAACGCGCCGGCGATCATGGTTGGCGAACGCTGCGCAGACTTCATGCTCTCGGCAAGTGGATAAATTTCGTCACGTGTCGGTTCGGGGCGATATCATTCGAACATGAGTTCGAGTAAACAACAGATCATCGCGGCGCTCGATGCCGCCGAAGCAAGCTACCGAGCACTTGCCGCGCTTCCGCTGGAAGCGCTGACGCGCCCTGAGAAGACAGAACTCCTCAAGCGGCTGGGAGAGATCGACAGGAAGATGGTGGCTCTCGACCGGCGGCTGATCGGGCAGCTGATTACTGCGGGCGATCCAGCGATGTTCGGCGGGACTTCGTGGGCAGACGTGCTGTCCAGACGGCTGCGAATATCACCCGGCGAGGCACAGCGGCGGATCGCCGAGGCACGGTCGGCTAAATCACTCAGTCGGCCTTCCGCTTGAGCATCCATGCCGGGATCCAGTGGGTGACGGATTTTCGCCGTGCCCCGTAGACGATGTCGTAGGTGACCAGCCCCCACCAGTAGCCCTGCTCGCAGATGCCCCAGCAGGTGAGCCGCCCTTCGACGACCGAGTGCATCTGCAGACCAGCGGGGTTGTAGCCGCCGGCGCGATGCGGCTCGCGGGGAAACAGCGCGGCCAGGTCGACCAGCACCGCGACCGGCGGGTCCACCCGCCGGAACGCCTGTTGTACGGGCTGCCCGGTGTAGCCGATCGACTGGAGCTCACCCACTGTTCGATCATACGTTCGCTTGGGTCTCACGTGTACTCATCAGTGCTGGTCAGGGCGTTTGCCTCGTGGACAGTGTCCTCACCGAGGCGATCTGATCAGCGCGGCGCTGGCCG